>JBAXPF010000068.1:0-15210 GCA_037132955.1 Verrucomicrobiota bacterium | reverse complement strand
ACCTGGGGCACCGTCACCGGCAAACCCCTCACCTTCCCGCCTGCGGAGCATACGCATGCTGCGCCCGGTTGGGAGGATGTCACCGGCAAGCCGCTTGCCTTCCCACCTGCGGAACATTCCCACGCTGCGCCGGGTTGGGAGGATGTCACAGGCAAGCCGATTGCTTTTCCGCCTGCGGAGCATACGCACGCGGCACCTGGTTGGGAGGATGTCACGGACAAGCCGCTTGCCTTCCCGCCTGCGGAGCATTCCCACACGGCCAACACCTGGGAGGAAGTCACCGGCAAGCCGCTCGCCTTCCCTCCGGCCGCGCATGACCATTCGTGGGAGAGTATCACCGACAAGCCGGAATCCTTCCCTCCTTCCTTGGATGGAATCAGTGGGGTACTGCCCGCCGCCAGTCTGACCACGGTGGGTGATGCGGATGTCATGCCATGGAAGATTTCAGCGGGCGGCCTGATTGCAACCATGACCGGCTTTAACTTCAAGTCATGGGTGCGAACATGGCTAACCAAAGTCTCCAACTTGATAGGGGGCAACAGCACCACGCTCAAGGGGGCTATCCCGTATCAAAGCGATACGGACACGACTTCCCTGCTGTCCCCCAACACTTCAACCGTCCCCATGTTCCTTAGAATGTTAGGAACAGGGAGCAACGGCGCGTCCCCAACGTGGTCAACCTTTGGGGGAATGTGGGAAACCAAGACCAGCAATTTCACGGCGGTTTCCGGTGGGGCATACAATGTCAACTGTGGGACTGGAAATATCGCTGTGACGCTGCCATCAGGCACAATGAATGACCTGATCTTCTTCTTGGTGTCACTGGCTAACGGTTCGGCAAGTGCCACTATCAACGGCAAGACCTATCGTGAAACAGCAAACTGCCCCGTAGTATTGCGGAACAACAACGGCGGCACACAATGGGTCACACTTGAACCCATTGCCCCAAAGTTGACAGACAGAAGTTCCAGCTTCACGGCAGAGAAAGGCAGGGCGTATTCGGTCAACCCCTCACCATCGCCCGTCACGGTTTCCGATCCAACAGACGGTAGCACGGGCGACACCTATTTGGTGTATGTGACGGCGGCAGCATACTCAACGACCATTGGTGGCACCACCTATGGCGCATCGTCAATTCCCGTTGTCCGCTACCACAACGGTAGCAGTTGGAATACAGTCGCACGGGTTGCGGACTCAGTTGGCAAGACGACGAATCTGGTAGGGGGCAACAGTTCAACCCTCCTTGGTGCCCTGCCCTACCAAAGCAACACGGACACCACGACATTGCTTTCGCCCAACACGTCGGCGGTTCGGAAGTTCCTGCGCATGACAGGGACAGGCACGAACGGCGCGGCCCCCGCGTGGGATGACCTGTGGGAAATCAAAACGTCCTCGTTCACGGCGGTAGCGGGGGGGCGCTACAAGGTGTATTCCAGCGGGTCCAGCCTTAGCGTCTCCCCGCCCACAACGGCAACTACCAACGACACCGTGGAGGTGTTGATTATGTTTGCCAGCAACACCTATCCTGTGACGGTTGGGACAGACACTTACTACTCCCCGACGGGCGTGCCAGTGGTGATGCGTTGCACTGGTAACAGTTCTTGGAGCGTGGTGCCTAATGTCATTCAATTCCCGGCTAATGATTCTACCTCAAAGGCGACCAGCAGGGCGCAACTGCAAGCGGCAGGATACTGGGAAGTGAAAACGTCATCCTTCACAGCGGAGAAGAACGGCCGATACCTTATCAATCCTTCCGGGGGGGTGGTCATCACTGAGCCCAGCTCCACCGTGAACGACACTTACGAGTTTCGGGTGGTCGGGGACATGAGCACCACGACAGTCAGCGGGACGGTATATCCGAAGTCGGCACAGGAATATGTCAGGCGTTGCACGGGTGGCAGTTCGTGGGAAACGGTTGCCCAAAGCAACATTCCGATGCAATACAAGAGCAGCAACTTCACGGCAGTAGTGGGCGGCGACTACACTGTGTATCCAAGTGGAAACTCGGTGACGGTGAGCGATCCTTCATCTGCTTCGCCAGGTGATAGCTACTGCGTGACGGTCGTTGGCGGATCAACGATGTATGGTGCGATGGTTGGTAGCACGACCTATTACACGTCCTCGCAGGCGATCATCCGGCGCTACACGGGTGGTTCGTGGGAAACAGTCACCCTTCCAGCGTATGGCCTCTGGACCTACAAAACGAATTATTCGTCCTTCGTAGCAGAGAACGGTGGGCGATACTTGTTGGACTATGGTTGCACGGTTTCCGATCCCACAAGCCCAATGTCAGGGTTTTCTTATCAGTGCATTGTGTTCGGTAATTCGACGGCTTGCACAATTGGGGGAGCGAGTTACTTCCAGTCCTCGGACATTATCACCCGATACTACAACGGAAGTTCATGGAACACCATTCCTGTCAAGGTTCCGTGGGAATACAAGATCAGTAGCTTTACTGCCGTGAAGGGTGGTCGGTATGCGTGTGATTACACCACCTCGGTAACTGATCCCTATTCGGCAACATCGGGCGACTTATATGAGGTGATGGTTCTATCGAGTTCCGTCACAGTTGGCGGTGCCACCGGTTTTACCCCTTCCCCCGTCCCCGTGGTTCGCCGCTACAACGGAGCGTCATGGGAAACCCTTTCACTTAACACTGGCTGGACTACGGCAAGCGGTTCGCAACAGGCGGCGAATGGTGGCAAATACGTCGTGAAGAATTCGTCGGTATCCTTCACGGACCCAAGTGGATCAACGGGTTACTTCTACGAGGTGCTGGTGATGGGCAGCGCGGCAAGTGCCACCTTTGGAACGACCATCAAATACCAATCTCCGGTGCCATATATCCGCCGCTACAACGGAGCGTCATGGGAAACGATGGTGTCACCGACAGACAAAGGATACTACGACGCAGGGATGCAGTATAGCTCGTTCTACCCCAGCGATTCCAACGGCAGGCGGCAGAAGTTCTATCCGTCTTCAAGCGGGTCATTCACCCTCAACCCACCGTCAGGCGCTTTCTATGACGGCGACGAGTTCGAGGTGTTGCTGTATTGCAGTTACGGAAGTTGTAGCCTGTCGTTTTCCAGCATCACAGTGCCCAGCACCTTTGGCAACGTGAGCACACCGATAAGCATGACCAGCGGAAAGCGGTATTGGATCAAACTACAATACATCAACTATACATGGTGCCTGGTTGACCTCAAAGGCGGCTACTAGCCACTAACATTCTCCTAACACAAAGAAATATGATACCCAACCCAACCCCGATCCCAGCAGCAGACTTCAACGGCCTGTGGGTCACTTCCTGCATCCTTGTATTTCCAACACCGGGCAGGTTGCTCTACGCGATGAAACCCTACAATGGCAGCGACTTGCTCGCGGCGGGGGGCATCGAGCGAAGCATCGAACTCGCCGCGCGAATCAGCGTGCAAGACCAGACGTTCGACGCCACCCTTGCAGGGCTTGAGCTTGAACTTCACCGCGTGTCGGAAAAGGACACGCCCCTGCTCGCGCTTGAAGTCGTCGCCCCTTACCCGGATAAGCCCGTGGTGGCGATTGCCAGGTTCGCGGATGGCAGCTCGTTCACTATCGACGATTGCTTCGCCCGTGCTGGGGAAGACCCGACATTTGCCGCCGTGTTTATGGGGGTGATGGGTGAGTTGGCAAGACAGGCGGGACTGGGGTGAGAAAATTCAAAATCATAAATTCTAAATCCGAAACGAATTCAAGAGGGTGGTCGTGTAGTTAGGGAAGCGGACTGAGGCGGGAGGCGGAGGAGACGTAAGAGAAGACTGCTGTAGGAGAAGATGTAAGAGGAAGACTGCGGCTGGAAGCCGCAGCTACGGCCTGCGGCGGGACGCCGCAGCCACGCTATAGGTCGGTGGCCCAGAGGCCATCGAGGACAGTGCCGGTGTAGGTCCAGCCGTAGCTGCCGGAGAAACTCCACAAGAGAGGCGTGCTGCCATCGAAGGGGGCATATTCGGGAGCGCTGGATTCGCGAGGTTGTTCGGTCTCGTGACAGGTGGTGCCGGTGGTTCCCACGGCGGTGGCCAGGGCGCGCTTTGCCTGCACCCAAGCGCGTGCGGTGGCCAGGTTGATGGCCTTGGCATTGGCGGTGATGGCGATTCTACCAGGCAGATACCCGGTCTCGGTCTGGGCCACCGGGCGGCCGAACGGGATGGGGGTGATGACGGTCGTGTTGAGCGCTCCCGTGCGCTCCATGGAGAAAGACGCCTCCAATAGATCGTAACCCGTCACGCCGGTAAGCCCGCTGGTTTTGCCCAGCGAGAAATCCAGCTTGATCCATTGCGCGCCTCCGCCGCCGGTGGCGGCCACGGTGTTGACCGTGCCTGCGGCCGCCCACTGGATTTTTGCATGGCTCTTGCGCACCCGCTGCGGTGGCGTGGCTCCGAACAAGACCGCGATGAGAGCCGTTAGAGCGGCCTCCGCGTGCGCCTCGGTATCGCTCCAGAGTGCCCCGCTCACTTCCCGCGTCTGCCGCATGGTGGAGATGTCGTTCTCCGTCGAGTCGGTGAATTCCACTGCGGCGAAGGTCCGGGCATCGCGAACGCCGCAGGTGAAGTCGAGTCGCAGCGCTGTGCGCCTTGGCGTGGCATCGCTGCCGCTTGCGTCCAGATAGATTTCGCTCACCCGGCGGGTTCCTTCCAACATGCTCTCGCCGGCGAGCATTGTGGTTAGACGGGCCTCCGCCACGGCCGCACTGGAGGCGATGAGAAACCCGGAAATCGTGCGCCGCCACTCGCCAGCCTGCGGCGACACTGTCTCGGTGGTGATTTCGCCGCTGATGAAGCCATCGCTCGCGCCCTCAAATTCGTAGGTGAAGTCAAGTTTTGTGAAAACCATCGTGGCCGGGGTATCGATGTCGCTGCACTGCTCGATGGTTTCCTCAGAGCGCACCAGCACCGGATGGTTCGCCGCCGCCGCGATCGCGCGCGCCGTGGCGAGCGCCGTGGCTGCGTCGATTGCCTGCACTGTGCCGGAGTAGTTCCAGCGCATGCCGCTGCGGACGTCCTGCTGTGTCGAGATGCGCAATGTGTGATGACCGCCGCTGCGGGCCTGTCGCACTTCGAGGGTGAAACTCAGGCCGCCGCTCCAATCGCCACCCGACACGCCGTTGGTGTCAAACCCGGCGATGATCTTGTCTTGAGTGGAATAGGCCGACACCCGTTTTCCCGTCCCTTGTTGTGCCGTGCGCAGCGTATCCAACTTTGCCAGGGCAAGGCTCCGACTCTCCGCCTCGATGCTGCCTTTGAGGCTGAGTACCTCTTCACCGCTGCCCGCGTCCAGCCGCGTATCGATGTCATAGACGCATTCCGCCGTGCCGGAGTCCGGCAGTGTGATGGAATAACACTGCACCGTCACGTCCAGCACCCCGCGCCGCTCGTCGAGAGCCGGGGAAAAGTCGGTCACCCGCACAATCCGGTTGATGCTTCCCAACACCAGCACCCCTTCGCGGGCGTCAAGTGACTTGACGCTTGCGGCCTGCCCTTGCAAATACGCCAGGCGCGTGGCCAGGGATTCCGCAGGATTTGCCTGTGCCACCCGTGCGGTGAAGGATAGCGTGGTGGTGGTGGCACTCCGCGCCCCGTTGCGCTCCGCATGGCGGGCGGTGCGCACGTCCTCCTTCATATCCCGTATGGCATGCAGCGCCAGTGGTGTGCTCGTCCCCGCGGGCGTGAAGCTCGCGCCGGTCAGTGCCGCCAGCGCCGCCGACCCGTGGTTCTCCACTGCGCTGAAACTCAACTCGACCGAGTTGGTCCTGCCGGAAATCACCTCCGCGAGGTTGGCTTCTCCCGGCACCGCCAGCCATGAGAGCGTGTGCCCGCTGCCGCTGCTCACCCGCAAAATCCCCTCCGCCACCCGCATGCTGTTAGCCAGCCATTCCGCTCGCGCCTGGAGCGTGCCGGTGTCCAGCGCCTCAAGCTCGACCGTCACCGCCAGTGTCACCAACATCCGCGTCGCGCAGGCCGGGCCCGGTGGGTCGGCCTGACGCCGGATGCTCAGTTTGGGTTTTCCAATGCGGGATAAATCGCTGCCATTCCATTCGATAGTGCCGGAGTGCATGAAATGGATGTTGCGCATTGCAAAACATTTGACAAGCACAATCCCGCACGCACACTTCGCTCATCTTCTCCTCACTCATGCCCAGCGAGTTTTCCAATCCTGCCTATATTCCGGTTCCCGCAAATGGCACTGTCTTCTCCTTGGTTAGGGTAGCCAGCTCGTATGCCCGCCTGGCGCTCTCGCAATCCGCAGCCCTGGGCCGGTTGATCTGCCAATCCGATGACGGCACGTTATGGGCACTCAGCCCCGATGGTGTTCCCAGCAATGCCGAGGATTGGGCATTGGTGTTTGACGCCAGTTCGGTCGCCCCGGCCCCCATCATCAGAAACTTCTTCGAAGGCGCGCCTGAAAATGGCGTTCCTGCCAGCCTGATCATTTCCGGCACGCTCACCCCGGATGTGGCCAGTGAGTGCGCGTTTGTGGATGATCTGACCGGCGATTTTCACTGGAGCAACGGACTCGATTCCGTGCCGGGCACCGCCATCGTGCAAAAGATGTTTAACCAGTGGTGGATCAATCCGGCCTACACGGACTATAACTACTGCGCCTACGTCAACAGCGATGCCGACACCCCGGTGGGGCTAACGGACTGGACTGTCGTGAAGGGCTCCGGCCAGCCAGCCTTCGCTGCCGCTGAGGGTGGAATCACGGGCACTCCCGGAGTTCTGAGGCAGTTGTGTATCGTGGGCAACAATGATGTCCATATCTGTGTCCGGCAGTTTCCCGTCAAGTGGGTCAAGCTCAACAATTAACCTCACCCGCCGCCATGCGCATCCTGCATTTGTCGTGTCTCGCCTTCCTCGCCGCCTCTTGTGCCTACCGCCCGCCACCGCCGGGGACGGTGCCAACCGCGCCAGCCAAGGCTGCCGCCGTCGCTCCGGCAGTGGAGTCCTATCGGCGGGCCAGCAACTCCAGCGGGGCTACCAGCGCCAAGCTTGAAAGCCAGGTCAATGCCCTCTCCCAACAAGCCACATCCCTGCGCACCGGCCTGCAAGCCGCCACCGCCGAGGCCCAACGACTCACCCAACAGAAATCCGCCTCCGAAAAGGAACTCAATGACCTGTGGCTGACCCTCACGACTCTCACCGAGCGCAACCAGTTGTTGGAAAAGGAGGCCGCCGCCGCCAATTCCACCGCCTTGACGCAGCAGGCAATGCGGGCCGCGCTCGAAACCGAACTCGATGATCTCGTCTCCCGTGCCAATGCCAAGGACAGCGAGGCGGGCGTGCTGCGCCTCCAGCACGCCGATCTATCCGCCGAGGTGCTCCGCCTCAACGGCGACATCACCAAGCTCACCGCCGCCAAGGACAAGGCCGAGAAAAGCGCCGCGGTGGGCCGCTACATCAAGGGCTGCATCTGGTTCCTCGCCATCATTGCCATCGCCTTCATCGCCCTCAAACTCTACCTCCCCCGCCTTCCCGTAATCTCTCCATAAATCCCATCCACCCCGTCACCAATAACATCCAACCTAAAACTCCCCAACCTTATGAATTCGTTCCTCAAAACCCTCCATACCAACTGGCGCGACATCACCGCATTCATCCTCATCGGTCTCGGCCTTGCTGTGCTAGGCGGACTCATCGACTATGTCTCCGCCCTTTTTGGCAAGAGCCGGTTTGTCCTCTTGGTCCTGCCCACCATCTCCAATTACCTGCAGGGCTTCTCCAAGTTCATCGGGGCCAGCCTCACCGCCACCTTCGTCTGGATGTTGCTCTGGCCCACCGTCAATAGTTTCGGCAACCACGAGTTTCAGGACGGATGGGCCGCGTTGACTCTCCAACAGAAATTCGCCACTTACATTGCACTCATCATTGCCGCCCTCATTGCCGCCGCGCTCTGCTTTTCACGGTAACCGCCATGTGTGAATCTAGCAATGCGCGATGCTTTGGCCAGCGACGGTCGCAGACCGCCGCTACAATGCTGCTTTACGGGCTGGCGTGGTGTGCCGTCGCCCAAGCGGCGCCGCTGGTTGCGGGGGACTTGCGCATTTCCCCGGAGTCGCGGGAGTTGATCATCCGTTATGAGACCGGTGGCATGGCCGAATACAATGCCACTCTCCAACACCCGGAGGTGCCTCCCGGTGCTTCCGGTATCACCATTGGCATCGGCTACGATCTCGGCTACAACACCCCTAACCAAATCGCCGCTGATTGGTCGGGCGTGCTGCCTGCGCCGCAGGTCGCGCGCCTGCAATCCGTCGCGGGAAAAACCGGTGCCGCCGCCCGTGCCGCGCTGGTCCGCGTCAAGGACATCCGGGTTCCATGGGAAGCCGCCCTTAAAGTCTATGAGACCCGCACCGTGCCGCGCTTCGCCCGCGACACCGTGCGGGCATATCCCGGTGTCCTGAATTTGCCTAACCACATGCAGGGCGTCATGCTTTCCACCTCGTTCAACCGCGGCACGGCTTTCTCACCCTATGACCGCCGACGCGAACTCGTCTGGTCCCGTGACGACATCGCCGCGGGACGCATCGCCCGCCTTCCCTCCTACCAACTGCAAATGCGCCGCCTGTGGCCGTCTGTTGCCGGCCTGCAACGCCGCTACGCCGCGCATGCCGGACTCATGCAGCGGGACCTCGATTCCAAGAACCGGAAGTAACCATGGCCTCCCCTCGCCCACCACGCTCGCTATCCGTCACCCAGGAACACTACAACGACCTCGAAAAGCAGGTCGCCGGAGTCGCTGCCACGCTCGATGGATTCATCAAGGAATCCAAGGAGAATCAATCACGCACCGAGCGCGAGCAAGCCGCCATCTGGTCCGCCATCCGGGAGCAGAGCGACAACCTGGGCAAGGCCGTGGAAAAACTCTCCACCAAAGGCCAGATATCATGGCCCATGGTTGTGGCCACCGTGGGCATGATTATCACCGTGTCCGGAGCCGCCGCCACCGTCGGCCACATGCTCATGGAAAGCCGCATCAGACAGATCGAAATCCGCGATGAATTCCTCAGCCGCATGTGCGATGAAAACCACGAAACCATGCGCAGCCACCTTGCAAAATAGGTGGGGCCAAAAGGAAACGCCCCGGTGCTACACTCGCAGCTCCGAGGCGTTTCACACAAGACATGATTGCAAGCAAAAGCAACCACGCGCGGATATACACGCATGATTCCGGGGGCGCGTCAAGAGGGTTTTGGGGAGAGGGAAGAGAAGAATGGGACGGATGGGACGGATGGGACGGATGGGACGGATGGGACGGATGGGACGAATGGGACGAATGGGACGAATGGGACGGATGGGACGGATGGGATCATTCTTGCTCTGTATCTTCCCCAATAACCTTTAACTGATAACCTTTAACCCTTGTCTTTTCATAGTTTTGCCTTGCACAACGTGCGCTATACACCGATCATTTGCCTGTTCCGCTTTTGACCCATCAACCTACTTCCATGACCGATCGCGAATTACTCAGCGCGGTGTCCCAAGTCACCGGCATCCCTATCAACCGCATCATCAAGCGCGCGCATTCCAGCAAACGGCCGGAGGTGGATGCACGGTGCCTGGCCGTGCTTGCCCAGCGCAGTTTGCGGCCGGAGCTGGCCGTCATCCATCTCGGCGAGTTTGTGGGGCTCGGCACCAGCAGCGGATCACTCGCCCTCAAGCGCGGGAACCGGAGATACCATGAGTGCAAGGAGTTCAGGAAACTTGCCAGGCAGGTCATGGGAAAAATCCAGTTGGGTGAATCCTGAATCAGAAATCAACCCGGCGCGGCCGGCGGTCACTCCCTACCTAACCGATGTCAGTTTACGCACTCTCCAATTTCCATGAAGCCGTCCGCGCACTTGTCGGTGACGAGGGCGATACTGCCACCGGCTTCGATGTAGCGGATGCCCAGGTTGACGCCGCGCTGCGCACGGTGGTGCGCATGGGACAGGTGCCGTCCCTGCTCATGGGCGCCACGACCGATGTCCTACAAGCCGCGCCCGGCAACCCGGACACCTGGGGCTACCTTGTGGCCAAGGCCGCCCACATTCTCATCGGTGGCGCGCAACCCGTCTCTATCCGCACCCGCGCCCTTTCGCTTAGTTCAGACCCCGCCGCGCGCCGCGATTCACTCACGTTCATCGAAGCCATGATTTCAGAGATCGATGCCCGTGGCAATGTCGGTGGCACCGCTGCCGACACCGGCAACAAGGGGCTCTTCGGCACCATGACCGATCTGATGACTTACTGTGCCATGGGGAGGGTGAGGGGTGAAAGCTGAAAACAGAAAACTGAAAGCAGAAAGCTGAAAGCAGAAAACTAAAATCCTAAACCAAGATCATGCATCAGACGCTCCTTACTCCATGGACCATTCACGAAGCGGAGGTGGCGCTGTATCCTGCGTGGCGTGACGGCATGCCCTTCACGGGTCCGGGTACCGCCCGCGGCGTGCCCGCCCCTGTGTTTCTGGCCAAGGCGGGCATCACTCTATCCGATGCCCGCAAGAAATCCGCTCCATCCGGACACAACTTCACCGGGGCCGAGCCTAACATTGAGGCCGAATATGAAATCTCCATCGGCTTCCCGGATGCCGCATTCGCCGATGGCCATTCCCGCGTCCCATCGCGGATTGCCGCCGGCGGATTCCATATCCTCGTGGTGCGATTTGCGGATGCCCACACCGGCCAATGGTCGTGCTTCCGCTTCTTCTATGTCACCATCGAGGGCGACGATGCCAATGAATCCGGCGAGGTGATGGTCCGCACCATGCGGCTCAAGTCCACTTGGATGCAAGAATCCATCGGTTTTCTCTCGCCGCCATCCATGGCTCCCATCGTATTGGGCGAAGTCGATTGGCAATGCGGCACCCAGCGCATCACCTGCCTCACTTCTGACCCGGATGCCGAATCATGGACCTCCAAACTCCGCAATGACACTGGCGATGGCACACGCTACGTCAACATTTCCCCGGTGGAGGATTCGGAGAACGAAGTGGCCATCTCCGCCTACTTCCCGCGTGTCGTCGCCGGTTCCCAGGTAATCCCTGCCCTGCCACGCGCCCAGGTCGAATGGTGCAATCTCGTCATCGCTATCATCGGCAACCCGAATTCCACTGTCCATCATGGACTGAAGCTGCGCGGCGAGCTGGCGCTCCAAACGATCGGCATCCCCGAGCCGTTGCTGGCACTACCGCAGGACCGCATGCTCGATGAACCTGTCATCATCTTCCGATACCTCCGGCGGGTCTATGCCGTCATCGGCCATGGCGTGCTGGCGGTGCCTGCCCTCACTTGTAACGAGGCACCGCCGTTCTCCCATGATTATCCATTCCGCCTCGCCATTCCGGGCTACCCCAATCCAGCCACCGGCCAATCCGGACTTACGCTGCTGCCGGATGGCGCCTACCTCGATGGGACAGTCTGCTGAAAGCACTCAATCCAAAATTCCAAATCCGAAACAAAGCCAAGAATATGCTCACGCCTCACCTTCCCTTCGCGTCTTCCTCATCGTTTAGAATTTAGTGCTTGGGATTTAACGCTTCACTCACCATGTCCCGCATCCAACAAAAGCGCACCGGCACCCGTGTGGTTCGTGTGTGTTTGGAAGCACGGGAGACCCGCCTGGCCATCAACTCCGCCCTGGATCGCATGGGCATCGCCCGGCCGAGATGGGGATCCGAACCAAAGGAACAGGACAGAAGACTGGGAAAGAAGAAGCGGTCGGACATGTCGGACGAGTCGGACGAGTCGGACAAATCGGACAAATCGGACAAATTGGACAAATCGGATTCTTCCGGCTCTAACTGATCACTACTGCCATGACTGACCTTTTCCGCCCGCCGCCAAAGTCGCTGGAATACTCCCCGGCGGAGGATGCGCCGCCGTGGCTGATCGAGGATTGGCAGGGACTCTCCGCAGCTTTTGATCTGCGCGACCACGAAGTCATCCCATGGCACCTGGCGCTCGCCGGGCAGGGCCGTCCGTGGCTCGTCATCCGCCGGCTTTACAAGCTCGCCCCGCTGTGGGGCGATGGCGCATCCCCGGATGATCTCAAGGCGTGGTCGTGGTCGGATCTATCCGCCACCCTCGGAGTGCCTGAGTCGCATCTCAAATCCGACCTCAAAGCCGCCAAGGAGTTTTGGAAAAAGGCGCGCCGGTCCGCTTCGCTGACATCGCAAATCTCAAAATTGAAATCTCCTGTCGAGTCGGCGGCTGACTCTTCCTCTGATCCACGATCCACAATCTCCGATCCTCTATCAACGCCATCGGAAGATCCCGTCAAGCCGCTTGACAGTCTGCCGCAGTTCTCCATCCACCAGGCACTTGATGAGGAACACATCGCCGCCATCCTCACGCCCTTCCGTTTCCAATCCATCCGCTCCGCATCGGATCGGCTTTACGTCGCCAACCGCATTCTCGAACTGCGCCAACTCCTCGAAGACAAGAACACCCGCGAGAGCGCGCGCACGCTCATTGTCATGGAGCTGAACATGGCCAGCCATGAGAGCACGCTCAATGCCCACCGCTTCCGACTGGAAAGCATCCAAAAGGGCTGTGAGATATCCAAGGAACAGTCGGCCGAGATCCAAAAAATCGGCGACGCCATCACCGCCACGGAAAAGGCTCTCACTGTCCTCTCCACCACCTACCGCGCCGCCGCCGCAGAACTTGGCAGCGATGAGGCGGAAGCCGGGGAACTCCGACGCGTGGCCATCGGCACCATCTCCCACCTAACCGAAGCCCACCGCCTCTATTACGCATCCGGCGACAAGACCCTGATCGATGGCATGTTCACAGGCGAGGAACTCGTGTGGCTCACCACTCCGCTCACCATCCGCCCGGCGCAATACCGCCCGGATGTGGTCTTGCGCATGCGCGAAGCCTGCATCCCGGAAAACCTGTGGGGCAAGGATTACCAGCCCACCGTCGTCCAGCGTGAAGCCTGCCGCCGCCTTCTCAAGCTCACCCAACTGCTCACCGAGGAAACCGAACCACCCGCCATCTCGGGCATCGACGATGCCACCACGCCCGACGAGGAAGCCGATGACCTTTCCTCAGCCTCCCAAGCCATCGCCGAGCCAGCCCCGGATTCCCCCGGAATCCTTCCACAAGACTATGTCATTCCACCACAACGCCCCGATGAGCCGTGTATGGTGGTTGGATGATGGGTCAATGGTCAATAGTCATTGGTAAAGACTAAGAATGGTCGCTTCTTCCTCTTCCCAATAACTGATAACTGATAACCTCTAACTCTTCATCCCTCATGCGCCTCCCCCGCAACATTGCCCCCAAGCTCACGCGTCTAGCCAAGCGACTTATTGCTTCCGGGCTCAATGCCGAACCCATCACCCTGCGCTGGCGCAACACGGTGCGTCCGGCGGGGTATATTGCCGGTCTGGAAACCACCGCGGCTGGGTCGGTTATCACCGAGCAAAGCGAGGTCATCAGTGCCTTTGTCCACTATGTCAATATCCAGACCACCGGCTTTGTCGCACACGCCGAAGTCCACCTCGGCGATGTGATCCTGGATTTTCCCGGTGCGGTCGATCTTGACTCCAAGCCCGACCTGAGCTTCGAGATCAGCGGCAAGATCTATGTGAGGAAAGTCGGCAGTTCCTCGCTCTCCTCGTCATGGGATGTGCGTTGCAATGGGGTGCCTATCACGAAAACGGTGCTCGTCACGCTGATCGCGTGAGGGATGACGGGGTGCTTATGAAAACCACCTTTGACGAGCTATTTGCTGACATCTCCGCTCTGGAGAAGAAGCTTTCTGCGCCGGTCGAGTTCCACGCAGCCAAGAGCGAATCCTACCACCGCACTGCCACGGCCATCGCCCGTCGCGTGCTCATGGGGGCCAGGCCGACCGAACACAACGCCGATTCATGGAGTCACAAAGTGGATAAAACCCTCGACCGCATCAGCCTGGACCTATTGTTAGGTGGCGGCACCCTGCTCTCCATCTCATCGCCACCCGAATCCTCCGGCTCGCTCGCTCCCAAGGAGTCCCGCCCGCCAACCCAGCAAGTCAACCACAAGGACATCGTGGAGTGGATCCGCTCCGGTGTCGCGGGTGAAGAAGGCGGCAAGCGCATCACCGCCGAAGACCGGAAAATCCTCGATGACCCAAAGCAAGGTGAGAACGCCCTGGCCACCATTGTCATGCGAGCCTACTACTCGCGCCACAATCCACCCAACTACACCCGTCTGCGCCGTGTTATCCAGCGATACCTCACCGGCGAGGAATCCGCCTCAGAACCGCTCTTGGATGCCGTCGCTGCTGCATGGGAAGTTCATTTCTCCGTGCGTTTCTCGCGTGACCTGACCCACCACGTCTCCCGCCTGGCCCGCGAATTCTGATGGGGTGACTTCGGGTGGCGCACCCTTCCAGGGTGCCTCCTCCCGCATCCTGCGGGAGGTCTTTCTCTTCACGACAGGAGACAGGAGACAGGGGACAGGAGACAGAGGAACCTCTGGAAGGGTGCCCTCCCAAAATAAATTTCTTTTTCAATTCGCTCGCCAGCCAGCATCGTGGGTGATAGACCATGGGCCGTGAAACGACACTCCGGGCGTCGGTGGACGAAGTCCGTGCTTCCGGGTTCGGTATCTACTGGAACACGAACCCGTTCGTGTAATGGTGCAAACCGAACGCGTTCGTGAATAAAACGTTCTCCAAAATAATGGCAAATATGCAGATCAAACGTAACTGGCTAGCAGTGTCTGGATTCGGGACCATAATCGTATTCTTGTCACTTTGGCTCCCGTGGATGTTTGTGCCTGCTGAGGTGGCGCTCAAGCGTTGGGGATTCCAAGACCTTATTTCACCAGGATCGAAAGAACTTCTGGGCGGTCTAGCAGCGATGGAGACTGGTCTAAGGGGTGCGATAGATATAGGTATGCTCATTCCTTCTTGGATTTTCATCTCGCTTATAGTCGTTGCCGGAATCATATCATGTCTCACCATTTCAAAGATCTTTGAAGTGTCATTCTGGATCTTTGCTCTTCCCCTTATTCTACCGATCACCTTTCTGACCTATTGGGCTGGCACCTCGCTTGCGATCGGCTGCAGTCTTGGTGCTGGTTTCCCATTTGCCGCAATCGGTTCTGCCATGATTCTTTTTGTGGCAATCAAGAACAAACAGATGGAGAACAATAAAGGGTGTAGCGGAGGCGAGGAACGAGCCCTCCGACTGCACCCATAG
>JBAXPF010000067.1:0-15323 GCA_037132955.1 Verrucomicrobiota bacterium | reverse complement strand
CACCGTGATCTACGCCGAGCGTCGTCGGGTGCTCGAGGGCGAGGACATCTCCGACCAGATCCGGGGCTTCGTCGACGACACCGTCGCGGGCTACGTCGCCGCCGAGACCACCGAGACCACCCGAACCGCCCGCGCCGCCAATGCCACCGAGGCCGCCAGTGCCGCCTTGGCTGCCAGCGCCGCCGTTGCCACCCGTGGCACCGTCACCGCCCCCCCCACCCACGCCGCCGTCGCCGCCGTTGCCATCGCTAAGGGCGATGCCCGGGCCGCCATTGCCGCCGGTGCCGCCGATGCCACCTGCGCCGCCCGCCTGGGCGTTGCCTCCCGTACCACCGTTGGCACCGGTGCCGCCATTGCCGCCGGTGCCGCCGGCGCTGCCACTGCCGCCTTGTTGGCCGGATCCGCCAGTGCCGCCTTGTTGGCCCTGTCCGCCGCCGCCTCCAGCTCCGCCGGTGTTACCGCTGCCACCGGATCCACCGTTGGCAGCCACGCCGCCATTGCCGCCGCTGCCGCCAGCCACGCCGTGGCTGCCGTTGCCACCGGTGCCGGCGAGGCCGCCATTGCCGCCATTGCCGCCATTGCCGCCGTCCTGGCCATCGCCTCCCGTTCCACCCTGACCACCGTTGCCGCCTTGGCCACCGGCTCCGCCAACGTTGCCTTTGCCGCCCTCGATGAGCGCCGTGTTGGTCACGACGGATCCCGATCCGATGGTGATGCCGATCCCGCCAGTGCCCCCGTCGCCGCCGTTGCTGCCAGTAACGCCGGTCAATCCTGTCAGACCTTTGCCGCCCACGACCGTGCCGTTGCCGCCCTTAGTGCCGGAACTGCCACTGGTGCCGGGCGTCGTGGCATCGCCGCCATTGGCACCTGGGAGGCCATCGGCACCAATTTGAGCGGCGAGCCCGATTGGACCGCCTGAGGTCCCGGACGTTGTGGCGTTGCCGCCGGTGCCGCCGGTGGTGCCAGTTGCGCCAAATTCCCCCGTATTGCCTTTCAGGCCAGCAGCGCCGGAATTGCCGGGAGCACCAAGGTCGCCCGGGCTGCCGGAATCAGCGCTGTTCAGGGCGTTGCCGCCACTTTGTCCGACTTGGGCATCGTTTGGAGCGTTGCCACCCGGGGTGCCGTCTTGCCCCGCTCCGCCATTGGCGCCAGGTGCCCCGGCAGATCCCGGGATTGACACGACGCTGGCATTGGCCCCGGTGGTGCCGGGGGCGGTGCCATTGGCCCCATTGCCGCCGTTGGCCGCTGCTGCACCGTTGGCCGCCGGTAATTGAGGCATGCCCTGGGATCCCGCCCCACCAACCGCTGGCGGATTGTTAGGTGAACCCACGGCCCCCGGGGCGGGGAGGGTTACGCCCGCCTGGCCATCGACGCCAGGGGCACCGTCAGTTCCATCAGTTCCGTCATTGAAGCCCGGAGTCACGAGTGTTGTTCCGTTAGTGCCGTTGCTGCCATTGGATCCGTTGGAACCATTCGCCGCAGCCGCAGTCGAGGCACCGGTGGCACCGGTCAAGCCTCCGCAACCCTCACCACCGGCACCACCAATACCACCTTGGTCACCGATGGTGGCGGCTTGATTGAGAAAATCGTTCACGGCATGGGCCCTAATATCGGCGGCACTGTCGAGCGGCACACCTGTGAGGGAAAGATTCGTATGATGGGCGACGGCGGAACCGACGTTGCCGGTACCGCCTGCCGCGCCCGGGATTGCGTTGGAATTTATCCGGTTGCCGTAGCCTTGCTGGGTATCTGCGTGAACAGGAAACACGGCTCCCATGGCGGCGGTGATGAGTGCTGGTACAACCTTGGCAGTAAACGGATTATTGGGCTTCCTTTTCATGGGGGTTGGCGTATCGATTGTTAGTTTCGGTTGGAAATTGATGAGCTTTTTCACTCATGGTCACAGACTAGGTGGCGATCGCAAAAATCGGATAGCTATACCTTGGTACATGCCGGTGGGTTTTAGGGGTTGAAAGGATGCCGGTGATGGGTGAGTATGGGGTGGTGAATCTGCGGTGCCAGCCCGCCTCAAGCATGGGTTAGCAGTCAAAGACATCCCCAACACATCATGCACAAGAAACTTCAGTTTTTCGTCGGTCTATCCATGGCGCTCGCGTGCGGCCTGGTCGTTCCAAGTGCCAGCGGTGCGGTGGCGCCTCCCGCCCCGCATGGGGTCACGCCCACGCCTGCCCAAGTCGCCCACGCTGCGCGGCCGTTTTACGCATTCTGCCATTTCACGGTGGACACTTTCACCGGTGCGGAATGGGGGTCTGGCGGGGAGAAACCCGCGGTATTCAACCCCACTGCGTTTGACGCTAACCAAATTGTCACCAGTCTCAAGGCGGCCGGAGCCAAAGGGGTTATCCTCACTTGCAAGCATCACGACGGTTTTTGTCTGTGGCCTACCAAAACCACCCCTCACAATGTGTCCGCCAGTCCCTACAAGGACGGCAAGGGTGATATCGTCCGCGAATTTGCCGACGCCTGCAACAAGCACGATTTTGAGTTAGGTGTCTATGTCTCGCCGTGGGATCGCAACAGCGAGCACTATGGCACCCCCAAGTATGTGACCGATGTCTATCACGAACAAATCCGCGAGCTCACAACCCAATACGGCAAGCTTTTCGAGGTTTGGTTTGATGGAGCCAATGGCGGCAGCGGTTATTACGGCGGTAAGGGTGGTAAACGCCGGATCGACGCGAAGACCTACTACAACTGGCAGGTCGCCTGGGACATGGTTTTGAAGAACCAGCCTGATGCCATCATCTTTTCCGACGTGGGCCCCGGCGTGCGGTGGTGCGGCAATGAAAAAGGCCATGCGGGTGATCCGTGCCGCGCCACCATCGATTTTCCGCCCGGCGAAGGCTTCGGCAATGTCAACACCGGCAGGCTCAACGCCGGCACGCTAGGTGGCAAGCTCTGGATCCCGGCCGAGGTTGATGTCTCCATCAGGCCCGGTTGGTTCTTCCATGACGACGAGAATCCGCGCTCGCCCGAAAACCTGATGCAGATCTATCTGGATTCCATCGGTCACGGTGCCACCCTCAACCTCAATGTGCCACCGGACAAGCGTGGCCTGCTCCATGAAAATGATGTGGAAAGCCTCAAACAGCTCGGCGCGCATCTGCGCCAGACCTTCGCCGTGAACCTCGCAGCCAACGCCACCGCCAAAGCCAGCAATTCCCGCGGCAACGAGCCCGCCTACGCCCCTGAGAAGTTGCTGGATAATGATATCTGGAGCGCTTGGGTGAGTGATGAAAGCGTCACCACGCCGGAAGTGGAGCTCGCGTTAGCCGGGGAGAAATCCTTTAATCTCATCCAGTTGCGCGAGGATATCCGGTTAGGCTTGCGGCTCGAGGGCGTGGCCGTGGATGCCTGGCTCGACGGACAATGGAAAGAATTGGCCAAGGCCGAATCGATCGGATCCTGCCACCTCTGGCGCGTGCCGGAAACCCGCGCCAGCAAGGTCCGCATCCGGGTGACCAAGTCACCGGTGTGCCCGGCCTTGTCAGACTTCGGGCTCTATCTTGAACCCGCTTTTGCGCCGTGGGTGCCACCGCTTGGCGGCGCTCCCAAGCCGTAGGCGGCGCTGCGCGCCGGTTATAGGTTATCTGCTAAAAGTTATTGGTGAAGATGCTCCTCTTCGTAGTCGCGGTCGTGACAACGCGGGGCAAGCGTGGAGAAGAGGAAGAGTTTACCGCAGAGGCGCAAAGCACGCAGAGGTGCGCGGAGGGGAGGAATGGGAAAAGCGACGTCATGTTTTTGGTTTAGAACGCGGGGTGAGGCCGTATGCGGGCCAAGAAAACCACTGACAGAACTGATGACCACAGAGGCCACTGATTGAAGACAAGATTTCCTGTGTTTCTAAAATCAGTGTTTTCAGTGGTTCTCAGTGTCCTCAGTGGTTGAAAATCCCCGCCTCCACCCCAACAACGCGGAAGGGGCGGTGAAGCCGCCCAAGAATCCGGGCAACATGCCCGGACCACTGTGGCGCGGGCATTCTGCCCGCCGCCCAAAAATCCGGCCATTCCTTCTGTTTCTCCTTGGCATGTTTGGATAAAGTGCTCAAATCGCACCTAAGCAATGAGAGATGGTGACTCGGCGGTTGCCGCGTCAAAATCAATGATTTGCCAATTTTCCAAGAAACCAGCACCCCCGCGTGTCTGCATCCTTGGTGGTGCACTTGTGTGCCGCCCATCGCATGCCGGCATTGCTCGGCGGTAACGCATTTTCTAACCAATCCCCCAGCCATGAACTTCCGTCCGTTGATATCCACCCTGTTTGCCGCAGCCGGCATGGCTGCTTGCCTGGTTGTCCCGCCGACCCTGCGCGCGGAAAATGAGATCGGCTTCATCGAGCGGTTTGCCCTCGCGCCCGACCGCGAAAAAGCCTTGGGCGAACTCGTGCCCGGCAGCGAGGATTATTATTTTTTCCACTGCCTCCACTATCAAAGTTCGCGCAACGTGGCCAAGTTCAACGAATTCATGGGCCAGTGGCGCAAGCGCTTCCCTGACGAGGTCGCCCGCCGCCGCATCATCGAGAACCGCCAGGCGTTGCTCGACTACGATGCCACCCCCCAACAGACGTTGGACTATCTGAAGCGACAGCTCAACGTGACTCACAACCATCAGCGGGAGGTCCGCGACCAAAAGCCGGACCTGCCGAGTGCGCTCGACCCGAAGCGGGTGAGCCGGGATGTGTTCGAGCGGCAGGCTCTCACCAACGACCCATCGTTGAGCGAAATGTCCCAAGGAGCCCTGGAGTCATTGGTCCGCAACAAGGTGGCGCTCAACCCGCAACAACGCCGGGCGCTGCTATCCAAACTCCAGCGCCCGGACGTGCCAAACCTAACGGAGTTGGTCATCGCCGACCTCAAGGCGCAGGAATCCCAAGGCTTTGGCGAGTTCGGCATCCATCGCGCACTGCTGCCCGCACAGCTCGACGCCTTGGTCCAGGCCATCCCGGCCCTCGCCGCCAACTCCAACTTCGTCCACACCCGCTTGCGCAAGCTCGCCCCGTCGCCCGACGTCGATGTCGCCTTCGACCCCGTCGAACGCGAGGCATGGTTGGAGCGGCTATGGGGCTATGCCAAAACGTTGCCGCCGGCCTTCAACACGCTCAAGGCGCAAATCCTCTATCAACGGTTGGACCACGACCGCAGCATGGGCGTTTACGATCAGGCGCGCTTCCTTGATTACCTCAAGCTGCCGCGCGGGTTTGGCTATGTGAACCCGAAATGGTTGGAAAAACGCGCCGAGGTGAATGACCCGCAGTGCGACCTGAATGCCGACCTGAGCGCCGCATTGCTCGTCCACCGCCCAATCCCTAACGACGAACCGCTGGTGCGTGAGTATTTCCTCGCCCTGTTCGACCAGACGGCCAAGGCCAGTCCCGCGGACCTTGGTGAGAAAATGATGACTCCTTACACCAATTATGTGCTGGATTCCTGGCTCAAGCCGGTGCTGGCGGAAGCGCTCATCGTCGGCGGCCATGGCACCGCCGAGCATTGGGCATCGCTGCTCAATCCGTCCGCATTCCAAGCGCTCAAGGAGCGTGTGGACATCGAGTTTCCGGCAACCAACCCGCCGTTGTTCCAACCCGGTGAAGTCGCGCAGTTTGACGTGGTCGTCAAGAACACCCCCAAGCTCATCGTCAAAATCTATGAACTCAACGCCCTCAATTTTTTCCTGACGCAAAAGCGCCAGCTCAACACCGACCTCAACCTCGACGGCTTGGTGGCTAACAGCGAGCAGACGCACACCTTCGACACCGGTCCGTTCAAGCGCACCCGCCAGACCTTCAAATTCCCCGAACTCAAGGACCAGCGCGGCGCCTGGATCATCGAGTTCATCGGCACCGGTCGCAGCAGCCGCGCCTTGTTGCGCGTCGGTCAGTGGCAGGTGATCCAACAAACCGGGCCGGCAGGCGACCTGTTGCTAGTTCTCGATGAGAAATGCGAACCGGTCAAGGACGCGGTGGTCTGGCTCGACGGACGCAAGTTCACGCCGGACGCCAAGCTCGGGCGCATCGTGGTGCCCTTCACCAAGCAACCTGGCATGCGCCCGCTCGTCGTCAGCGACCCGGCAGGCACTTTCGCCACTCTCACCCAATTCGCTCACCACGCTGAAAACTACCAGCTCGATGCGCAGTTCCACATCGAGCGCGAGCAGTTGCTAGCCCGGCGCGACGCCACCCTCGCCGTGCGCACCTCGTTGATGCTCGGCGAGTCGCAGCTCGACCCTGCGCTTGTCAGCGAACCGAAGCTGACCATCACCTCGACCACCCTCGACGGCATCGCCACCACCCGCGAGGTCAAGGACCTCAAGCTCAGCGCCGGCAGCGTGCTCACCCACACGCTCAGTGTGCCCGAGCGGCTGGCCCAACTCACCGTCACCATGAGCGGCAAAGTCGACGTCCTGAGCGCCGGCGGCGAAAAGCGCGATGTGAGTGCCACCCGCACCTGGTCGCTCAACGGCATGGACAAGACGGATGCGACCCATGACGGGCACTTGTCGAAGTTTGCGGGCAATTATGTGTTTGAGTTGTTAGGCAAAAACGGCGAGGCGGTCGCGGACCAACAGGTGATTTTCAATTTCCGTCACCGC
Source organism: Verrucomicrobiota bacterium (assembly GCA_037132955.1). Classification (GTDB taxonomy): domain Bacteria; phylum Verrucomicrobiota; class Verrucomicrobiia; order Verrucomicrobiales; family Akkermansiaceae; genus Luteolibacter. The sequence continues at coordinate 8,718 of JBAXPF010000067.1, read as the reverse complement.
GGGTTTTCCCACCTGCAAGCCGCGGCTCTCAAATCCGACGAACTGGGCCGCATCGCGCTCGGCGTGCTGCCGGGCATCGCCAACATCCAGACGAAGTCGCCCAACGGCCGCGAGTCAAGCTGGGAAATCGATGACACCGCACGCACGTGGTCGTCAGAGTTGCACGCCGCCGCCGGTGACGTGGTGCGGGTGCCGTGGATGGGTCTGCCAAGCGGACTTTCCCTGCTTGAAATCAGGGCAGGAGCCTTCACCGCCGATCACGCCGCCCAACTCGCCGTCAGGGGCGGTTTTATCGAAATCAGCGGCCTCACACCCGGTGACTATTCGCTGCGCTTGCGCGGCGAGGAGCGGGATTTTGCGATCCAGGTGAGCGAGGGCAGGCAGGTTGGAGGATGGTTGTTAGGCAAGCACCGCAACCTCGAACTCAAGAACACCGCGCCACTGCAAATCACCGGCGTCACCACCCACAAAGACATCCTAACAGTCAAACTGGCCAACGCCACGGTGTTCACCCGCGTCCACATCGCCGCCTCGCGCTTTGAGCCGGGCAGGGGACTCTTTGCCGGTCTCGGTGGCTTCACCCGCTTCGGCGTGGCGTCCGGCACCCCCGCGAAGAACCCGAATTTGTTCTCCGCCGGCCGCCAGATCGGCGACGAATACCGCTACATCCTCGAACGTCGCTACGGCAAACTCTATCCGGGTAACATGCTTACCCGCCCCGGCCTGCTCCTCAATCCGTGGGAAGTGCGCGACACCGGCCTCGATGAACTCTCGCTCAAAGCCATGCAACAGGCGGGTGCCACCCGCGGTGGCAAAGGCGGAGGCCTGGGCAGTGCCAAGCAGGAAGCGCCAGCCAGCCCCGTCATCGCCGGCCCCGGCGGTGCGGCTGCGGAAACCAACCTCGACTTTCTGGCCACCAGCGAACCGGCCATCTACAACCTGCTGCCCGACAAGGACGGCATCGTGCGCATCGACCGCAAGGCGCTAGGCGACCGCCAGCACGTGCAGGTGTATGCCGAGGATCTAACCAACGCAGCGTGGCAGTCGTTCGCGTTGCCCGAGGTGCCGACCAAATTCGGCGACCAGCGGCTTGCCCGCAACCTCGACCCTGCCAAACCGTTCACCCAGCGCAAGGAAGTCACCGTGCTGGACAACGGCAAGACCCTCGCGCTCGCCGATATTCTAACAAGCGAGATGGAAACCTACGACACACTCGGCAGCGTTCACGCCTTGTTCACCACGCTGAGCGGCGATGCCACCCTCGCCAAGTTCGCCTGGATCCTGCAATGGCCTCAGCTCAAGGACGACGAGAAACTCGCCAAGTATTCCGAGTTCGCCTGCCACGAGCTGAATTTCTTCCTTGCCCGCAAGGACGCCGCGTTTTTCGCCAAGGTCGTCAAGCCGGCGCTGGCTAACAAAAAGGACAAGACCTTCATGGATGATTATCTGCTAGATAACGATCTCGCCCGCTATCTGGTGCCGACGGCCTACGAGAGGTTGAACGTGGTCGAGCGTGCGTTGCTGGGTCAGCGCATCAAGGGCGAGGCGGCCAACACCGCGCGCAGCCTGCGCGAGGCATGGGAATTGGTGCCGCCCAATCCCGAATTGCAGGACCGCCTGTTTGAAACCGCCTTGCGCGGGCGGGCACTTGAGGCCGCCGCTGGCCAACAAGGGTGGTCGGACGAGCTGAAACACGAGAAAGCCAAGGAATCGGCCGCAGCCAATGAGGAATTGCGGTCCATGGCCAGGAAGACCGACGCACCCGGTGCCGCATCGGGAGGACCGGTGCCGGCTCCGGCGATGGCGCCACGTGCTTCGGCCATGATGGACAAGGCGCCTGCGGCGATGGCCCGCCGCGTCGCCAGCAAGGCGAAAAACGGCATGGCCAAGGACGCGGTCGATATGGAGGCGCTCGCGGAGATGACAGCCGATGACTTGGCCGCCGAGCCCCCCGCCGAGATGGCGGAACTCAAGGCAGTGGTGCAGAGCGCGCGCGAGCGCCAGGAAATGCTCAGGACGGCCGGCGGCGAGGGAAATGGTATCGCAGATGGCTACTTCGGCCGCGATGCCGCACTGGCCACCCGCGCCCAAAACCGCGCCTATTACCGCCAACTCGGGCCAACAAAGGAGTGGGCGGAAAACAACTACTATCATCTGCGCATCATCCAACAGAACGGCGCACTCATTCCGGTGAGCGGCTTCTGGCGCGACTTTTCGAAATGGATCGCCGATGGCACGCAAGGCGCGTTTGTTTCGCCCAACGTCGCGGAGGCCAGCCACAACTTCACCGAGATGATGCTGGCACTTGCCGTGCTCGACCTGCCGTTTGACGCGCCCAAGCATGACGGCAAGACTGTGGCTGGCCAGTTCACTCTAACGGCAGGCGGTCCGGTCATTGCTTTCCACAAGGAAATCAAGCCGTCGGCGCCGCTGGCCGCCAACGCCCAACAGGTGCCACTGCTTGTCTCGCAGAGTTTCTTCCGCGCCGGTGACCGTTACCGGATGGAGGGCAACGAGAAATTCGAGAAATACGTCACCTTTGAATTCCTAACCGGCACCGTGTATGGCGCCAACGTCGTGGTGACCAACCCGACCAGCGCCCCGGCCAAGGCCGAGGTGCTGCTGCAAATCCCGCAGGGCGCCCTGCCGGTGCTCGGCAGCAAGGCGACCGACTCGCGTTCGGTGCGGCTGGAACCCTACACCACCAAGACCTTTGAATATCACTTCTACTTCCCCGCCACCGCCGGCACCAAAAAGTTCCCGCATTTCCCGGTCAATGTTGCCGTCAATGGCACTGTCGCCGGCGCGGCCAAGCCGTTTGAGTTCAATGTAGTCTCCAAACTCACCCAAGTGGACAAGGCGTCGTGGGACTACATCTCGCAATACGGCAGCGAGGCCGATGTGTTTGCCTTCCTCGAACAAAACAACCTCGCCGCGCTCGCCATGCCGCGCGTCGCTTGGCGCTGCCATGAGGCCGCTTTCTTCAAGAAACTGACCGCTTTCCTCGGCACCCACCATGTATGGGATGAAACCATCTACAGTTATGCCTTGCTGCACAACGACCCCGCCGCGCTGCGCGAGTGGATCCAGCACAAGAACGACTTCGTGGCGCAATGCGGGCCGTATCTCGCCACCCCGCTCGTTGTGCTCGATCCGGTCGAGCGCCGCGCCTACGAACACCTGGAATACAGCCCGCTGATCAACCAACGCGCCCACCGGCTCGGCAACGAGGCGCGCATCGCCAACCCGGCCGTGCTCGCCCAATACCGTGCATTGTTAGAAATTCTCGCCCACAAGCCAACGCTCGACGCCGCCGATCACATGAGCACCACCTATTGCTTGTTCCTGCAGGACCGGGTCGATGAGGCGCTCGCGCGCTTCCAGTTGGCGGATCCCAAGGCCCTGCCGACCCGTCTGCAGCACGACTACTTCCAGTGCTATGCCGGGTTCTATCAAAACACGCTGGCCGAAGCCCGTGGCATCGCCGCGCGCTACAGCGACTATCCGGTGGAGCGCTGGCGGCTCCTGTTTGGCGACGTGACCCGCCAGCTCGAAGAAATCGAAGGCAAGGGGGTCAAGGGGGAAACGGGCGGCAAGCCGGATCGTGAAAAACAGCAGACCGGACTGGCCGCCAGCGAGCCGGGTTTCGAGTTCAAGGTGGAAAACAAGACCCTCGCGCTGAACTACCGGAACCTCGACGAGGTCGCGGTGAATTATTATCTGATGGACCCGGAGTTCTCGTTCAGCAGCAACCCGTTTGTCAGTGTGGACGCCAGCCGCTTCAGCATCATCAAGCCTAACAAGACAGCCACCCAGGCCCTGCCCAAGGACAAGGACACGCTGGAGGTGCCGCTGCCCGCCGAGTTTGCCAAGGCCAATGTGCTGGTGGAAATCGTCGCCGCCGGCCAGCGCAAGGCGCAGGCCTATCATGCCAACACCCTCAAGCTCGCCCTAACCGAGAACTACGGCCGCCTCGAAACCCGCGATCTGGCCAACAACCGCGCCGTGAGCCAGGCCTACATCAAGGTTTATGTCCGGCTCAAGAATGGCACCGTGCGCTTCTTCAAGGACGGCTACACCGACCTGCGCGGCCGCTTCGATTATGCCAGCCTCAACGGCGGCGCGCCGGGCCAACCGGTGCCACTGCCGCAACCGCGCCGCACCGTGCCCGGCCAGGCCGCCGCGCCGCAGAATGGTCTCGACTATCAGATGCTCAAGCCCGCCGAGTTGTCCGAGATCGAGAAATTCGCCATCCTCATTCTCAGCGAGACCCACGGCGCCACCACCCGCGAGGTCGCCCCGCCCAGCGAGTGATAGAGACCTAAGACACGAGTTGCAGCGGTATTCAAAGGGGCTGCGGCTTCCCAGTCGCAAGCCGCGGCACCGAACTTCCGCTCGTGCGATCCGGGCTTGTGGGATCGGGGAATGCGGGTTAATTGCGGGGCGCGATGGCGGAGGGCACGATGCAGTGGAATTACCCGAAGGACTTGCCGGTGGTCGAACACCGGGAGGAGATCCTTGCCGCCGTGGCACGCCATCAGGTGGTGGTGGTGGTCAGCGAGACCGGTTCGGGCAAGACCACCCAATTGCCGAAAATGGTCGCGGAAGTGCTTGGCGAGCAGGGCGGTCGCATCGGCTGTACCCAACCGCGACGCATCGCGGCCGCCAGCGTGGCACGGCGCGTGGCGGAGGAATTGGCGCTGCCTTTGGGCGGATTTGTCGGCTATCAGGTGCGCTTTGAGGAACGCCTCAGCCATGAGACCCGGATCAAGTTCATGACCGATGGCATCCTGCTGGCCGAGACCCAAGGCGACCGCAATCTCAAGCAGTATGCCGCTTTGATCCTTGATGAAGCGCATGAACGCTCGCTTAATATAGACTTTTTAATCGGTTATTTAAAGCGACTGCTGGTGAAGCGCCGGGATTTGAAGTTGCTGATTTCATCGGCTACGATGGATGCCGGGGCATTTGCGGAATTCTTCAGTATCGACGGGATCCCGGCACCGGTGATTGAAGCACCCGGGCGCTTGTTTCCGGTGGCGGAGTTTTTTCTGCCGCCGCTGGAAGATGAGGATTTGCCGCAGCAGGTGGCGCGGGCGGTGGACTATCTGGGCGAGATCGAGCCGAACGGGGACGTGTTGGTGTTCCTGCCGGGCGAGCGGGAAATTCGGGAGTGTGCTGAGGTGTTGGACGGCCGGCGCTATCGGGGGACGGAGGTGCTGCCGTTGTTTGCGCGTCTCGGGCTGGGCGACCAACAGCGGGTGTTTCAGCCGGGACCGAAGCGCCGCTTGATTTTGGCGACCAATGTGGCGGAAACCTCCCTGACCATTCCGCGGATTGCGTGTGTGGTCGATTCCGGGGTGGCTCGGGTGAGCCGCTGGAGTCCGGGGCGGGGCGTGCAGCGTTTGCAGGTCGAGCCGGTGAGCCAGGCGAGTGCGCGCCAGCGCAAGGGGCGCTGCGGCCGGGTGCGGGACGGGGTGTGCGTGAGGTTGTATGACGAGAGCGAGCTGATAGAACGGCCGGAGTTCACGGATCCGGAGATCCGGCGCAGTTCGTTGGCAGGGGTGATCCTGCGGATGAAATCCTTGAACTTGCCCGATATTGAGGAATTTCCCTTTCTCGATCCGCCCAACCCCAAGGCAGTGGCCGAGGGTTATCGGACGCTGCGCGAGGTGGGGGCACTCGACAAGGAACGTAATCTAACAGACTACGGGCGGCAGATGGCACGCCTGCCGGTGGACCCGCGGCTGGCCCGGATGTTGTTAGAGGCGAGGCAGGAAAAGTGTCTGGCGGAAGTGTTGCCGATCGTGGCGATTCTGGAGTCCAGCGATCCGAAGGAACGGCCGGCGGAGAAGCTGCGGGAGGCGGATGCGGCGCACGAGCGTTGGAAGGATATCGATAGTGATTTCATGGGCATTTTGCGGCTGTGGCAGGATGTATCGCGGTTTCGCGATGGCCGCGGCAGGTGGCAGCGCAATGCGCTGCGGAAGTTCGCAGGGCCGGCATTTCTCAACGCACGGCGGGTGATGGAGTGGGCGAACGTGCATGATGAACTCGCAGAGTTGTTAGAAAGGGAGTGGCAGGTCAAGCTCGGCAAGATGGGGAAAGAGCCGGGGGCGTGGGCGCCGTATGCCAGCATCCATCGCGCGTTGCTGGCCGGGGTGCCGCGGCAGTTCGGGCTGTGGGACCGGGAGAACAAGGCGTATCGGAGTGGGGCGGGGGGATTTTTCGCGATCTTTCCGGGGTCGGGCCTGTTCGGGGCGGGCAAGCGCTGGGAGTGGGTGTTAGGGATGGAGTTGGTGGAGACCTCACGCTTGTGGGCGCGGCGGGTGGCGCGCATCGAGCCGGAATGGGTCGAGCAGGTGGCACCGCATTTGTGCGTGAGCAAGTATGGGGAGGCGCACTGGGATGAGGCGCAGGGCGCGGTGTATGGCAAACAAACGGTGATATGTGGCGGGCTGCCGGTGGTGACGGGCCGGCGCGTGCATTACGGGCGGGTGGATGCCAAGGCGGCACACGGGATTTTTTTGCGGGAAGGGGTTGTGGGCGGTGGCTTGCGTCGGCAATGCCGGTTTTTGGAACGGCTGCAGGAGATGAAGGCGGACTTGGAGTTGATAGAGCAGAAGTTGCGGCGACCGGGCGGGTTGTGGAGTGATGAGGCGGTGTTGCGGTTTTTCGAGGAGCGGGTGCCGGCTGAGATCAACACCGCCGCAGCCTTTCACAAGTGGCGGGAGAACCATGAGGACTCTATCATGTTGGATGTGGCGGATGTGCTCGACGAGGACTTGGCGGATCTGGAGTTGGACCGGTTTCCTGATGTGTTACGGCATGCGGGCGAGGAGTATGCGCTGTATTACCATGCCGCAGCTGGGGAGCGCGATGACGGGGTGACGCTGGGCGTGCATGTCGATCAATTGCCAAAGCTGCCGGACTGGTTGCCGGGCTGGGGTGTGGATGGAAATTTGCGCGAGCGGGCGGAGATCTTGTTGCGCTCGTTGCCCAAGGATTTGCGGCGCATTTGCCAGCCGCTTGCCGCAGTGGCCGACGGCTTTGCGCAACTCTGGAGCTTCGCACCGAAGGAGCTGCCGATCACGAGGGCATTGAGCGACTATGCACGTGAGCGGACCGGGGCGCGGGTGGAGCCGGGCGAGTTTGATTCTAGCAAGTTGCCGGCGGAGTTGGTGACCAAGGTGTGGGTTTGCGATGATGACGGCGAGGAGTTGGCATTGGGCGAGGAGGTGGCGCTGCTCAAGTTGCAATTGTCCGACCGCATGCGGGTGCGCTTTGAGGCGGTGGCCAATGCCGATGTGGCGCGGCGCGGCATGAGCACATGGGATGGCGAGGTCTTGCCGGAACGGGTTGAGACTCCGGGGGGCGCGGCCTATCCGGCCTTGGTCGATGATGGCAAAACCGTGGGCGTGCTGGCCTTCACCTGTGCCGAGGCAGCGGCGGAATCCCATCGGGCCGGCGGGGCGCGCCTGTTGTGGCTGGCCCACCCGCAGCAGGTGGCATATCTGCGGAAGAAATTTCCGTTAGGCATCCTGGCCAAGGTCGAGCTGCCGCGGCTCGGGCCCGGCGGGACTGCGCTGGACGAGTTGATTTTGTTAGCTGCGGAGGGGGCTGCGGGCGGGCCCTTTCCGCGTTCTCCGGATGCGTTCCGCTATCTAACGGAAAAAGCGCGGGGTCGCTGGCATGAAGCCGCGACCGGGGTCGGGAAAAGCCTCGACGGGGTGATGGAGATTTTGCCAGAGGTGCGGGCGTGGATTGACGCGCAGCGCAAGGACCGGAATCTCGGGCCGGTGGCGGAGGATTTGGATGAGCAACTGGTGTGGTTGTTGCGTGGGCACTTCGCGTGGCGGGCGGGGTTTGAGCGGTTCCGGGACTATCCGCGCCGGTTGCAGGCGATCCGTTCGCGGTTGGGCCGGTTGACTTCGTTGCCGCTCATCAAGGATTTGGAAAAAATGGAACGGCTGCGGCGGCTGTGGCTGCCGTGGTTCCGGCGCTGGACCGAGACCCCGGAAGACGTGCGCTTGTGGGAGCTTGGTTGGATGTTGGAGGAGTATCGGATATCCTTGTTCGCGCCGGATGTGCGTTGCGTGGGCAAGGTCTCCGAAAAGCGCATCGCGGAGATGGTGGCGGCGATCACCGGTCGCCGCAGCTGAAACATGACCTTGAATTGGCCTATCTGACTAGCTCTCGGCTCCGGCCTGAACGCGACAATCCGATGGTCCGATCGGACCATCGGATTGTCGCGGTGATTTGCTAGGAATGGCTTCGCTATTTTCGCTGGCCATATGGCGGTGGATCGGTCACCATCGGCGCGATGAACAGTCGATGGTGACCACCATCGCAACGGGCGGCGATCGTTCATGTAAGATAAATGGCGGCCGGCCCGCGCCACTTGCCGCGAGCGGTTCACTCACAACGCATATCCATCAAACGATGAAAAACTACTACCTTCACCGCGACGGGCAGAACCGCGGCCCCTTTCCGGAGGAGCAATTCAAGCAGATGCTGGCATCAGGCGAGATTGGCGCCAATGAATGGGTATGCGAGGAGGGTAGCTCCGAGTGGCTGGAAGCTGCAAGCATGCAGGTGGTCCTGGCGGATGTGGGTGGCGGCAGCGAAACAGATGATGGAATTCAAGACGCGCAGGGTGGCTTGGAGCAACCGCCCCAACGGGAAGTCACGTCAGCAAGCCGGCGACGCCTTGTCATG
>JBAXPF010000066.1:0-15524 GCA_037132955.1 Verrucomicrobiota bacterium | reverse complement strand
ACCAGGATGCCATCGACATCCCCCAGCACGTCTGCGGCACCGCGGGCCTCGATGTCCTCGGCTTCGACGCGGAGGATTTTGACTTTGGTGTTGTGCTGGGCGCCGGCGTGAATGAGCGATTCGTAGATGGATTTGTAAGCGTCCTGCAGGCCGTATTTGCCGGCCACCGCGATGGTCACCTTGTGCTTCGGATGGATCACGCGCTGCACAAAGCGCTCCCAGTCTTCGAGCGCGGGCGGCGGGGTGTGCCCCAGACCGATCTTATCCACCACCAGGCGGTCGATCTTGTCGCGGCGCAGATCCAGCGGGCATTCGTAGATCGTGTGGGCGACGTCGCGGAAGGCCACCACGTTCTTGCGTTCCACGTTGCAGAACATGGCGATTTTTTTGCGGTTGTCCTCATCCAGGTCCGCCTCGGTGCGGCAGATGATGATATCGGGCTGGATGCCGAGTTCGCGCAGTTTGGCGACGGATTGCTGGGTGGGTTTGGTTTTGACCTCGCCGGCGGCCTTGATGAAGGGCAGCAGCGTGACGTGGATGAAGCACACGTTTTCCTTGCCGACCTCGAGCGCGAATTGCCGCAATGCCTCGATGAAAAGCAAGCCTTCCATGTCGCCCACCGTGCCGCCGATTTCCGTGATGAGGACGTTGACCTCCGGGTTGTTGTTGGTCACCTCATGCAGCCGGATCTTAATCTCATCGGTGACGTGCGGGATGAATTGCACGGTCTTGCCGAGGTATTCGCCCCGGCGTTCCTTCTTGATGACCGAGTCGAACACCTGGCCGGAGGTCAGGTTGTTCATCCGCGTGAGCACCCCGGAGGTGAAGCGTTCGTAATGGCCGAGGTCCAGATCCGTTTCCGCCCCGTCGTCCAACACATACACTTCGCCATGTTGGAACGGCGACATGGTGCCCGGGTCCACATTGAGGTAGGGATCGAATTTCTGCAGCAAAACCTTCAGGCCGCGGTGTTCGAGCAGCGTGCCTATCGAGGCTGCCGCCAGTCCCTTGCCAAGTGAGGAGACCACGCCGCCGGTGACGAAGATGTATTTCATAGGGTGATTATTTGTTAGGTATGCAATGCTGGCTGTGACTTTCCGTTAGGATCCGCTCGACTTCCCGCGCTTGCTCCGGGGTGTCCACGCCGGGGGAGGTGTCGGTGGTGATGATGACGTGGATGGTGGCGCCGTTTTCCAGGGCGCGGAGTTGTTCGAGCGATTCCGCGCGCTCCAGCGGCGACGGCGGCCAAGTGACAAAACGCTCCAAAAATCCCCGCGTGTAGGCATAGATGCCCTTGTGGCGCAAAACTAACAAACCCTCGACCGGATGGCGGAAATAGGGCAGAGGGGACCGGGAAAAATACAGCGCCCGACCGTCGAGCGCGGTGACCACTTTCACCACATTCGGGTCCAGCACCGCCGGATCCGCCGGATCGATCGGGTTGGCGGCGGTGGCCATGTCGAGCGCCGGGTTGTTAGCCATGGCGGTGGCCAGCGCATCAATGAGCGCCGGCTCGATGAGCGGCTCGTCGCCCTGAATGTTGACGATGTGCGTCGCCTGCGGCACGGCGCGGACGGCTTCGGCGATGCGATCGGTGCCCGTCAGGTGGTCGGGTGAGGTCATGACCACCCTGCCGCCGAAGCCAAGCACGGCCTCACGGATGCGTTCGTCATCGGTGGCAACGAGCAATGCGTCGAGGGTTGAGCAGGCCTGACAGCGTTCCCAGACGTGTTGGATGAGCGGCTTGCCGGCGATGCAATGCAAGGGTTTGCCGGGAAAGCGCGTGGATGCCCACCGCGCAGGGAGGACTCCGAGAATATGAGGGGTTGGAGAAAATTGCGTCACGCTCAAAATAGGCTGGAAGATCGTATGCCCCGTCCCCCCTGCCGGACAAGCACGGTTTATCGAAAAATTCATCCCTAGGCGGCCAACAAATAAAATAATTTTGCATTATGCGTTGACGGCGGGTATCTACTTGGTAGTTACTCCGCCTGAGAAATTCTACTTCCCACCCCCCCATGAAAGCCCGACGCAAATTCGCCCGATCCCGCGGTTTCGCATTGGTGGTCACGCTGGCGCTGATGGTGTTGCTGACGTTGCTGGCGATCGGGTTATTGACGCTGTCGAGCGTCTCGCTGCGGAGCGCATCGCAAAGCGAGGCGATGGCGAGCGCGCGGGCCAACGCCCGTCTGGCCTTGATTCTGGCGCTGGGAGAACTCCAACGCAGCGCCGGCCCGGACCAGCGGATTACCGCCCGCGCCGACATCCTCGATGAGAAAATTGCCAACCCGAAGATCACGGGCGTGTGGGAAGCCTCGGAGATCAAGGCCACCGCCCCACCGAAAGCGGCGGACTACGAAATGGATGCCAAGAATGCCAAGTTCAAGGCGTGGCTGGTGTCCAACCCCGATCCGGTGGCCGCGCGCCAGGCCACCTTTGCCAGCAAGGCACCGGCTTCCCCGGTCACGCTCTGGGGCAGGGGCACTCTGGGTGATCAGGCTCCCGCCACCAGTCTGGTGAGTGCCAGCACGGTGCCGCTCACCTCGTCGCCCGGTGCCATCGCGTGGGCCGTGCTCGACGATGGCATCAAGGCCCGCATCAACACACCCTACGTCGATGGCGCCACCACGGCCGGTGGCAAAATCGAGCAACTCGGTGCGGGGGAACGGCCCGGCGTGGAGTTTATCACCGGCCTGAGCGGGCTCGACCGCAAGATGTTCGAGAAATCAGCAGCGCAAGCGGCCACCATCGACAAAGGCATCACCCGCCTCAATTTTGCCTTGGCCGCCGAGAGCCTCGCCAAAGGCGCCGGCGACGCTTTAAAGACCGCCACCCATGACGTCACCACCCACTCCGTCGGTCTGCTCACCGACGTCGCCCACGGCGGGCTCAAGAAGGATTTCCAGTTGCTGGTCAATGCGTCCACCCTGCCGACGATCTACAATGGCAAGAGCGTCTACGCCTCGATGCTCGGGATGCGTGCCACCGATGTCCCGTCCGACCCGACCTGGGCGTCGCTCTATCAATTCAGCCGCATCTATCGGGGGGAAAAGTCGCCCCTGCCTTCCCTCACCAGCACCGGCGGCGTGCCCGTCGTGAAGATGCAGACGCCGCCGAAATGGACGGCGGCCACCGTCACCGGCGATCCGCAAACATCGCAGGTGGTGACGCTCAACCGCACGCCTCCGCCCGGCGTGCTTCTCCTGCCTACCATCGCCAAGGTCCAGATGCTCTTCAGCCTGATCGGCCATGACCTCTACGCCAACCTGCCCGATTACATCCAGCGCGAGCTCACCGATGACGAAAAAAGAAACGGGATCCATGGCCCGCAGGACGGCGAGTTCCGCGGTTCAAAATACAACTACGACCTGCACATCCTCTACACGCCCATCGTCACCCTCCACAACCCATACAACGTCGCCATTGATTGCGACACCTTGCGGGTGGAGTTTGTCAATGTGCCCTTGTCGGTGAAGATCTACCGCGGCGGTGAGGCGCAGAGCACCGACATGGTGCCATTTCAAACCATGACCGCCGATAATGACGGTGGCCAGCGGAGCAAGCTTTTCGGGATGAACCTGAAAAACAAGGGCAACGATGGCAAGCCCGACCCGGGCACCTCGGACAACCCGCCGAAATTCCTGTTCCGGCTGTTGCCGGGTGAGGTGAAAGTTTTTTCCGCCTACCTCGACCCCGAGCGCACCTACGCCGATGACCTGCGCGACCGCAAATATTGGGACATCTATCTGGGCAGCAACTTCACCAACAACATGGACGCCATCCCCGGTTGGCGCGGCTATGGCATCGGTTATGACTGCGACTGGGTGCTCGGCAACAAGACGATTGGTGCGGACGGATCCAAAGGCCGCTGGGGAGGTTGTATGGGCATCGCTTGGAATGATGATGTGTATGTGGAGTTCACCCCGTATACGACGTTTCCCAACTCACTGCCTGATGCGAGCAAGAACAAATACATTGTCCAGATGACCGCTCCCGATCCGAGCAGTCCGGGCAGCCGGATCGTCGCCAGTGCCATTGAGCTGGATTATGAATCACCCACCGGCCTGCAGACCTACGTCACCAGCGCCGGTATCAAGCTGCCGCTGCGTTACCCCAAGACCGGCGCCGTCAAAGGGGTGGATCTGGTGGACCGTGCGCTGGTCAAAATCAAGGATCTGAAATACCCCAAGCCCTTCGCCCTGGTCAGTGTGCAAGCCAAGTCCACCTCCGGCGCGCGCGATGCCACCAACGAGGACGGCCGCCTCGCCACCAAACCGTGGTGCTTCGCCCACGCCAATATCGGCGCCTCCACCGAAAAAGTCCTCACCGAACATTGCGCCAACCACTCCCACGAATTCGACTTGCAAGGACTCGATGTGGCCAAAGGTGCCACCAGTCTGGTGTCGATCGATAAGATGGATCGCGGCAATTTCATCTCCGGCCAAACAGCCACCTACGGCACGAAATTCGGCCTCCAATATGAGGTTCCGCTCGCCCCGCTGCAGTCGTTTGCCACCCTCAACGGGGCCAACCCCGGCGGTTCCTCCGGCTACCTGCCGCGCTTTGCCCAGCCGATCGGCAATTCCTGGGCCCACCCGATGATCTCCCCGGCCAAATTGATGGAGACCAAGACGGGCGGCAATTACCTCGACCACTCGTTCCTGCTCAACCTCGCGTTCTACGACAGCTTTTATTTCTCCGGCCTGGCCGCGCAGACCGGCCCGTTCTTCAATGGCAAATCCACCGCCACCCTCGCCGCCGACTTTGCCACCGACAAGCCGCTGGATGACCCGCGCCTGCAACTCCACCGGCCGGACAACCGCCCTGCCAACACCTTCAATACGGAAGTCGCCAAAACCGACGCCTACACCCGCGTCGCCGCCTGGCAGTTGATGGAAGGCGCGTTCAACGTCAACTCGACTTCCGTCCTCGCCTGGAAGGCCATGCTCGCCTCCATCCACGATTCACAGTCCCTCATCAACCAACTCAACGACGCCGTCAAGCCACCCACGAACAAACTGAGCAATCTCACCAACATCGGCACCCAGGAATCCCGCATCAGCCGCGTCCGCTTGCCGGGGTCCACCTCCGCCGCGGACGGTGCCGTGCCCAAGATCGGCTATTGGCTCGGCCCGCGCGAGTATTCGGACACCCAATTGCAAAACCTCGCCACCAACATCGTCAAGCAGGTCCGCCGCTACGGCCCTTTCCTCTCCATGGCGGAGTTCGTCAACCGCCACCTCAGCACCGACGACAAAGGCCAGCGCGGAGCACTCCAGCAAGCCATCGACGATGCCGATGTCAACAAAAGCCTGGCCCTCGCCGCCGCCGCGGGCTTTGATATCACCGCCGCTGCGGTCAAAAATTACAAGTATCTCAACTCGACGGCCGGAATCGGCCCGAGCTACCAAGGCGCCCCGGGATTCCTCACCCAGGCCGACGTCCTCACCGTGTTAGGTAATGCCGCCACGCCGCGCTCCGACACCTTCACCATCCGCGGCTACGGCGAGGCACGGGATGCCAAAGGCAAGATCTTGGCCAGCGCCACTTGTGAGGCCGTCGTCCAGCGCATCCCCGAGTGGGTCGATCCCGCGGATGCGGTCGAAACCGCGCCCACCGCACTGCAGAGCACGGCGAACAAGATCTTCGGCCGCCGCTTCCTCATCACCTCGCTGCGCTGGCTCGGTGCCAACGAAATATAACCCAAACTCCGAAGTTGAATTCCGTCAATGCGGAAAGAAAACCACAGATTACACGGATTTCACGGATTGAAGCAGGTTCCAAACCAAAAAAATCTGTGGATTCTGTGTAATCTGTGGTTGATCCAATTAACTACTTAGATTGAACTTCGATTTTCTGGTTTAACCTTCTATCCCATGCGATTCCTAGCCCTGTGTTTGTTGTTTCTTTGTCCCGTGATGGGCCACGCCCAGGACAGCCGCAAGGTGAGTTGCCGCTTCGTGTGTTTCGAGGACACGCCACCGCCGCCGCCGCTGCTCAACGTCATCGACAAGGGGGTCGAAGTCACTTGCACGATCCTACCGGATACCTTTTCACCGGAAGTCGTCTGCACGGCCAAGAGCAACGTCATCGGCTTCATTTCCTCGGTGGATCGCAAACCCGCGGCCACCGCAGCAATCCCGCCCGGCGTGAACCGGGTCATCTTGATCTTTTTCCCTCCGGGCAAGGAGCCAAACGCCCTTTCCTGGAGAGTCTATGTGATCGATGACTCCCCGAAGAATTTCCCGGATGGCGGGGCTCTTGTCGTCAATTTCCATACCCAGGACCTGCGCATCATCATCGGCGAACACAAAATCCAGCTCAAACCCGGCAAATGCCACGGCTTCGCCAAACCGGAACAACGCGATGCCTTCAACATGGCTGAGACGGTCGTCGAATTCCAACAAAAGGAAACCTGGCTGGGCGGCTCCGAGACCCTGTTGCGCTATATCCCCGGCATGCGTTATCTGATCTTCGCCCATTTCGATCCGGTGGCAGAGCGCCCGCGCGTCACCACCTATCAGGATTTCAGCCACCCCGCTGCCCCGCCGCCCAAATCCAAATGACCAGTGGCCCGCCCGCATGATGCCCGTCCTTGTCAGTTGTGAGTATGCGACCTGTGCGGTGCCTGAAGCCTATCGGGAATTGTTCCATGGGGCGGAAGAAAAAGTCACCTCGCCGGAGGGCTGGGATCCGGGTGCGCTGAATTTGGCACAGGGCTTCGCCATGCGCTTCCGCACCCCCTTGGTGCACGGCCTGCACACCCGCTTGCTGATCGACTTGGATGCCGCCGATGAGGCCCGCTGGAGCCGCTTCTCACAAAAAATCCCGGAGGCAGGCCGGCTCAAATTGGTGGACCGGGAAGGGGCGGCTTACCGCGCCTCGCTGCGCCAGCGCATCACGGAAGATCTGCGCCGGCATCCGGCGCTGCTGCATCTGATGGTGCGCACTGCGGCGATCGCCGAAGGCTCGGTTGTGTTAGAGACTTTCGCCGACGCCGGCCTCGGTGACTCCCTGGCGGCCGCCTGGCGCAACCAGTTGCTGGTGTTAGGCTTGGACGTCAGCCACCAAAAACGGGTCACGGGTTCCGCGCTGGCCGCAGAGTTGGGGGCGACCTTTCCGGCCGAGCGCTACGGCCTGCTGCGCATCAAGGTGGCGCAGGCGTTTTTCCTCGAAGGCCGCCCATGGCGCTGGGAATTGCTCAAGAAAGCCCTGTGTGATTCGCTCACGGCAGTGACTGCGGAGGGGTGAGAAGACTGAAGACCGCTGCGCTCGAAGACTGAAGACTGAAGAAAAGAGATCAGAGATCAGACGTGGTTCCTCTTGTCTTCTGTCTTCTGTCTCAGCGTCTTCTGTCTTCTGTCTTCTGTCTCAGCGTCTTCTGTCTTCTGTCTTCTGTCTTCTGTCTCAGCGTCTTCTGTCTTTACCGCGGCATCGGGAAGGCCCGATTGAACGCGAAGACCCTGTCGCGGATGGCACGCAGCTTCGCCTCATCCTCCGGCACGGCGAGGGCCTCCTGGATGAAATCGGCCACTTGCTCGACGTCGGCTTCTTGCATGCCACGGGTGGTGATGGCGGGCGTGCCGATGCGGATGCCGCTGGGCTTCATGGGCGTGCCGGTATCAAAGGGGATGGAGTTTTTGTTGACCGTGATGCCGGCCAGATCCAAGGCATGAGAAGCGAGAGTGCCGTTGAGTCCCTTGCTGCGGAGATCGACGAGCATGACATGATTGTCAGTGCCCCCGGAAACGATGCGGAAACCATGGCTGGTGAGCCGTGCGGCGAGGGCCTGGGCATTTTTCACAATCTGGTGTTGGTAAGCCTTGAATTCCGGCTTGAGGGCTTCCCCAAAACATACGGCCTTGGCGGCGATGACGTGCATGAGCGGCCCGCCTTGAATGCCGGGAAAGACTTGGGAGTCGATGCGTTTGGCAAATTCCTCTTTGCACAGAATGATGCCGCCGCGCGGCCCGCGCAGGGATTTGTGGGTGGTGGTGGTGACAAAGTCCGCATGCGGCACCGGGCTCGGATGCGCGCCACCGGCCACCAACCCGGCAATGTGCGCCATATCGACAAAGAGATAGGCCCCAATCTCGCGGGTTAAACGGCCCATGCGCTCGAAGTCGATGACGCGCGGATAGGCGGACGCACCCACGGTGATGAGTGCGGGTTTAAGCAGGCGGGCGGTTTTCTCCAACTCGTCGTAATTGATCCGTTCATCCTCGGGACTCACGCCGTAATGGGTCACCGCGTAAAAGCGACCGGAAAAATTCGCCTTGTGGCCGTGGGTGAGGTGGCCGCCATGGGCCAGATCCATGGTCAGAATCTTATCGCCGGGCTCTAACACGGAAAAGTAAACGGCGGTGTTGGCCTGCGACCCGGAGTGCGGTTGCACGTTGGCATGCTCGGCACCGAAAATTTCCTTGGCCCGATCGATGGCGAGTTGCTCGACGACGTCCACGTTTTCACAGCCCCCATACCAGCGGCGGCCGGGATAGCCTTCGGCATATTTGTTCGTGAGGACGGACCCCTGGGCTTCCATGACGGCGGGGGAGGCGAAGTTTTCGGAGGCGATCAACTCGATGTTATTGCGCTGGCGCCGTTCCTCGGCGGTGATGGCGGCGTGGATGGCCGGATCGAGCTCGGCGATGCGACTGCCGGACGCCTTGCACACGCGGAGGGTATGGCGTCCGCCTTCAAACGCGGTGGCAAGGAACGCCTCAACCATGGCAATGCTGGTGGCCGCATCGGTATATTTTCCCGCGAGGCACAGGACATTGGCATCGTTGTGCATCCGGATGGTGAGAGCCTCCTCAACCGAACGTGCATGAGCGGCCCGCACATCGCGGTGGCGGTTGGCGGCAATGCTCATGCCCACGCCCGAGGTGCAGGCAAGAACCCCGAAATCACTGGTGCCATCGGCCACCGCGCGGGCGACCAGCGCGGCATAATCGGCATAATCAACAGCCCCCTCCGTGTGGGTTCCGAAGTCATCCACGGCATGACCTGCTGCGGTCAGGTGGGCGGCGATGGCATTCTTGATGGCAAAGGCACCGTGGTCGGCGCCGAGGGCGATGCGGAGGGGGGGGGAGCTCATGTGCGGACGGCGGTATTGATAGCGGGGAATGGCGACTTGAAAACCGGAAATTTCAGGAATTGTTCAATTCGTGGCGGCACCCCTTATCTCTTGGATGATAAGCTGCAGCGTGGTGCGCCCGCGGAAGGTGTTGCGGTCGATCGTAAACGCGATGTCCCATGGCGGGTCGGGGAGCGGATGCTCGCCGCCGCCGAAGAACACGGCGTCGCGTTCGTGCGTATGTTTGCCGCCGCCAGAGGTGTTCTGATCCTGACGCAACATCAGGCGCAGGTGGTGGTTTTTCATGTGCAACGGCCGCTGGCTCAAGTCCACTTTGCGGGCCACAAATATCGGCTGCGGGTTGCCACTGCCGAAGGGTTGCAACAAGTCATAGCTATCAAGAAACTCCAGTGACAATTGGTCAAAGGTGATTTCGGCGTCATAGTAGAGCTTGGGCAGGCGTTGCTCCGCACTGGTGGTCGCCAGCACGTAGGCGCAAAACCGCTGGCGAAAGCTCTCGATCTTATCCTCATGGATGGATAGCCCGGCGGCCATGGCATGACCTCCGCCCGCTATCAGGTGATCGCGGCAGGACTGCAGCGCTTTGACCAAGTCCACTCCCTCGATGCTGCGTCCGGAGCCTTTGCCAATGCCATCCTTATCAATGGCGATGACGAAGGCGGGCTTGTGATATTGGCGCATCAACCGTGAGGCGACGATGCCAACCACCCCGTGATGCCATTGCCGCGAGCCCAGCACAATCGCCGGACCCTGCGCGGGATCAAAGTCGGCCAGCAGTTCGATGGCCTGCTGCCGGATCAATCCTTCGTGGCGTTGGCGCTCACGGTTGTGGTCATCCAGCATGAGTGCATACTCCATCGCCTGCGCGGGGCACTCGGTGGTTAGGGTGGCGAGCGCGTCCTCGGGCGCATCCATCCGGCCAGCCGCATTGAGCCGTGGCCCCATGCGAAACCCGATATCCATCGAGGTGCACTCCCCTTTCATCCCCACCACCTCTTTGAGGGCTCGCAGCCCGGGATTGAGCGTATGGGATAGTTGCTTGATGCCATGCCGCACCATCAGCCGGTTTTCCCCGATCATCGGCACAATGTCGGAAATGGTGGCCACCGCCACCAGATCAATGAGTTCCTTGAGGTCGAGATTGGCAGGGCGCGTCTTGAGCAACGCGTGCCCGAGCTTGAAAGTGACGCCGGCAGCGCACAGGTAGGTGAACTCCGTGCCGCATTTCGGATTGACCACCGCGCAGCAATCCGGAGGTCCTTCGGGCCCGGGCTCATGGTGATCCACGATGAGCACATCAATGCCTTGCGCCCGCAGTGCCTTCACTTCATTCACCGACGCCGTCCCGCAGTCCACCGTGATGAGCAGATCCGGCTTGACCCCTTCCGCCATACAGCGGTCCAGTGCCGCGGCGCTCAAGCCGTAGCCTTCCGGACCCCGCTTGGGAATGAAGTGGCGCGGCGTCAACCCATAAGCACGCAATATCCGCCCCATCAACGTGAGCGACACCACCCCATCCACGTCATAGTCACCAAACACGCACACCTGCTCCTTGCGGTCCGCAGCTAAGAGGATGCGGTCCACCGCCAAGCGCATGTCCGGAAGCAAAAACGGATCCGCCAAATCGCGCAGCTTGGGATGCAGGTATCCCTCCAGATCCAGCCCTTCAGGCAAGCCGCGTTGGAAAATCAAATGTTCCAAAATCGGCGGAAACGAGCCAGCCACACCGTTTTCGTGATTTTGAAACGGTGCGCCGCGCGGAATCCAACGTAATGGCAAGGCTCGCATGAGGTGCGCTGACTCTGCCGCGCCAAGCCCAAAGATACAAGGCTGGAAACCCGCTTTTTGAATGACCTGCTTGTTGGGCGCGGCTAGGGCGTCGCAGATCCCTCATTATGTCGCGTGATGCAAGGCGTCGCTCACCGCAGGGAAGAGTTGTTTCTTGCGGCTCACCACACCGGGCGCATCAAACAGGGCCGCATCGAGACGTTCAAAGGGAATCCTGGCAAGAATCGCCTCCTGCCCGATGGCCAGAATCATGCTGTGATGGCCCACAATATCAGTGACGGCGAGCACGGCCAGGTCGTAGCGTCGTTCGGCTACCAGCTTGCGCAACGCGGCTTCCAGCTCCTGCCGCCGCTCGGCAAACCCGTGCATGCCACGTTCTTCAACCTGGGAAATGCTCACCTGAAACCCGGCCTCGGCGAACTCCTTGCGGTCCGCATTGAGAATCTCGTCCGGCGCACCGCTCACAATCAACGAGCCAATCCCGAAAAATTCTTCCGCGAAGGATTTCGGATCAATCCCGGCGGGTGCTGCCAGCCAGGCTAGCATTTCACGGTCGATCGGGGTGGTGGTGGGTGACTCCAAACACAGCGTGTCGGAAATAATCCCGGCGCACAGGCACAATGCCACCCCGCGCTCAGGCCGGACTTGCCGATAGAAAAACTTGCGCCCCACCAGGGTGGATGTGGAACCGACCGGCTCGTTGAGATAACGGATAGGCTCGCGTGAGACAAGGTCGCCGGCCAAGCGGTGGTGATCGATGACCTCGATGATTTCCGCCTCCTCGATGCCGGTGACCGCTTGGGCGTATTCATTGTGATCGACGAGCGCCAAGCGCACCCGCGGGGGATCTATCAGGTCGGATTTGGTCAACACCCCGAGCATTCTGTCGCTCGCGGGATCCACCACCGGAAACAAATCCTGCTCGTGAGCCGACAGCCGTTTGCGCAAGCGCGAAACCGGCTCGGCCGGGCCGACCGTCTCGAATTGCTGCTGCATCACATGCCGTACGGTGCGCGAGCACCGGATCAAGGTGGAGGCGCTGGCGGTGTCCTGGTGGCAACGCAGCAACACCACCCCCTTGCGCGCGGCGTAGGCGAGAATCTCTCCGGACACCGGGTTCTCCCCGGTGACCAGCAGCGCGCGCACCCCGCGATCAATGGCATGACGCTGCACGATGGGCCGGTCGCCGCAGATCACCAGAAATTTTCCGACATTGCCATCCTCGACCGCGATTTTGAGACGTTTTTCCACGGTGGCTTGCGACGAGGCCCCGACGAGCAAAATGAGGTCTTCCTCAAACTCCGGTGAGGGAAACGCCGCCCCAAGACTCTGGGCTTGGAGGGTATCCGCCAGCTTCGCCAGGGAAACATGCACGGTCCGCACATTGAGCCCCTCGGTATCATCCGGCAACAGGAGCTTGAGCAAATCAAAGTAGCGCAGGATGCCGCACAGCTTGCCTTGCTCGTCCTCCACGGGCATGCTGCGGATCTGGGCGGCAAGCATGCACCGGTATGCCGTTAGAAAGGTGTCCGACACGCTGACCTTGATGACTTGCGGGTGGCAAATCATGCCGGCGGTGGTGCGCACATCGGTGATCAACGGCGGCTCCTCCATGCCGGCGCGTTCCAGCACCCACGCGGTGCGCTGGGACACTTCCCCGCAGCGGGCCGCGATCGCCTGCGGCTCCTCGCCGGTGGCCCGCAGCAGGGCGGCATGCCCGATCGCCGAACAAATGGCGTCGGTGTCCGGGTTCTTGTGGCCGATGACGTAGAATGGGGACATGAGGGAAGAAGAGACGCAAGACTAGCAGACAGAAGACAGAAGACAAGAGGTGGAAGAGAGATTGGCTGTGGTTGGGGGGAACTGAGCCGAGGAGGCATTGAATTTCTGATCTTGCGTCTTCTGTCTTCCAGTCTTCTGTCTTTTGGTCACATTTTATCGGGCACCTTGATGCCCATGAGCGAGAGCCCTTGTTGGAGGGTTCTGGAGGTCAGTTCGCAGAGGGCCAGACGGCTGGAGCGGATAGGTTCGGCGGCCTTGAGCACCGGGCAGGCTTCGTAGAACGAGTGGAAGGCACGCGCCAGTTCTAACAAATAGTTGGCCAGCAGGTTGGGCCGAAAGTCCTCGAGAATGGTCGGCAGCACCTCGCCGAAGCGGACTAACAACCTGGCCAGGTGGATTTCCTCGTTTTCACCAAGCACCAACTGGCACGCCGCGGCATCGAACGGGCCGTCGAGCTTGCGGAAAATCGCGCAAATCCTAACATAGCTGTTTTGCAGGTAGGGAGCGGTATCCCCGTGCAGGGCGAGCATGCGGTCCCATGAGAACACATAGTCGGTGAGGCGGTTTTGCGAGAGTTCGGCGAATTTCACCGCGCCGATGCCCACGGTTTCCGCGATGCTGGCCGCCTCCGCTGCGGGCAGGCCGGGATTTTTTTCGGCGATGACGGCGGCGGCGCGCACCACCGCTTCTTCTAACACGTCTGCCAGTTGCACGTTGTCGCCGGAGCGGGTTTTCATCAACTTGCGGTCGTCGCCGAGGATGGAACCAAAGGCGATGTGGCGCAAATCGCCGGTTTTCCCCCAGCGTGCGGCGGCGGCAAAGAGTTGGCGGAAATGCAATTGTTGGGGCACACCCACGACATACCAGACGTGATCGGCGTGCCATTCATCGCTGCGGAACTGGATGGTGGCCAGATCGGTGGTGGCGTAGAGAAATCCGCCATCGGCCTTGCGGATGATGGCGGGATTGTCGGTCCAGCCGTCCTCCTTGTGCACCAGGAACGGATCCTCGGCCTGGGGCTTGCTGCCGTCGGAAAAGATGCAGACCGCTCCGTTGCTGACGCGGGCGATGCCCTGGGCAAGGAACTCATCGACCAAGCCGGCGAGGCGGTCATTGTAGAAACTTTCGCCGAGCCAGTGATCGAAGGTCACATCCAGCCGGGCATAGATTTTTTGCAGACCACGTTTGGAAACCTCGATGCAGTGCCGCCAGATGGCAAGGTTTTCGGCGTCCCCGGCCTGGAGCTTGACCAACTCCGCCTTGCAGGTTTCAAGCAGGTCGGGATCGGCCTTGGCGGCGGCATTGACCTCGCGGTAAATGCGCACAAGCTCCGCAATCGGGTCGACCTCTAACGCCTCGGGATTCAGCAAGGTTTTCCAGCCCTGCAGGATCATTCCGAACTGGGTGCCCCAATCGCCGATGTGATTGTCGGCGATCACGTTGAAGCCGAGAAAGCGCGCAATCCGCGCCAACGAATCGCCGATGATCGTCGAGCGGATGTGACCCACATGCATCGGCTTGGCCACGTTGGGTGCGGAGAAATCCACCACCACGGTGCGGCCGGCACCCGGCGTCGGCACCCCGAGGCGTTCATCGCGGAGCAAGGCCGCCGCCCGCGCGGCATAGGCGGCGGGCAACACCCGGAAATTGAGAAACCCGGGACCGGCGATTTCCGCGCTGGCCAAATCCGTTAGGTCGAGCTGGTCGATGATTTCCTGGGCCAGCGCCCGCGGATTGACCTTGCGCTGCTTGGCGAGGACCATCGCGGCGTTGGATTGGTAATCGCCGAAGCGCAAGTCCGCCGCCGGCGTGACGGCGGCCTGTGTGGGTTGGCCAAGCACGGCGGTGAGAGCGGCGGCAAGGCGGGATTCAAGTTCCTGAAGCAAGGTCATATCGAAGGAAAAAAGACGGGTAAGGGGCATCGGCATCAGGACGCTGCGGAGCGTGATTGTTTGGCCTGGAGAATGGTGAGGACGTCGGCACGGGTTTCCGCAGCTGCCAGCCGCCGGCGCACTTCACTGTGAGTGAACATTTTGGCAATCGCCGACAAGGTGCGCAGATGCAGGGGGTAATTGCTCTGCGGTACGATAAACAGAATGATGAAGTTGACCGGAAGGTGGTCGAGTGCGTCAAAATCGATCCCGGCTGTGGAGCGTCCGAACACTGCCACCACTTGGTCGATCCGGTCCGAAAACGCATGCGGAATGGCCACCCCCAGGCCGATCCCGGTGCTCACCAAATCCTCGCGGGTCTTCAACATTTCAAGCACCTCGGCGCGCAACTCTCCCGGCAATGTGCCGGTGGCCACCAAGCAATCCACCAACTCGACAATCGCCGCCCAGCTCTCGTCGGCCTTCAGGTCGAGGAGAATTTGACTGGGACTGAGCAACTCGGCCAATTTCATAATCACTGGTTATCTTGAATCCGCGGATTCCGCTAGCGGACACGGGAATTAGCCCCGCTTGGCCGTCTTGGCAAGCGGATTCAGACGCAAGAAAAGAACCGATGGAGCGTGTGCATGCACTTCTTCCTCTGCTCTTGTATTCCCGTGTCTGCGGGATCTTGTGTCTTGCGTCTCCCGTATCCCGGCTAGCGAACTCACCTTCGAGGCCGCTGCCTGAGGCAAATCTGACGGGGGGGCGTCGGCATCCTGCCGGCTGTGTTAGGCATCCTGCCGAACACTCTTGGGATAGCCGGCGTGTCAGCGCAGGAAGGATGGCGCAATATCCTTCCCGCGCCCTTACCCAATCCCTTTCTTCAAATCTCTAACACTCCAGATTGCTCCGGCTGCAGCCGCCTCGCTGCCCCGCAATTTCCGCGCCCCGCTCGTGCGCCTTGCCCCAAACCGTTCCCGGCA
>JBAXPF010000065.1:0-15592 GCA_037132955.1 Verrucomicrobiota bacterium | reverse complement strand
CACCTGCCTGTTTGATGGCGGAGTGTTGCAATTCAGCTTCCTTGCCAAACACAGCGGCCTGCTTTTGGGCGGCGGCCCGCTCGGTGCCGATCTCGCGTTTCAAGGAAGCCAGCTTGACTCTGTCCTTGGCGGCGGCGGCCACCTTGACCTCACGCTGGAGGCTGGCAAGTTTGTTTTCGAGTTGGCGGTTGTAGGAGACCGCTTCCCTGCGCTTCGAGTTGGCTTGGGCAATGCAGGCGTCGAGCCAGTCTTCGGTGGATCGGTACTGGGCCTTCTTGTTGGCGATGTGCGAGCCATAGGCAAAGCCGCTGGCACCGCCGATGGCGGCTCCGATGAGCGCCCCTTGGCGTCCGCCAAAGGCCGCGCCAATCAGGGCTCCGGCACCCGCGCCGATAGCGGTGCCTTGGCCTTGCGCGAGGCGCCCGTCCGAGGTGTCGGCGCATTGGGTGGCACCCATGGTGATGGCGGTGAAAATGGCGAAGTGCCGACCGTAACGGACGAATGGATTGAGCATGGTGGTCATTTTTTTAGTGGGAAATGTTTCAAACATGAGGAATCTGAAAGTTTCTCCCCTTGGCGTCAAACAAATTTTTGGGTTCATTTGCGGATGACCTCGCCGTTTGAGTCCTTGACCAGGGCGTCCTTGATGTCCTCAAGCGGCCCGAGGTGACTGGTATTGCCCGAGGCGGACCCACTGGCGCCGTCGCCGAAATAGATGGCTGTGTCATTGTTGAGGAAGGTGCACTCGGTCACGGTGCCGCGGCCTTGCTCGAAGGCGGTGGCCAGGGAGGAGTGGGACTTGAACTCCGTCTTGGCGATGCTGAGCTTGCTGGGTTTGTCCATCAGGCTGGCTCCGAGCGGGCCGTTGGCAATGAAATGGCAGCCGAGGATTTCCACCTGCGCACCGGTTTTGGCGTAGAGGCCGCCCTCGCTGTTGTCTTCGACCGCGCTATCGGAGAGCAGCACCTTGCCTGCATTGAGCACGCCAATGCCATACTTGCGGTTGGCGGAAATCACACAGGAGCTATCAAGCCGGGCGAGGCTGTTGCTGCCATCCACGATGACGCCCACCTTCTGATTGCCGCGGAGGGTCACACCGCTGCCCTTGAGTTCGGCACCATTGGCCACCTCCACACCGTGATTGCTGTTAGCCTCGACCTCGGTGCCGCTGGCCAAGGTGACCGCCGTGTCCACATTCATCAGGGCGATGCCGCTGCGTCCGTTTTCCCGGATCTTGGTCTGTGACACCTCCACTTTGGACGCGCTGCTGACGTTGATGCCATAGCCACGGTTTTTGCTCAGCGTGCAGTTGGCAAATACGGCGGAGGCCTTGCCGGCCAAGGCGACCCCATTGCCGATGGAGCCCTCAATCCCGCAGCCGTCGAAGCGGACACTCGCCTCGTCGCTGATCAGAACCAATGCGGGCGAGGATTCGGGGGCGGTGTTGGCTGCCTCTTGCGTGTTTTTGATTTGGAGGTTGCGCAGCGTCACTTGGATGGGGCCGCGGGCGACGATGAGATTGGAGCGCAGATCCCGACCGTCGAGCACGGCGGTGGTCGGCGCAGCCAAGGTCACGGATTTGGTCAGCACCAGCGATTCCGCATACGTCCCATCGGCAATCTCGATCGTGCCGCCCTCCTTGCAGCGCTGGACCGCTTCGACGAGCGTTTTCACATCGCCGGGCACCTTGATGGTGGGCATGGAATCGGTTGACGCGCTGGCTTTGACGTCAGCTGGCGGGATGTCCCGGGCGGGCGGAGTGTCAGTCGGTGGCGGGTTGTCAGACGGCGGCGGAGTGTCAGGTGGTGGCGGGTTGCCGGGGGTGGGACGCTCAGGTTCGGCCTTGGAATTGAGCGTTTGTTTCGTCCCCTTGGCAAGCGAATCGTTTTTTCCATGCCTCCTGATGACGAGGGCGCCGAGGGTGGCACCCAGAACACAGACGACACCAACGATGATCATCACCTTGCGCCCACTGCGGACGGCGCTTGGCACCGGAAGTGAAGCCGGAAGCGGGGGCGGCGGGATGTGTTCGATGGCGGGCTGGCGTGCTTCTAACGCCTGGTGGGCGGTCTTTTCGGCAATCTTGGGGGCGACGATCTCCGGCTTGCGGGGGAGTTCCGTCGCGGCGGCGGGCTTGGCTCTAGCTTGCTGCCGTGCGGCTTTCTCGTCGGTCTTGGGCTTTGCGGCTTCTTGTCTGCGGTGGGCGTTTGCGACTTCCTGCCGCGCCTCCTCCTCGGCGGCGAGTTTAGCCATGGCAAGCTGGCGTTCCTGTGCGGTGACCTTGGCGATGGCCGCCGCCGCGTGGTCCGCAGCGACCGGTAGGACGGTCTTTGGCTGCTTGGGAATTGCGGCAGCAGACGCCAAGGGCACGAGCTTGCCTTGCGCCATATCCTCGGCGCTTGGTGGATTGACCAGCGGCGTGAGTTCGGCGACCGGCAGTGATTCCAGACCGGCAAGCAATTGAATGAAACGGCAAGCGGACGGCTGGGTTTCCGGATCGCAGAGCATCTCGGCTAGCAGCGCATTGCCGTCTTCCGAGAGCCCGGATGCCATCACGTAGCCGCCGGTGGTGAAAAATGCGGCATAGCGCACGGCACTGCCGGCCAGAACCCGGTAAACCAGCGCGGCGAATTGGGCCAACGGCGGAAACTCCCGCGCCGAGGACGATAGCGTCGCCTCGCTGGATGTGCCGTGATCCGCACCCGCAGTGAACAGCGGCAGACACCGCACGGTGTGCGGGTCAAGGTCCGACCACGCCCGGAAGCTATCAAGCTCGGCGCTCCCGTCGCGGGTGCCCACCAAAATCTCGCCCGGATCCACATGGATGCCAAAGCCGGTCCACGCCTGGCTCGCGTCAAAACATCGCGCCAGATGGGAAAGCAACGACAGCGTGTCGGCAAAACGGGCGGGGCCGAATTTGCGCAAAATGGCTAACAGACTACAGCCCGCTGGTTTGGAAATGACAAACACGTCGTCACCATCCGAGACGCACCAATCGCGGAATGCATAGGCCCCGAAATCCAGTTTGCGGCTGGCGGCCACGCGCATGCCGCTGCGGGCGTCCGGTTCGAGCAATGGCTCGGGGATGACCACAATGACCGGCTCGCGGGTCGCCGAATGCTCGCCGTGATAGAGTTTGGCTTGGGAGGCGGTGGCAAGGGCCCCGCCAATCTGATAGCCTTCCTCCAAATCAGGAGGCGCCGGCAGGGGCTCCAGCACCACCGCCGCGGGTTGTGCGGCGGGCGTGGCGGGTGATGTCCTTGCGGCGGCGGCACTGAGCCGTTCGACCACCTCGTGGGCCGTGGCGGTGCGTTTCTCCGCATCTTTTTCCAGCAAGCCTTCTAACAACCCACGGGCCTCCGGGTCAAGCTCGGGCGGCAACGCGGAGGCGTAGGAGGAGGGGCCCACGCGGTCGGCGATCAGGGGGCCGCGCTTCATCTCGCCGAATGGGTTTTTGCCGATCAGCAACCACCACAGCGTGACGCCTAACGAAAACAGGTCACTGCGCGAGTCAAGGGGCTTTTCGAGGATTTGCTCAGGGCTGGCCGTGGCAAAGTTGCCACGGAAATTTTCCTCATCCTTGCGCACCGTTGCCGATGATGTGTCGCTGTCACCGTCAATTTTTTGAGCCAGGCCGAAATCGATGAGCTTGGCTTGCCGCGCCTTGCCCTCGCCATTGAGCATGATGTTGGCCGGCTTGATGTCACGGTGCAGAAACCCGCTGGCATGGGCGTAATCGAGCGAGGCGGCGATCTGCAGCGCCATCACCCGCACTTCGGCCCAGGGCATCGGGCCGTTTTTTTCGCACCAGTCATGGAGCGTGCCGCCATCGCAGTACTCCATCGCGTAGTAGAAAACCCCGTTGTCCAAGGCGCAGTCATGCACCATCGCGATGCCCGGATGGTGCAGCCTGCCCACCGCGCGCGCTTCACTCAGAAAGCGCTGCGTTTCCTCTTGGTCCTCCTTGCTGCCACGGTTGAGCAATTCCTCGCGAATCACCTTGAGGGCGTTGATCCTGCCTAACAAAACGTGGCGGGCCTTGTAGGTGACGCCAAAGCTGCCCTGCCCGAGCAGGCAGGGCGTGCCATCGGCGTTCTGGAGAACCTCGTAGGAGCCGTAGGTGAGTTTTTTCGGGGATTCCATGGGCTTGAGTTACTCGCCGGCCAACATGCGCCGACATCCTGCGACCGTAAGTGCCGCAGCCCGGCGGGTCAAGCGTCGAACCTCAATGCCGCAGGCCGCGGGTTAGGATCGCCTGTCCTCCTGCCGCTTCCGGATCAACACGTAGGCGACGACGCCCACCACGGCCAGATTGGCACTCAGCGCGACGACCCTGACCCAGGAGAGTTTGTGGCAAACTTCGTACACCTCGATGGGAAGATACAGGGCGCCGCTCACCAAGGCCAGCCATTCCGCCCACGCCCGTTCCTTCCACAAGCCATAGCCCTCGACAAAGCGGAAGATCGCGTAAACCACCGCCAGACTCGCGAAGAACCATAACCTGCCGTCCGTGACGTGGTCTGCCAAAGCGATGAAAATCCGGGGATACTTGTGGGCCGGGTCCAAGTGCACGCGTGAGATGAACTCATAGGCGATGCGGTGGGCGTCCTTGTGCAAGAAGTGGAGCGCCCCCAAGCCCACCGCCAACACCAAGACACCCTTGACCGCCTCAAACACTGCAACCGTGCGGAGGCTCTTGCGTAAGGGGTGGGAAGTCATCGGCGGCTGTTACCTAACGGGGGCGCGGGTTGCGGCAAGCTCATGACGACGGCTGAAGCAGATAGAGTCCCATGGTGGCTGCCGACGCGTCGGGCGCGGCCATGCGTTTTTTCTCATGGCCCGCCCCCCACGAATCGCTGAAGATAATTTCGTTTTTCTCATTGTTGTAGCCGATGATGAGGCGCATGTGACCGCCTCCCGCCTGCCGCGCCTTCTGGCCGTTCTCCGGGAACAGCCCGAGTTGGAGTCCCCACATCACCGGCACCCCCTTGTCGATGTTCTCGCGGACGATCCGCATGAACCTGTCGAACGGCTGGCCCGTGCCATTCACCTCGCGCAACACCTCCGGATCCAGCCCGCCCATAAAGTAAATGTAGTTGTTGGTATCGAGCACCCGCTTGCCAAGTTTCTTCGCGGCACGGTTGTATTTGGCCAGAAAACTCTGGTACTTGCGGCTCGAGTAATCGAGATCCAGCAACGTCTGGTAGCGCGTCTTGTATTTGCCCGAGATTTTCTTCAACGCCTCTTCCATTTCATCCGGGCTGGACCCGCCGCCGCCAGCCCGGTTGCCCACCACCTGTGCCATCTCATGTTGATCGGCCGGCGCCCCGTAGTAATTGAACAGGCGGGCCGCGGTGGCCACCGCGCAGTACCCCTTGTCGCCTTGGTCCACCATTGGGATGTTAGGTATGAACACGTCGCCCGTGGCTTCGCGCGTGACCGACTTTGCCAAATCCGACCGCCTCACCGAGGCGGCTCCGCCGGTGCTGGTGTTGAGGCCCACCGTGCTCGAGGGTTTGGGCAGCAGCCGCAGCCGGATGAACTCGCCTTGGAAGTTCTTGCCGTTGCGCTCGCGCCCGCTGCTGGGATCGCGGACCTTTTCCCTTGCCCCGCTATACTCTAACTGGGCAAGCAGGTCCTTGCCGACCCACATCCGGCGTTCGGCCTTGGCCGCGCTCGCCTTGTCCTTGCCGCGGTCCTCGAATTGCGGTGCCACGAGGCGGGTCATTTCCGTGGTCCAACCATCGACGATTTCGGAAAAATCTTTCTCCGTGATATCGGCATTGCGCGAATCCCCCTTGTTCCAAATGGCAAGGGTCACCTCGCAGAGGGTGCCTCCCTTCAACAGGAAGGCCACCTCCTCCACACTCCGCGTGCCCTTGAATGCGGTCAACTTCATGGAATCGGAGCCGCGATTTTCGCGGCGGATCACCCCGTGATCCTTGACTTGTGAGGACAGCCACTTGAAGCCGCTGTCCTTCCACGCCTTTTCCAGCAACGTGTCCGTGCACGTCCACAGCCCCGTGGGTTCAAACACCTTGTCGATGGGGATATTCCTGGTTCGCGACGATTCCGGGGCAGGCACGCTTTGCCGCTGCGCGAGCGCAGGCGGCACCCATGCGAATATGGCTAACAAAAGCAGCGACGGCAGGGAGAATTTCATGACTTTGGCTATGGGAAAGTGGGAGTGTGATATAAAAATCCGCTTTAGGCAACAATCCGCAAAGCCGTGCCGGTTACTTCCGCTTCAAAATATTTTCGCGCTTGATCGAGCGCTGTAAACGGATTCTCACCGAGTGCATGAAGATGATGCAGCAAGTCAGTCAATAAATCGACGGTACAAACGGCCTCATCGCTGTCGAAGCCACGTTCACGATGGTAGTGCAGCATTGCTTCTCGCGCCGATTGTGCTTTCAGGCCATTGGTCGCATTTGGATCCCAATAGCCATCGGTTGGGACAATAAATGAGGGATCATGAGGAGGTAGATTCATTCGGTTGGTGCATTTGAAGGTAGGTTTCAGGCGGATATGCGGGCCGGCTACCGGTAGAAATCAATCCAACTCAACTTGAGCTGTTTGGCGTTTGTTAGAAAAGCCTTGGGAATATCGACCTCGAACCACCCGCCAGCCGGCGGCAGACCTGCGACCGGCTTGCCATCCGGTCCCAAGCGCCGGATGGCAATCCAATACGGGCTGTCCTTGGCCAACGCCGGCCCTTCCTTGCCGGCCTGCCACAGGTGCAACAAGGTCGGATGTTCGCCGTGGCTCAGCACCGAGGCTTTCAGCTCGACGCCTGCATTGGCGATGCTGAGCGACTCGAGGCCGCGGAGATGGACGCGCAGGATGACGGCCTGCGGCCATTGATCCGCATCGCAGCTCACCGTGGCGCGTCCGATGCCGTCACCCTTGATGGCAAGCACGCTCGCTCCGGCAACGGTTTGTTCTGTTAGTGAACCCGGCTTTTGGCATTCGATCTGCAACGCCGGTGGCGGCGTCACTTCCAGATGATGAATTTCCCTGCCATCTGCAACAAAGTAGCCGTTGCGGGCATCGGAAGCGCTGGGTTTGGGTGCGGGTTGCGCAGCGAGGGCACAAGTTGCCAGCAGCGTGAAGCCGGCCAGAATCTGCGGGATGCATGGCATGGTTGGGAGGTGCTGAGGATTCCGTGGGGTAGACTACAGAAAGTTGGACAGGCAAATAATACCACTGAAGTCCACTGAGGACAGATTCTATAAACCCGAACTCCGAAGTATGGATTGTTATTTGGTTAGATTAACCACGGATTACACGGATTTTACGGATTAAAATAGGTGAGATTCTCCATGTGTCGTCTAAACCAAGGACTGTTCAGTGCAGGCGGTGGGCATGCGTGCAAGGGCGGCTGGATCCCAGGCGGGCAGTGCGAGTGCGGTGGCGTGTTGGTTGAACTCGGCGATTTCCGCGGCGGTGAAGAGCAAGCCGCCGGCGGCATCGGAGCGGTGGCGGGCGGCGGCTTCGATTTGACCGGGAAGCATGGCGGCCTCGTTGCCGTGGCCGAGGATGTCGGCAATGACGGCGGCGAGGTTTTGGGATGAATTGCGGGCGCAGGCGAATTGGCCGCCGGACAGGGCGTCGGGATGGATGACCTGGAAGTAGAAGACGGTGGTGTTTTTTTCACCGGGAGTGGTGATGGGCTTGCCGCGCAACGTGGGCAAAGAGCCACCTATCAGCGCGCCGAAAATTTCATTGATGAGCGAGAGCCCGTATCCCTTGTGGCCTCCGAAGGGCAGCAACGATGCCACCTGATTCGGATCGGTCGTCGCTTCACCATGGGCATCCACGGCCGCTCCCGGCGGCAGCAATTTGCCTTCGCGCTTGAGCGCTTGCACCCGCCCCATCGCCACCGTGGAAGTCGCCCAATCGATGACGATGGGAAAGCCGTTGGCCGCCGTGCCCGGGATCCCCCACGAATGCGGGTTGGTGCCAAGGGTGGGAAATTTCCCGCCGAAAGGCACGACCTCCGCGAGGGTCGAGGTGCAGTTGGTGTAGGCGAAGTAACCGCGCTCGGCAGCTTCCATCACGTAGCCGCCACCCCATAAATAATGGAAGGCGTTATCAACGGCAATTTGCGCGACGCCGAATTGGTCGGCGAGCTCGATGGCGCGATCGATGGCGCGATAGGCCACGGCTTGGCCGAGTTTCTTGTGGGCATTCCAACACTCGGAGGCAGGGAAGCGGCCGGGCAAAACTTCGATTTCCGCGCCGGGAACACAACCGCCCACCGCAGAGCCAAACAGGTGGTCGAGGTGCAGCGCCTTGAGCGCATGGTGGGTGCGGATGCCGTGGCGCGCGGCCTCCGCGGCGAGCTTGGCACCTTCCGCGGCTTCTGTGGCGGTAAAGCCGCGCGCTTGATAAGCTTGGCTCACAAGAAGATCGTGGGCGGCGCGTGGGACGACTAGGAATTCGGTCATAAGCGTGCAATCAGGGACGAAAGAATGAATTTTATCAAGCCAATGTCGAGGCTGGAGCTGCCACCGGCAGGATTTTAAAAATAATAGAAAAAAATCGTTTGCCAGGTTCCAAATGGAGAGGTATTATATCCCATATGAAACTAAACGCCGCGATAGCCACCTATGTTGCAGGCCTGCGAGAATCGCTTGGCGCAAGGAAAAACGCCGGTTCGGTGTTGCGGGAAGAAGCGGTACCGCATGAATCTCCCACTGCGGTCATTGCCAGAATCCGCCGCGGCTTGGCCATCGAGGAATTCACTTCCCTCGCGGAGTGGCTGGGCAGCACGGAAGATGAGTTGGCGGGCTGGCTCGGGCTGGCCCGTGCCACGCTGCACCGGCGCAAAAAGTCCGGGATGTTAGATGCCGCGGAAAGCGAGCGCCTGATCCGGGTGGCCCGGTTGATGGCGCGGGCCACGGAGGTGTTTGAGTCTGAGGAGTCCGCCCGCTCGTGGCTCAAACGGCCAGCCATGGCGTGTGCCGGAGAACGTCCGCTGGCGTTTGCAGACACGGAAATCGGTGCCCGCGAAGTGGAGTTTCTGCTTGGGCGGCTGGAGCACGGGGTGTTGTCCTAACATCCTCGCACGCCATGCTGGTATTTCGTATGGTAAAGCCAGCCTTCGCGGCGAGCGCACTCGCTGGCGAAGGCGCGCGGCTCTACGGCGGGCGATGGAATGCGCCGGGTGTCCCGTGCGCCTATGCGGCGGCAAGCCGCGCCCTGGCGGCCCTTGAACTGCTCGTCCATGCCAGCCCGGAACTCTTGCGCGTCGAGTTCCTTCTGCTAGAAATCGAGGTGCCGGACGCGCTGATAGAGACCGGCCTGCGTCCGCCACCGGGCTGGGATGGGTTTCCCGCGGGGGCGGCGTCACAAGACCATGGCGGCCGCTGGCTCAAGCGCTCCGTGGCCACCGCCAAAGCCGCCCTGGCCGTGCCGTCGGTCATCATTCCCGAGGAATCCACCTATCTGCTCAACCCGCGGCATCCGGCGTTTTCCAACATACGCATCCGCCGCCGCCGCACGTTCCGGTTCGACTCGCGGCTGCCACTGCCCTAACCCTTTCCATGTTCCTGCCAGGCTAACGCAGGCCCTGCGGTTTGGTTTTCTTGGGGGAGTCGAAGACCATGTTGGTGATGGACAGGCGGCGGCCCGTGGCAGGATCGTGGGTGGCCACCTGCATTTTCTTCAGGGTCCAGATTTTGTCGGTGACTTGCATCACCTCCTGCACTTGGAATTCCTTGGCGAGGCCGCCGTTCTTGTCATAGCCTTGGATGCGCATGAAGGCCCCGTATTTTTTGTGGACCCAGATATAAACCGCGACGTAGCGGCCGGCGCTGTCCTTCGGTTTGTCGAGACGCAGTTTGTAACACGCTTCACCGTTGATATTTTCCTCGGCCTCCAGCTTCGGGTTGGGCCAATAGAAGAAGCGCAGGGCGAGATCCTCGTAGGTCACGTCGGTGCCGGCAATCGGCTGCACGAGCTTGGCATCTGGGAAACGGATAGTCTTGCCGTTGACGATCTCAAACAAATCAAACGCGTTGTCGTTGAGACGCAGGTGATAGATTTGCGGCGCGCCCGTGCCTTCCGAGAACTGAAACTGGATGTTCTTGCCCTGTAGAAAGAGCGTGACGGGTACCGTCAGGCCATCTTTTTTCAAATTGCCGCTCAGACCTTCGTCGAGCTTGGTGAGGGTGGCCGCCATGCGTGCGCCCTCGAGAATGGCTTTCGCGTCAGGGGTCTGCGCGCTAACAGCCAGGGCGGAAACCAGGACGCAGGCAAGGACAGTGAATTTGGAATTCATGGACGAAGGGTGGAGGATGATCGCCACTAGGACAAGCTCTGGAATGGTTTTCTTCAAAAATTGTGGTGTCCGGTGCCAGGAGTTTGAAAATCTTTTGTTTTGGAGCTTGATGATTTGCAAAATGCTCCCTTGGATGTTGCGCAGCAACGCCAGTCGTGCCGTCTCCTTATGAGTCTTCGCAAGCAACTAACGGATATTTTGCCTTCATTGCTTCCCAGCAATCCTGTGGATTCCATCAAGGGCACAGAGTTGATACGCGTCACCCGCTTGCAACTGGTGGGCAATTATTCGGATGCCTCGTTGCGCTATCATTTTTCGATCATGTCGTGTGACCCAGGATCGCCCATCGCCAAGGTGGAGAAAGGCCAGGGCTACTATCGACGCAGCGCGCCCTTGCCGGCACTTTCAGGTGCGCAGGAATTGCTCTCACTCATCCAGGGACGGCTCGACGATCTGTCAACCGACCCGGCGGAGATGGACAATGTCATGCTGCGCAACCGCAAGTTCCGCGCGGTGGTGACGCGTTACTTTGAAATCAACGGGCGCTTCCCGTTTGCCTTCCGCCAGGCGTTTGCCAAGGATTCGCCGTTAGGCAATTTGTGGAAATACCCGGAGGTGGTGCTCGTTGATTGGGAAACCGGCGGCTCGCCGGATGAGGAGATGACGCTCGACGAGTCGATGCTTGCGCTCAAGCAACGCCTGGGGATTCCGCCCTTCCGCCTGCATGCGGCACGCCTACGCATCCAACCCTCGCTGCAAACCTACCGCGAGGATTTTTTCCAAACCCTGGCGGTTTCCATGTGGGCCCAAGGTGGCGAGTTGGTGTATGCGGCCCCCATTCAGGATGAGGCGCTGGCGGATGGCTTGCGCCGGCTCAGTGCCAACTTCGGCGTGGGTGTCACTTCCTTCGGTCTCACCGCCGAGGCGCTGGATGAACTGCCGCGCCCGGAAAACATTCTCAACGCCCATCCGGTCGAAAGCGATGCCATCATGGCCAAGCTCGACATCAACCGCCTCGCCGCACCCAAGTCCCGCCCGCACCTCGATTGGGCGGCCCTCACCACCATGCGCAATGAGTCCGCGGAAGCGGAAAAACTCATTCTGTGGCTGACCCGCTGCATTGATGAACGGCGCGCGGAACCGTTCAAGGACGAGTGAGCTGGGCAAGAATCCGGGCAATATGCCCGGACCACCGTGGGGCGGGCATGCTGCCCGCCTTGAGATTGCGCTTGTCCACACTTGCTAACAGGCCGCGTGGCTGATGCACTGGGTGGGTGACATGGGATTTCAACAGTGTGGCTTTGATAGGCGCCGGAGCAGTCGGCTTGTATTACGGCGGACGCCTCGCGCAGGCCGGAGAGGATGTGCGGTTTTTGCTGCGTGCGGATTTCGAGACGGTCGTCCGCGATGGCTTGCGGGTCGATAGCGTGCATGGGGATTTCGTGTGGCCGCAGGTCAGGGGCTTCCGCAGGGCGCAGGAAATCGGACCGGTCGATTTGGTCGTCGTGGCATGGAAGACCACCGCCAATGCCCAGCTCGCCAGCGTGCTCCCGCCGTTGCTCCATCCCAACACCCAGGTGCTTACCTTGCAAAACGGCTTGGGCAATTGCGAGGCACTGGCCGCCATCGTCGGCCCGCAGCGGGTGTTAGGCGGACTGTGCTTCGTGTGCATCAACCGCCTCGCCCCCGGTTATGTCAGCCACACTGCCGGGGGTCGCGTGGCTCTCGGCGAGTGGCAAGCCGATGGCCGCGGCCGCGCGCAGGAATTGGCCCGCCGCTTCAAGGCCGCCCATATTCCGGTGGAAGCGGTGGCCAACCTCGAAGTGGCCCAGTGGCAAAAATTGGTGTGGAATGTCCCGTTCAACGGCCTCTCGGTGGCCGAGGGCGGCGTCACCACCGACGTTTTGTTAGCCTCGCCTGAGACGGAGGCGGAAATCCACGCCCTCATGCACGAAGTGGTGGATGCGGGCCGGGCCCTCGGCCTCGACCTGAGCGACGACCTGATCAAGTTCAACATCGATCGCACCCGCCCGATGGGGCCTTACCGCCCGTCCAGCATGATCGATTTTCTTGCCGGCCGCGAGGTGGAGGTCGGCCCGCTCTGGGAAGAACCGCTGCGCCGCGCACAGCAGGCCGGCATGCCCATGCCACACTTGGAACACCTGCTCGCCCGCATCCGGGCACGCGTGGGCTCAAGAGCCGATTCCACAACAAGGTAGCTCGGACTTTAGTCCGCATTGGTTTCTTTCACCCTCTCAATGCTGACACACTTTCGACGGATCTATCGAGAGGGCGCTGGCGTCGCCAGAGAACTTGCCGCGGCTGGCCAGAAACTCAACCAAGCCATCAGCCGTCAGCCCCTCCGCCGAGCACGTGTGAAACCGCGCCCCAACACCGAATTTCTCCCCGATAGCTGCCACCAGTTCCGCCCGCGAAAACGCGTGCCCCGCTTGTTGGATCATGTCGATGACGTCGTGCCCGTGTATGCTTTCCATGCGCCCAGTCTGAACCGCCTGCGGCATAAATCAAGAACAAATATTCAGTGTTCGAGGTTCTGTTATTGTCTTCCCCACGTGGGCGCGCTGGTGAGAGCGCGGAGGGGAGACGGCGGTAGCCCGCCGGCATGCGGACTTCGCTCTCCCCGCATTCTAACGAATGCGCCTACGGCGAGGCTCTGTCCAACAAATACTTCGACGCCTGCTCGACGTCCTTGTCGCCGCGGCCTGATAGATTGGCGATGACGATGGCCTCGCGCGGCAGGGTGGGGGCGAGTTTGATCACCGCGGCCATCGCGTGGGCACTTTCAAGCGCCGGAATGATGCCTTCGGTGTGAGCCAATGCCTTGAACGCGGCGAGGGCCTCGGCGTCGGTGGCATAGGTGTATTCCACGCGTCCGGCATCGTGCAAATACGCGTGCTCGGGGCCGACTGCCGCGTAGTCGAGGCCGGCGGAGACCGAGTGGGTCAGTTCGATCTGGCCATCGGCGTTGGCCAGCAGCCAGGTCTTGGTGCCTTGCAGCACGCCGAGTTTGCCGCCTTGGAAGCGGGCGGCGTGGCGCTCCGGGACAATCCCGTCGCCGCCGGCCTCCACGCCTAACATGCGCACGGTGGCGTCATCGAGGAACGGATGAAACAAGCCGATGGCATTGGACCCGCCACCGACACAGGCGATGAGCAGATCCGGCAGGCGGCCTTCCTTTTCCAAAATCTGCCGCCGCGCCTCAGTGCCGATCACCCGCTGGAAATCCCGCACAATCATCGGAAACGGATGCGCCCCGAGTGCCGAACCCAGAATGTAGTGGGTGTGCTCGACGCTGCCCACCCAATCGCGCATCGCTTCGTTGACGGCCTCCTTGAGAGTGGCTTGTCCAGCCGTCACGGCGCGGACTTCCGCGCCCATCAGGCGCATGCGCACGACGTTGAGCGCCTGCCGTTCCATATCGACCTGGCCCATGTAGATCACGCACTCCATGCCGAAGCGGGCGCACACCGTGGCGGTGGCCACACCGTGTTGGCCGGCCCCGGTTTCCGCGATGATGCGTTTCTTGCCTAACCGTTTGGCGAGCAGGATCTGGCCGATCGCATTGTTGATTTTATGTGCGCCGGTGTGCAGCAAATCCTCCCGCTTTAGATAGATTTTGGCACCGCCGAGCGCCTGTGTCCAGCGTTGGGCAAAATACAGCGGGGTCGGCCGGCCCGCGTAGTTGCTGAGCAAGTCATCGAGCTCCGCATGGAATGCCGGATCGGCCTTGGCCGCTGCATAGGCGGCGGCAAGTTCCTGCAGCGGAGCCATGAGGGTTTCGGGCACGAACATGCCGCCAAATTGGCCGAAATGACCAGTGGCGTCGGGAAGAATCGGACGGGTAGGGTAAGCGGGAACCATGGCCGGACCGAGTGTCCGGCGGCTTGCCCCAACATTCAAGGGGAGAATGCGCCGGGGGGATTATTTGCCCAAGGACTCGACAAGGTCCGCCCGGCGCAACTTGCCCAGCGGACTGCGGGGAAGCCGTTCGACGACCACCGGGGCTTGCAAGCGGCGAAAGCCGGGGGCTTGGATTTGATAGGCGCGGAGTGTGGCCGTGACAAGGGAGGGAGCCACGCTGGCCTCAAATACAGGCACCAGGCGGTGGCCGTCACGCTCATCGGGCACAGCAGCGATGGCAAAGGAACCGGGCGCCAGCGCGTCGTTGGCCAGCGCCAGCAACTCGCATTCGATCACTGCGGGATCGACGAGTTCGCCCAACACTTTCACCACGGTGTCCACACGGCCGAGCGGTGTGAGTTGTCTGTTTGTTAGATCAACCCGGTCCGATGTCAGATGCCATTCGGCCGCACGGGGAAGGAATTTCCAGCCAGCATGTTCCCGGGCAAGTGAGCCGGAAAACAAGGCGGGACCGGCAATGCTGAGTTGGCCATCAGGGGAAACCCGGGTTTGCCAAATGGGCAGGATGGGAAGCGGCGCGGGTTGATACGATGATTCCAGTAATTCAAGACCCTGGGTGGCGATTTGGGAGCCAGCCTCGGTCATGCCGTAACTTGCCAGCACCGGCCAACCCAGGTGGCGGGCGGCGTGGCCGGTGGACTCTTCAAGCCGCCCGCCGCCCACCACGATGGCCACCAGCGAGGGCGGGGCAGTGATGCCAGCAATGACGAGGTCATGCACCTGCGCGGGCACCAGCGAGGTATGGGTGACGGCGTGCCGCACAAGCCATGCTATAAAAGCGGGTGCCTGCCAGCGGTTGGAAAATTGTTGGATCCGGCAGGCGGCTTCGAAGGCCCTGGCCACCACCCCAAATCCGCCGACGTG
The DNA here is from genome assembly GCA_037132955.1 of Verrucomicrobiota bacterium. Classification (GTDB taxonomy): domain Bacteria; phylum Verrucomicrobiota; class Verrucomicrobiia; order Verrucomicrobiales; family Akkermansiaceae; genus Luteolibacter. Next base: position 501 of record JBAXPF010000065.1, on the reverse strand, counting down.
GTGGAGCGGCAATGCCAGGCCCCAGCAGGAGAGGTCGGACACCTGCAAGTGGCGGTTCACCGCGGCTGCGGAAATGAGCAGCGCCTGTTTGGACAAGGCTATCCACCGGGGCGTGCCGGAACTGCCGGACGTTTCAAAAAACACGTGCCCCTCCAATCCGGCATCCTGCGGGATCGTGCCGGGGAACCGACCCACCGCGTATGGCTGAGGGTCCACCCAGAATCCAGGGTCTGTTAGTAATGTCGCGTCCATGGCAGGGCTTCCAGCAAGTCATCAAATCCCAAGCCGGTGCCAGCGGGCGCTTGGAACACGGGTGACCACGGGCCGAGCGCCTCTGTAAACGCGTCGGTCGTGAACAGGTGATGCGTCTGCAAGCCACAGACGCCGGTCAAACCCGGAAATTGCAGTTCCAGCCGTGCCGCCTCCCACGCCGCAAAGGCCTGGCCCAGCGGATGATCCATATAGCTTGTTAGAATCACCCGCTGGTAGTGCCGGATGGCA
>JBAXPF010000064.1:0-15903 GCA_037132955.1 Verrucomicrobiota bacterium | reverse complement strand
CCGCGCGCGGGCTGAGCCGCAGGATAAACCGACTATCAGCCGCTTGCGCGGTGACCGACCAAGCCGCGCTGGCCATGGGAATCCTGCCGCGGGCCTGGGCAAAAAAACCAGCTAGCGCGGGGTCCGCCGCGCCGGTGGCGGTCACCGGCAGGCTCAGGGTGAAATCCTGCGTTTCATTCAGGCACAACTCCGAACAAATCTGCCAGCTCGCTTTGGCAGTTAGAGTCACGCGGGTGCCGGCCTTCAAGCTGGCGGGCGCGGTGATGTCCACCAGCAAGACCGGGCTGCCGGGGTAAATGAAACTTTTCCCGGAGTAGCCGTCCTTGAGGGATGGGGTCGGCCATTGGATAGGACCGGCGCTGAATCCGGCGGGCAGTTGCCACTCGAGGGTGGGGGAGTTTTCGATGCCACCGGAGTTGAGGTAATAGCTGTGCCAGCCTGCCGGGTGCTTGAGTTCCAGGGCCAGCGTGAATGACTTGCCGGGGGCCATCGCTTGGGCTTCCGACACCAGGCTGGCCGTGGTGGCCGGGGTGGCCGGGGTGGCCGGGGAGGCCGCCGCACCATCAGCGGCGTCAAACTGGGCCCGCGCACAATCCGTTAGAATGATCGTAGCTAACAGAATTGAGGTGAGGCGGGTCATGAGGAAGACTAAAGAAGCTAGACTGGAAGACACAAGACACAAGATAAGAAAAAGGGAAGCGCCAGGCTCTCACGGAGCGGTGGTGGTGGCGAAGACTTGGGAAGCGCATGGCAATATTCAAGGAAGGGCGATCTCCGAATCGCCCTCGGCCAGGAGGGGTTAATACAAAGCGGGTCTACTCTTCTCATTGGCTCGACATGGGCAACGGCGATTCGGAGATCGCCGCTCCTTGAAACGCTCTGCTCCTTGTCTGGTGTCTTGTGTCTTGCAGCGGTCTCAGCCGATGACCCACACATCAAGGAAAAACCACAGCACCATCAAGGCACCGATGACGATTTTGAAGACCATGCCGGTGAGAGTGCCCACCACCGAGCCCACGCCGGAAACCATGGCAGGTGTCGAGGGTCTCTTGGCAAAGCCGATCTCAAAGGCAAACGCTCCGAGCAGCGGCCCTAGCAACAGCCCGAGCGGTAGAAAAAACAGGCCCGCGATGCTGCCGATGAGTGCGCCGAGAGCCCCCCAGCGGCTGCCGCCGAACCAGCGTGTGCCGGCGGCGCCACTGAGCATTTCAAAGGTTTGAGAGATCGCCATCAGTAGCCCCAGCACCAGAAACGACCACCACTCAAGCCCCGAGCCTGCCGCCCCCAGCATCAACCGATGGGCCACCGCGGCGATGAACAGAATCAGGTGCCCAGGCAGCACGGGCAAGACACAACCGACCATCCCCGCCAGCAGCAGGCACAGCGTGACGCACCACGCCGCGCCCGTGCCCACGGCGTGCCATGCGGCTCCGGATTGCAGTGTTTCCCACACGCCCCATCGGTAACTCATCCCGGGTGTTCCCGCAACCTCATCTTGCGCTCCGCTCATGCGCTCAGCAGCAGCGGGTCATCAAAAGAGCCAGCTCCCCGAGCGCCGGGTCTGCGTAAGGTCCGGCTGACACGCTAACCGGTAAGTCGGAAAATTCAACCGGCATTTTCCTGGGTCTTTCTGGGGACGGATTGAAAGTCCCAAATGCAAACGAGGACTTGCGCCGGGACGCAAACTGTGAAATCTGTTCGGCGTGACAGCGCGATTCTCTTGCCGCTCAAGGGTGTGAGGGCGCTGAGCCACCCGCCTTTCCACCCATGCGAGAAACCCTGATCGTCGCCGGACTGTTCGTGCTTGCCGTGGCACTGCGAAGTGCCCGCAAGGCGTTTGTGCGGAAATTGGGAGCGCTGACGTTTTTGATAGGCACGTTCTGGCTCGGATGCTTTCTCTCCGGCAATAAAATTGGGGGCGTCGCCGCCGTTTCGTGCTGGTTTTTCCTTCCATGGTTCGAGTTGCTCACCCACATCCGCCGCTTGCGCTTGCCCCTCAACAACCGCCTGCAACATCGTCGTATCCCCAACCCCGCGTTTTTCCCCAATGCGCTTGAGGCGGGCGCCGCCATGGAAACCGTCGGCTTCGAGCATGTTTCGGATTGCGGTTGGAAATGGGCCGGCATGCAGCAGTTTTTCCGCTTCTATTGGCATCCGGAAGAACGTGCGATTTCCGCCATTTGCCTATGCGAACAGAGTGATGTGGCGTTTGCCTTCATCTCCGTGACCTCTCATGATGACGAGGGGCGCACCTGGCGCACCACCAATTTCCCGTTTTCACTCACCCTGCAATGCACGCCGCACATTCGTTGGAATTACGTCCCCTGTGAGCGGCATTGTTTCCACGATATCCTGCGCGACCACCACGAATTCCTCGAGCGCAACAAGATCACCGCCGATCTCTTGCGCGTGCCCGATCCCGAGGATGTTGAAGATTCGCTCGAGCGGGAAATGCGCCATCAGGTTGAATTCAACCTTGCCTCCGGCATCATCCGCCTCACCGGCGATGGTCATTTTCAATACTCCAAGCGGGGCCTCATCTTCCTCTGGGGCCAATTCGTCAAGGATATGGTGCGGCTCTGTTAGTAATAAACGGGTTGACTTCTCTGGCCACATTTTCTATTCGTTTTCGAATGAAAAGTTCAGCTTGCTGGCTCGTGTTCCTGCTCGCGTCGCTTGCCGCCCGTGGCGGGCCGGTTGATGGCGGGAAGGAATTTGTGCCGGCCTTCGATACCCTTGTGGCGAGCGCCGAGTTTGAAAGCGGTTTGGGGTTTGACCACTCGCCGGCCCAATTGGACGTGGCGTGCTATTCGCTGGAGAGTTTTCTTGCGCGTCCTATCAGTCTTGGCGGTGACTGGAAGTTCTTGCCGGCATTGGAATACAGCATGACTTCGCTGAACTTCAGCCACACTCCTGCCGGTTTTCCATTAACCGACGAGGACCTCCATCAGATCGGGTTGCACGCGATCTTCTATCACAAACAGGCGGGCAGCCCATGGATCTATGGCGGTTGGGGCAGGATCAATCTGGCCAGCGATTTCCAACAAATCAACGGCAACGACTTTTACTTCGACCTCGCGGCAGGTGCCGGCTACATGGTGAACGACAGGCTCATGATCGGCGCGGGGGTGGCTGCGCTCCAACTCGGCAACGATGGCTATGTGCTGCCCGGTCCGGCTTTCTACTGGAAACCCAGTGACGAGATCGCCGTGAATCTGATTGGGGCGCTTTTCAACGCGCTCTGGCGGCCCAGCGCCGATTGGGTGCTTGCCGTGCGGGGTCGACCCGCCGGCAGCAGTTGGAACATCGACTCCAACAATCTCTCGCGGCAGGTTGACCTCCGTTCCTACGCGGTGCGCCTGCACGCCGAACGCCGCCTTTGCGCGGACCTGTGGCTGTCGCTCGGTGTCGGTTACTCCTTCGCCAATCAGTTGGAATTGCGCACACCCTCAGCCCACACGCTCTTCAAAGAGGATCTCAGTGGGGGTCTATCCACCTCCATCGGCCTGCGTCTCAGAACCTGGTAGCACGCCCGCTGCTCCCGGTCACGCCAGTCGTTTCATCACGGCTTGCGAGATGCTCTTGCCATCGGCGCGGCCTGCGGCTTTGTCTTGCACCAACTTGATGACCTTGCCGAGGTCGGCCTTGCTGGTGGCGCCAGTCTCGGCGATGGCGGCGGCGATCAGTTCATCAAGTTCTCCGGCGCTTAGGGCAGTGGGCAGGTAGCGCTCCAGCACGGAGATTTCCGCTTGCTCGATGGCGGCCAGCTCGGGACGGTCGTTGGCGGCGTATTGCGCCAGCGAATCGTGCCGTTGCTTGACCTGCTTTCTAACAACTGAGACGACCTCGGCGGGATCCAGGGCGGCACCCAAACCGCTTTTTTCGATGGCGGCGTTGGTGAGTGCCGTTTTCAAGGCACGCAAGGCGTTGAGGGCGACGACGTCCTTGGCCCGCATCGCGGCTTTGAGGTCTTCCTGAAGTTGCGGGAGAATGTCTGACATGCCCAGACGCTGGCCCCGACTTGCATCAATCTCAAGTGGAATCCGCGGGGTTTAGTATTGTTGCTCTCAAATCCGCAATTTCATGGACGCGAAGAGACGTTGCCTCCACCGCGACAATCGCGTGGTCCGATCGGACCACGCGATTGTCGCGGTGCGTGACGGGCGTGATGGAAGCGCCGTTGACAAGAGAGCGGGCTGATCGGATGAATTGTGACAGGATTGTCCGGCGCGCTACCCCGGACTCATGGCTGTGATGTCCCCGGCATCATTGATGGGGCCGCAAGGCGGCCGCCGTCACGATGCAGACGTTAGCTCCAGATACGCCTCGATTTCGCGGGACGGATCGTGGGCGCGCATGAGCGCCTCGCCGATGAGCACGGCATTGGCACCGGCTTCCAGCACGCGGCGGGCATCGGCGGGCGATTTGATGCCGCTCTCGGAAACCAGCAGGACATCCTCCGGCACTTCCTCGGCGAGTCGCTCGGTGGTTGCCAGATCGACCTCGAACGTTTTCAGGTTGCGGTTGTTGACGCCGATGAGGTCGGCACCGAGGTCGAGGGCGCGGTCCATTTCCGCCAGATTGTGGACTTCCACCAGCACGTCGAGTTGGAACGACTTGGCCTCATCGAACAGTCGCCGCAGGGTGGGATGGTCGAGCGCGGCGACAATGAGCAGGATGGCATCCGCCCCGGCGATCACCGCCTCGTGGATCTGGACCTCGTGAATGGTGAAGTCCTTCCGTAGCAACGGGGCAGGGGAAAACTCCGATATTTTCGTTAGGTAGCCCAGCGACCCTTGGAAATATTTCTCATCGGTGAGGATGGAGAGGCAGGAGGCGCCGCCTTCGAAATAGCGGGTGGCCTGGCGGATCGGGTCGAAGTCCGGGTCGATGAGACCGACCGAGGGTGAGGCCTTTTTGACTTCGGCGATGACGCCGAGGCGGCCGGGGCCGCGGTCCAAGGCGCTGCGGAAGCCGCGGAAGTCGTTGCGCAGCAGGGCAGCGGCGCGCAGCAGCTCGGCCCGCGGCAACAGGGCGGCGACTTCCAGATGCTTGGTGGCGATGATTTCGGCGAGTTTGTCGGACATGGCGCGCGGGCAGCAAAGCCTAGCGGAGCCGGTGCGTCAAGGAAGCGCCGGTTTTATGCTGTTCCGGGTGGCTTTTGACCACCAAGACACTGAGTTCCTCTGAAACCATTGAAATTGCTCTGAGATGTCTCCGTGGCCTTTTTTGTTGCATGCATCAGAACGCTGCGACCTCCATACCCGCGTCCCCGGATATTGACACACCTATCAACGGGCCGGAAGGGCTTACGAAAATTTTCAAAATTTGGCTTGCACGGGGGCGGGATCGCGCTAGAACCTGCGCACGCGTTTAGCGACGCGGGCGTAGCTCAGTGGTAGAGCGCCACCTTGCCAAGGTGGATGTCGTGAGTTCGAATCTCATCGCCCGCTCCAATTTTTCCCGTCCCATCTATGTTTGTTTGGTCCAAACTCTCCGGTGCGAAATGGATGGATGCTTGGGAGGAACGATTTTCCGGCAACCCGAACCTGGTCATCGAACTCATCAAAGGCGGCAAATCCATCCGCCTGCGCTTGTTTTGCCAATCGAATCAGGAGGCGGAGGCAATTGTCGCGCAATTCGGCGGCAGCATCAGCCAACTCGCCCACGCGGAGTGGACCAAGCCGGTGGCGCCACCGCGTCCGGTGAAAGTGCGCACGGCCTTGTTGCTGACCCCGGAAGTGCGCCCGCGGGAACTCGCGCTCCTGCAACAGGACCATCCGCAGCGCCAAATCATCATGATTCCGCCGGAGATGGCCTTTGGCACCGGCGACCACGCGACGACCTCCACCTGCCTGCGCCTGCTCGTCGATGTGGCCAAGGCGCGGCGCGGGACGAATTGGTCGGTCGCGGATTTGGGCACCGGCACCGGGGTGCTGGCGATTGCGGCGCGCAAGCTCGGGTCGGGCCCGGTGTATGCCTGCGACTTTGATCCGTTTGCAGTCGATGTGGTCAAACGCAACCTCGCTCGCAACGGCACCGACGGCATTGAGGTGAAGGAACAGGATGTGTTGCAATGGAAACCCCGCAAAGCGGGCTACGCTGTGGTGATGGCCAATTTGTTTTCCACGGTGCTGATTCAGGCATGGCCGGTCATTGCCAAGGCCTTGGCAAGCGGCGGCGACCTGATCGTTTCCGGGATTCTGGCCACCCAGGCATGGGATGTCTTCACCGCCGCCGCGCGCGAAGGGCTGGGATTCACCCAGGTCATCCGCAAGGGCAAATGGGTCACCGCACGCGGCGGCCATCTCACAGACTTGATCGCGGCGGAGTCGTTGCGGCTTCCAGCCGCAAGCCGTCCTGTTCAGTGAACGGACAGGCTTTCCTCAAGGATGCTCACCCGCAGCTGGTGATGGCGCGCACTCACCCGCGACCAGACGCCGGGTGCCATTCCCTTGCTGAAGCCGCGTGCATTGAGCCATGTTTCCAGGGCGCTCAGATCATTCTCGTCACCTAACAACTCCGCCAGTTTCACGCAGGCATCATCCGGAGCTTCCCCTAACAATGCCTGCGCGCCCAGCCACGCTTTCAACCCCTTGCGTACCTCGTGAAACGCCGGGGCATCGCGGCGCTTCAGGCCCAAGCGTTGCATGCGTTTGTGCACGCACTTGCGGAGTCGGCGCAATCCGTGCGGCAACGCCGCCTGCAAGGCCGCCTCGGAATGCCTTTCCAACAGCGAGCGCGCCTCTCCGAGCCTCGCCTCCGCCCATCCGACGGCTTCCGCAGGCGGCCTGCGTCCGGCCGAATGGGCCAGTTTTTCCAGCATGGCTCCGATCGCGAGCACGGCGGGGGCCTGTCCTTGCGACCCCTCGTCCCAGTTCAGTCGTTGCCAGGTCTTCAGCCTCGACACCGCGTCGCGCTGGCCGGCCAGCATGCGTGCCACCGTGGCAACGGCGCGCACGCTGGCCTTGGGCATGCCCACCAATGTCATCCCGCCGCGCAGGGCCTTGCCGAGTTTGCGGGTCTCATGCACGGTCTCGGACACCCGCCGCTTCGAGTCGCGCAACCCGCGCAAGTGCGCCGCCATCGCGTCGCAAAGACCTAACAGGCGCTCCCGCATGCCGGCATCCACTGGTGTCATTGTCTCCTGCATCAGCCCGGACACTACACCCGCCCGCGGGACCTGTCAGCAGGAAATGCGGCGTTAATGCTGGCACTTGGGGCACCAATAGGTGGCGCGCTGGCCGGCCACTGCGTGGCGGATCGCGGCGCCACAGAGGTGGCAGGGTTCGCCCGTGCGACCATAAACCTGGAGGCTTTGGCTGAAATAGCCTGGCTTGCCCTCCGAATTGAGAAAATCCCGCAAGGTGGTTCCACCCGCCGCAATCGATTCTGTTAGAACAGCGCGGATGGCGGCCACCAGCCTGGCCAGGCGCGGCAGCGAGAGCCGCCGGGCCGCGGTGAGTGGACGGATGCCGGCGCGAAACAAGGCTTCCGAGGCATAGATGTTGCCCACTCCCACCACCACATGGCTGTCCATGATGACGAGTTTGATGGCGGCGGAGCGGTTTGCGCAGGCGCGTTGGAGGTGGTTTGCAGTGAAGTCGTCTGCCAATGGTTCCGGGCCGAGGTCCTTGAATAAGGGGTGTGAATAGGGATCCTGTGTCGTGAGATGCAGCACCAGCCCGAAGCGCCGCGGATCGTGAAAACGCAACTGGCGGTGCTTGTCCAAGGTGATGCCGACATGATCATGCTTCTTCCAGGCCTCGCCCGGAGCGACCACCCGCAGGTTGCCGGACATCCCCAGATGAATCAACACGCTGGAACCATCCGCAATTTCTAACAATAAATACTTTGCCCTGCGCTGCACGCCGGTGAACTTCAGCCCCGCGATGTCGCTGAGGCTTGGCGATACCGGTTGCCGCAAATCGCCGCGGCGCACGATCACCTCGCGCACCGTGGCCCCGGTCACGTGCGGCTCGATCCCCCGGCGGGTGGTTTCCACTTCTGGCAGTTCGGGCATTATTTTGTTAGGGGAAATGGGTTGGCGATGGCTGGCGGAGTTCCAGCACCATTAGCGGGAAGGGCGGTTTTGTCCAGTGCGTGCAGTGATATTCGCAGCGTCTGCCCTCGTCCAATTCGATCAAGGATATTCTCGAACGTGTCATCTGGGTGTATGGGAATGAATCAAGGAGGGGCGATCTCCGAATCGCCCATCGTCCATGAGGTGGCAATGGGCTGCGGATTTCCTCCACTCATTGACTCAACATGGGTAACGGCGATTCGGAGATCACCGCTCCTTGATATCCCCCGTCCATCAGTTTTTAGCATCATGGGATCGATCTGACTGTTTTGTCATGCATCCGTGGCATCTGCAGACTTCCTTGCCGGAATTCCTTGCTTGAAATGATGACTCTGGCGTATTACCTCGCCCTGTGAAACAGGCATTCATCCTAGGGGCCGGTTTGGGGACGCGCATGCGGCCGTTGACGGAGCGACTGCCCAAGCCGTTGGTGCCGTTGTTTCACCGGTCGCTGGTGGATTGGGCACTGGAGGCCTGTGCTGCGGCGGGTATCCAACGCTTCGCTCTCAACACCCATCATTTGCCGGAGGCATGGCAGCAATTCGGACAAGCCGCCGACCCCGCCAACCACCCGCCCGCCGGTGCCAACGGCCTGACGCCGGTCGTGCGCACGTGGCAGGGCTTGGAGCTCACACTCTATCACGAGCCAGTCCTGTTAGAAACCGGCGGCGGCCTGAAAAACATCGAGCGCTGGATCGGCGGCGATCCCGTGTTGGTTCACAACGGGGATATTTTTTCGACACTGCCGCTGGCGCGCCTGATCGCCGCGCACGAGGCGTCCGGCCTGCCGGTCACGCTGGCGATGCGCAGCGGTGGCGGGGACAAGCGGATTGCGTTGGATGCGGCGGGCACCCGTTGCATCGATGTGCGCGGACTCCTCGGGCGGGCGGCGGGAACGCATGTGTTCAGCGGAATCTATTGTGTGAGTCCAGAGTTGTTAGCCATGCTGCCGGCCGGCGAGACGGTGTCGGTGATTCCCGCGTTCGTGGAATTGGCCCGCACCGGCCGCCTCGGCGCCATCATCCTCGACGAAGGCCTCTGGCTCGACCTCGGCGACCGCGCCGCCTATCTGCGGGCCCACCGCGAGTTGCGGCTCGGCCCCGCGCTGCATCCCGCCGCCACCATCGAGGCGGGCGCCCGCCTCGAACGCTCGGTGGTCGGCCCCGGCGCGGTGGTTAGGTCCGGCGCGGTGCTGCGCGACTCGATCGTATGGCCAAGTTGCCAGGTGGCCTGCGATGCCGTGCTCGATGACTGCGTGGTATTCTCTAACATTCCTGCGCGCGGCGCGCATCGCGGCGCGGATCTCTAACGACCGGCACCTGCGCCGCTCTCAGCGGCCGCGGAAGCGTTTCCGCACGCGGCAGAGCGCCCTGAACATCCCCCAGGCGTCGCGCACCGGATGGACCTTGCCACCGTTTTTCTGAGTCCAATTGACGGGGCGTTCCCGCCATTGGGCACCGCTGTGATGGAGAGCGCAGAGCAGTTCGGAATCAAAGGCCAGGCCGATTTCGCGCAGGTCGGGGGCGATTTTCCGATAGTCGGCCGCCCGCAACACCTTGGCGCCGCACTGCAGGTCCTCGGAGCGCAGGTCGAGCATGTGGTCGGCAATTGTTAGAAATGCCCGGTGCATCAGCCCCCGGTAAAAACTCTCCTTGATCCGGATTCCTGCCGTGCGCTTGCGGATGCCCATCACCGAGCACTCCGCCGCCACGGCCGCTTCTATCAGCGCGACAATTTCCGTCGCGGACACCGCGCCATCAGCATCGACAAAGGCCAGCCAAGCCACATTTGCGTCTAGCGCCCACGCCTCCCGGATGACCGAGCCCTTGCCGTAATGCGCCGCGGCGAAATGCAATGATACTTGGGGGAAAACGGCCACCAAGGATTCCAGCAAGGCGGCCAACCGCGCGTGATCGCTTTTTTCCGAGCCATCGTCGGCTATGATCCAGCGAATGGGCAACGCCGAAGCGGCCAGCACCCGTGCCAGTTCCGGGCCAAAGACCGCCAGACGCGCCGAGTCATTCCAAACGGGCGTGACTAACAGAATGGTGGGTGGGGGAGGCGGCATAGGCAAGGTCTGGCAAATATACATTGCAAGCAACGTCCGCCTTTCATCGTATCCCTGTCCAGCGTGATAAAGAAAATCGTCATCATCGTGTGCTGGGTCGGCGTGCTCGTCCTCGGGGCGTTCCTGCGCTTTGACCAGTTGGCGTCCCGTCCGTTCCACTGCGATGAAGCCACCGGTGCCCGCATCACCGCCAAGCGCATGGAAACCGGCACCGGTCAATTCGATCCGCAGCATTTTCATGGTCCGCTGCTCAGCAGTCTGGCCATCCCGATGTGTCGGGCGCGCGGCGAAAGCCGCTGGCAGGAAATGACCAAGGGCACCCTGCGGTTGGTGCCGGCGATAGCCGGGTCCCTGCTGGTGCTGCTGCCGTGTTTCTGGCGGCGGCGGTGGGGGGATGGGCCGATGCTGTTGGCTGCGGCCTTGCTGGCCACCTCTCCGCTGCTGGTCTACTACAGCCGGATGTATATCCATGAGTCGGTATTCGGGTTGTGCGGAATCCTCGCGCTGATGGCTTTCCTAACAAAACAGAAGTGGGGAATCCCGGGCGTGTGCATCGGCCTGATGTTTGCGACAAGAGAGACCTTCGTCATCAGCGTTATCGCCTGGCTGACTGCCGGCGGGTGGGTCGCCATGGAAAACCGCGCATGGTTCACGCGTGCCGCGCTGCGGGCAGCGTGGCACACCTATCGGATTCCGGCCTTGCTTTCGCTCCTCAGCGCCGCGGTCACTGCCGGCTATTTCTACACCGACGGATTTCACAATTTGCAGGGGGCGGTGGACGCGGTGCGCACATTCTTTGTCTATAAGACAGGTGCCGGCCACGACAAACCCTTTTTCTATTATCTGGATTTTCTGACCGTGCCGCACAAGTCCGGCGGTGTCTGGTGGTTTGGCACGCCGGTGGCGGTGCTGGCCCTCATTGCCTATGCCGCCACGTTCCGCCGCGCCGCGATGGACGCCACGCGGCGCAACACCATCCGCTTCATCGCCTATGCGGCGGCGGGGCATTTCATCATCTACGGTTTGATAGCCTACAAGACGCCTTGGCTCATGCTATTGCCATGGGCCCACGTGTGTTTGCTGGCGGGCTTCAGCGTGGCGGGGATGGCTACCCTGCGTCCGCGATGGCAGGTTGTCTTGTTAGTGCTGGCCGGGTTGACATTGGTTGCGCAATTCCGGCAGACCCGCTATGCCACCGGGCGCCTCGCCTCGGATGCCCGCAACCCGTTTGCCTATGTGCCCACGCGCCGGGACATCGAAGGCGTCGAGCCGTGGTTGCAACAAGTCGCACAAAAGGCGCCGCAACATTCGCTCGAACCCCTCGCCGTCATTGGCAACGGCTATTGGCCCCTGCCATGGTATCTGCGCTCATTCAAGACCATCGGCTACTGGCAAAGCCCTCCGGCGGATCTGGAAAAATTTCCGGTGGTGTTTTGCGTGCCGGATTCCAGTGATGCCGTTACGAAGCTGCTTGCCAACACGCACACGCCGTTGCCACGCGGTCTGCGGGCCAATGTGTCCATCACCTTGTTCTTGCGCAATGACATTTGGAAGGCGTGGATGAATCCCGACACGCCATGACGCCGCCCGTGCCACTGCCCGATTCCAGCGTGTTCACCCATGAGGCGATGAACACCACCTTCACGTTGCGCCTTACCGGCAACGACCCGGAATTTCTCGCGGGCATGGCCAGGGAATGTTTTGAGTTGTTAGACAATCTGGAAACCAAGTTGAGTCGCTTCATCGATGGCAGTGACGTGTTCCGGATCAACCACATGCAAGCAGGGGAAACCCTCTATCTAAGCGAGTCGTGCCACCAGTGCCTGCTGCTTTCAATGCAGGCCTGTGTGCAAACCGGCGGCCTCTTTGACATCACCCTGGGCACCCGCATCCAACACCGGAAGGCCAAGGCCGGAACGCCGCCACCGTCGCTTGCCGGTCGACTCGTCATTCATTCCGATGTGGCCGCCATCACGTGTGAAGCCCCCGGCCGTGAAATCGACCTCGGCGGGATTGCCAAAGGCTTTGCCCTCGATCAAATGGCTGAACTGATGCTCGACTGGGGGATGGACACCGCCCTGCTGGCGGCGGGTGCCAGTTCCTTGTTAGCCATCGGACCGCAGTCCTGGCCGGTGGAACTCACGGGCGAGCTTGAAGCACGCCAGCTCACTTTAACAAACGAATCGCTCAGCGCCTCGGGCACCGAGGTGCAGGGCAACCACATCGTTCATCCCAGCGATGAGGCGACTGGCGGGCCCTACCTGAGTGAGCGGGTGTGGGCCGTCGCCCGCACCGCCACCCTGGCCGAAGCCTGGTCCACCGCGCTGATGCTGATGAGCCGGGATGAGGTTGCCGACGCGGTGGCCAGCGACAAGAGCTTGCTGCATGCCTATGCCGAGCTCGGTGGCAGGGTGGAGGAGTTGCCATAATCTAGCAAAACTCGAACCGCCAGGAGCCGTCGCCCTTGAGTTCGAGGACCGCGTCATGGAACTTCCCGATAGAGCGGCGGTTGCCGACGCTGGCAAAGAGTTTGGCAAAAGTTTTGACCCGTTCGTAGATTATCTCTTCGGTTTCGGCGTCGAGGGCCGAGGTGGCCTCATCGAGGAACACATATTCAGGTTTGCTCAACAGCACGCGGGCAAACGCCAGCAGCTGCCGCTCGCCGTTGGATAGATAACTGCCCCAATCCAGCTCGGCGTCCATACCGCCGACGCGGTCGAACATTTTTTCCAGCCCCACTTCTACGAGCGCGTTGTGGAGGTGGGAGTCGGCAATGCCGCTCTTATGCACCGAGTAGAGCAGTTGGTTGCGCAGCGATCCGAGCGCCATATACGGGCGCTGGGGAAGAAAGGCCGCGTGGTGCAGCGGTGGGCGGGTGAGCGTGCCGGAACCGTGCTGCCAGAGGCCGGCGATAACCCGCAATACGGAGCTCTTGCCACTGCCGCTTGGCCCGCAGATCAGCAGTGACTGTCGCTCTAACTTGAAGGTGAGATTTCTGATCAAGACCTTCTGTTCTCCGGGAGTGCAGAGGGTTACATCGCTGAATTGCAGCAACGGCTTTTCCACGGTGACGATCTCCTCGCCCGGCAAATCCGGGGCGGTGGACGCGTCGAGCGCTTCCGAGAACGACCCCAAGCGGGTCGTTACCGCAGCCAGCGAGCTGAAGGCGTTGAAGTTGGAGACGACCACGGAGAGCGCGGTGAGCACGCTGGAAAACGCCCCGGCCGCCTGGATCACCACGCCGAATTCGATCTTGCCGTCCAGATAGAGCGGGGCTGCGATGACGGTTGGAATGATGGGGATGAGAAAGTTGTAGCCGAAGGTGAAGAAGTTGAGGTTGCGGGTCCAGCCGATGATGTCCGCCAGGTTCTGGACACAATCGCGCAGACGCTGCCGGACGCGCACCGTCTCTTTCGCTTCACCGCGGATCAGGGCGATGGCCTCGGCGTTATCGCGGACGTTGATCAACTTGTAGCGGAAATCCGCCTCTTTGCGCAACTGTGAGAAGTTCAACGCAATGAGCGGCTTGCCTAGCAGATAGGCAACCACCGAGCCGGCAACGGCATAAACGACTGCGGCCACCACGAGCCGGCCGGAGATGGAGTAGAGGATATAGATGAAGCTGAGGAAGGTGAAGGTGGAATTGAGCAGGATCATGAAGATCGAAAGCGTGGTGGTCGTGAAATTCCTAACGTCCTCCTGAATGCGCTGATCCGGATTATCGACCTCAGGATAGGCCAGGATTTTGTAATAGGCCCGCCGATGCAGGTAGTCGTCGATATATTTGCGTGACAGCCACCCGCGCCAGAACAGGGCGAAGCGTTCCTCGGTAAAGCGATAGAACACGTTGATGACGGTAAGCACCGCGAGCGCTGCCAGATAATAGTAGAGCTGGTGAAAGAACCCCGCTTTCTCCCGCAGTGCCAGGGCATTGAAAAAGTCGCGGTTGATGTAGCTGATGACAAAATCCATGCCGCGCGAGGCCAGTGCGAAAGCGACGATGACCACCAGCAGCAACGTGAATATCCAGCGGATCTCGGAGAGAAACACCGGCTTCACAAGCCGCAGGAAACGTTGCCAGGTCGTCATCGTGGAAGTGGTCATGGCACATGGAATGCGATGGCCCCGTCCACAACATCGGCCTGGATGACATCGCCATCGGCGAACCTGCCGTCCAACACATCGAGGCTGAGCGGATCCAGCAGCAAATGTTGGATGGTGCGTTTGAGCGGGCGTGCGCCGTAGACCGGGTCGTAGCCCTGGTTGCCGAGGAATTCCTTGGCGGCTGGGGTGAGGGCAAGGCCGAGGCCTTGTTTGGCAAGGCGTTTTCGCACACGGTTGAGTTGGAGGTCGACGATGGTGGTGAGTTCGTTGCGGGTGAGGCGGTCGAAGATGATGATTTCATCGATGCGGTTGAGGAACTCGGGGCGGAAGTGGCTGCGCAGGGCGTCGGTGACCAGGGCTTCGCGTTGTTCGGCATTGGACTCGTGAAGGATATGCTGGGAGCCGATGTTGGAAGTCATGATGAGCACGGTGTTGCGGAAGTCCACGGTGCGGCCCTGACCATCGGTGATGCGGCCGTCGTCGAGCACTTGCAACAGCACGTTGAAGACATCGGCGTGGGCCTTTTCGATCTCATCAAACAACACCACCGAGTAAGGCTTGCGGCGGACTTGCTCGCTGAGTTGGCCGCCCTCGTCATAGCCGACATAGCCGGGCGGTGCGCCGATCAAGCGTGCCACGCTGTGCTTTTCCATGTATTCGGACATGTCAATACGGATCATGGCGGACTCGTCATCGAAGAGGAACTCGGCGAGGGCTTTGGAAAGCTCGGTCTTGCCGACGCCGGTGGGCCCCAGAAACAGAAATGAGCCGATGGGGCGGTTCTCGTCTTGCAGGCCGGCGCGGGCGCGGCGCACCGCGTTGGCCACGGCCTGAATCGCCTTTTTCTGGCCGACCACACGCTCGCCGAGGCGTTGCTCCATGCTAACAAGTTTTTGTTTCTCACCCTCTTGGAGGCGGTTGACGGGGATGCCGGTCCATGCGGACACGACGCGGGCGATGTCGTCCTCGGTGACTTCCTCCTTGAGCATGGCGCCGTTTTTCTGGAGCGTGGTGAGTCGGTCGTGGGCGGTTTCCAGGGCTTTGTTGGCGGCGGGCAGATCGCCATAGGTGATTTGTGAGGCACGGGTCAAATCTCCGATGCGTTGGGCACGCTCAGCCTCGCCCTTGAACGCCTCGATTTTTTCCTGGGCAAATCTCACATCGTCGATGACCGCCTTTTCGTTGCGCCATTGGGCCATCATGCCGGATGACTTTTCACGCAGGTTGGCCTGCTCCTCGCGCACCTTTTCCAGTCGCGCGGCGGATGGCTTGTCGGTCTCCTTCTCCAGCGCCTTCTTCTCCATTTCCAATTGCAGGATCTGCCGCTCTAACATATCAATCGCGGTTGGCATCGAGTCCAGTTCGATCTTGAGGCGGGAGGCCGATTCATCGATGAGATCGACCGCCTTGTCGGGCAGGAATCGTCCGGAGATATATCTATCAGACAGGGTGGCGGCGGCGACGATGGCGCCGTCCTGGATGCGCACGCCGTGATGGACCTCGTAACGTTCCTTGAGGCCGCGGAGGATGGCAATGGTGTCCTGCACCGACGGTTCGCCAACCATGACGGGTTGGAAGCGGCGTTCGAGGGCGGCGTCCTTTTCGATGTGCTTGCGGTATTCATCGAGGGTGGTGGCACCGATGGCAT
>JBAXPF010000063.1:0-16005 GCA_037132955.1 Verrucomicrobiota bacterium | reverse complement strand
AGGGATGGAGGGATGGAGGGATGGAGGGATGGAGGGATGGAGGGATGGAGGGATGACATGGAGGTGATCCTCGTGGTCCTCGATGTACGCATCCTTCTTCGCCTGTGTGGTGTAGACCAGCTCGTAGCTCACAGGTCAATCTCCCGGCCTTGCGGTGATGGATTCAAGGAGCATGGGCGACTCGCCCACGGCTTAGGTCTTAGGGCACAGGACCCGTGATGACCACGCGGAGGAAGCCCTTCGCGCCCCGCGCGGGAATCGCGCCATCCAGATAGAACGAGCGGTAACTCCAGCCGCTGTCGAGCACGGGCATGGCGAGTTCACTTGCAGGCTCCAGCACATTGACCGTCTGGTCAAAGTGGCTGAGTCCGTTGGAGCCCTCGATGGTGTAACGCACTTGGCTGACATCGGCGGTCTTCGATAGGGTGCCGGTGAAGGTTGGGGCCGCCGGGGTGTTGCGCACCGGCAGGGTGATCACCAACACCTGATTGCCGCCAACCGTCTCGATGCGCGAGCGCACCTTGCCTGAAGCGTTCCCGGTCCGCGGGTCACTGTTGAGCGCGAATTCCGTTTGGTTGTCGAGGCCGTCGCCGTCCGGATCGCCCGTCGCTGACAGGTTAGGACTGGTGAAGCCCAACCAGTCGAGGCCGTTGATCCACGAGGTGAACGTCGTCTGCACCGTCAGGGTCGTGCTGGAGTTGTCCGGAGCGGGGTTGAGGGTGGAGCCATTGCCCGCATAGCCGTAGGTGATGGTGTAGGGCGAGCCGCTGACCAGAAGCGCCGCGGTGGGATACGCGATGGAGAACCCGCCCGCGGCGCCACTGATGGTGGCGTTTTGGGACGCCCCGTTGATGGTGACGGTCACGGTGCCGCCAGCGAGCGGATAGACCGGACCGCTGCCGCTCACCGTGCCACTCAAGGTCACGCTGGCGGTGCCGGCCGTGATGGTTTGGCTCACGCTCAAGTTGCTGAAGCTGGCAGGCACCGAGGTGACGGCCGTGAGCGTGAGCATGCCGGTGGTTTCCGAGAAGGTCCAGAGCTTGCCGGGCTCGCTCTTGGTCCAGGTGACGCCGTCAATGTTAGGCGTGAAATCGACCACACTGAAGCTGGTGGGGTGGAAGGTTTCTGTCAGCACAGCGACATCGACGAGGGTCCAGGTGCCGGTGGTGTTAGTCACCGCCGAAGTGTCGATGACGAATGCTCCATTCAGGTTGACGGTCACGGTGTTGGTGCCGGTGCGGGTGATCTTGTTGCTCACGCCGGCATTGGCCAGAGCGAATTTCATCCGGCCGGTATCGGTGAGTTCCAACGTGCCAGCCTTGACCCGTATGTCGCCGGTGCAGGTGTTGGCGCTGGAGGAGATTTTCAGGGTGGAATAGCCATCCTTGAGCAAGATTCCGCTGCCCGTGATCGGGCCGGAGAGCAACAGGTCGTTCTCGAGGTAGGTCCTGAAGTAACGCCCGCTCACGATTTCGATCGGGTTGGCCACGCCGGGGGCTGCGGACAAGCTGATGGTGGCTTCGAGCCCGCCTAGCAGATCGGAGCCACCCATGGAGCTGGTGGATTGCTCAAAGCGCAAAGCCCCGGTGCCCAAGGCCAAGGGATTGCCAATACGCACTCTGACCGCACTGCTATTCCTGTAAATCAAGCCGCCTTGGAAAGTGTTGGCGTTGGGCAGTTCCAGTCTGCGCTCATTGAAGTTGTCGCCAAAACCGATCAGATCCAGTCCGCCGGCACCCGAGAGCAGGCCGTCGAATTGGACATCCGTGCCGCCACCACCATAACCGGTCTGCAAAGTGACCGTGCCGCTATTGAGGACGAACGCGTTGGGGAGGTTTCGCTGTGCGCCGCCGGGGTCCGTGACCTTGAGAGCGGTGCCGGAGTTCAGTGAAACCGAGCCCGAGCCCAACGCGTTGTTGTTACCGTGGGGATTGAGCGTACCGCCGGTGACCGTCGTGCCACCAGCGTAACCGTGCGCACCGGCGAGGGTCAGTTGGGCGTTGCCCTGCTTGACCAAGCCAGTCGCGCCGCTGATGCCGCTGCCGCTGCTGACGTTGAAGGAGTAATTCCGGGTCGGATTGTTGACCGTCACGGAGGGCGGGGTCACCGTCGTGTTGAGGGTCACGGAGCATGAGCCGCTGCCGACCGCACTGTCATCGAAGAGCACCGCAAAGCCGTTGACATAGGTCGTGCTGCCGGCATTCCAGTTGCTCGACACCCCGATGTCCCAAGTGCCGGTGCCCGCCCACCAAGTCAGGTCGGTGGTAATGGTCAGAGTGCCGTTGACCGCGGTGGGGAACAAGTAGTTGGGCGCGGCCAAGTTACCCACGGTGCAAGTGATGGTGTAGGTCGCTGGCGGTGAAGCTTGCACCGCATTCGTGGTCAATCCCGGAGCCCCGGTGACATTCGCTGAACCGGCGTTTTCACCGTTTTGGAAACCCACGAGGGTGTAGGTCAACTCCGGGTTGGGCACATTCGTCAGACGCACCTTGTGATCCGCCGTCACCGTGAGTTCAGCCTTGGTGATGGTGCCGGTCATGCCGGTGGTCGGCTGGGTCAGGGTGTAGTTGCCCGATTGTCCGCCGGCAAGCGTGCAATCCGGGGTAACCGTCAAGGATGTTCCGGCGTTGGGGGACGGGAAACGGCCGGTGCCGACCAGGAAGACGTCATCCAACCCGATCACGCCGCTGAGGGTGCCGGTGATGGTGGCAATGTTGGAGCCATCATACGGCTTGGAGTCCACTGCCGGGCCCGTGATTGTCAGCAACCTCGGACCCACCACTTGCGTCACGGGGCCGGAGGTGCTGGGGCTATAAATCAAGTAACCACTGTAGGTGGCAGTGATCGTGTGAGAGCCAGTCGCCAGATCGCTGATGGGGAACTGGGCCCGCCCCGTGCCGGTATTGACATTGGCCGCGCCGCCCGTGGCAACGCTATCGACGTAAAACTGCACTGTGCCACCGCTGGGGATCGGCGAAACCTGCGCAGTGAAGGTCACGGCATTGCCATAAGTTGAGGGGCTGCCGGAAGTGCTGAGCGCGGTCGTGGTGGTAATGGAGGAAACGACCGTCACACTGACGCCTGCCGTGTCGGAAACATTGAGAATGAGGTTATAAGGAATCCCACCCACGGTGACCGCTAGGATGGTGCCGCCACCGGTGAACTGCCAGGTCCCACCGGTCAAGGAAGAATCCGCCGCAGCGGTGATGATTTTGTAGGTGCCGGCGGTCAGGAAAGTCGCACTGCTCACATCGATGGTGACATTGACCGTGCCGGTGGCGTTGGCGGATTTGGTGACAGCCAGCAGGTCGGCACTGGAATTGCCCAGGTCGAACTTGAGGGTGACGCCGTCGGCAAGGGTCAGTGCGGTGCCCCCATAGGAGCCCTCCTGCACGAGTTGGAAGGTGTTGATCGCGCCATCGGTCATGTCAAAGGTCGTTCCACTGCCAAGGTCCAAGGTGGCCCCGGTTGCGGCGGTCCCGGTGTTGCCCGCGCTGAGGGTCCTGGATCTGCCCGGTTGGACGGCCAGGATCGCGGTTCCTCTGACCATGATTGCCGTGTTGCCCAACGAGCCGGCAGTGAGTTTCAAGGTGCCGTCGCTGAGGCTCGTGTCGCCGGAGTAGGTGTTGGCGGCGCTGAGAACGAGCGAGCCGCTGCCGGCCTTGGTCATGCCGGTGCTGCCGGTGAGCGGGGCGCTGATGGCGGCCGTCAACCCCGAGTCAACGGTCACGGTATTGGCGGTAGCGCTCGCCCCGCCGAGGCTCAGGTTGGGGGTCGAGGTGCCCGCCACCAGGCTGTATGATCCGGCGGAGAACGAGAGGCCTTTGGCCGCTGTGACCGTGCCATCAATCGTGACCGTGCCACCTGCAGTGGCGAATTTGAGCGCGCCGTTGGTGCCTTGCGCGAGCGTGCCTTGGGTGCCGGCGGTCTGGGACCACAGGGTCGCCGCGGCATTCCAGGTTCCGGTGCCGCCGCCGCCACTGACAGGTGCCCAGTAGAGGCCGCTGATGGGAGGCGCGGCAACCGTGTAGAGGGCGGCGACCTGCCCCGCCGTGAGTTTGCTGCTGAACAAGGCCACTTCATCGAGCGAGCCCTTCCACTGGTAGCCATCTTGGGAGCCAATGCGCACGGGATCCGTGTTGGTGGCGCCGTTAAAGCCACCGCCGGTCCCATCGGGCACGCCATCGACATACAGCGCTGACCCTGAAGAGTCGGTGGTTGCCACAACGAAGTGCCAATTGCCATCGGCCACCGGCTTGGAGCCGTCCACGCCACCGCCGGGAACCGTCCAACTCAGGGTGTTGGAGGTGCCGTTGCAGTGCAAGCGCCAGAGTGTGCCTCCTTTGGCCAGGATGTTCATGTATGCCTGAATCCCGTCTGACTTGACCCACGCCGCGATACTCAGCGTGGAAACGTCAAAGCCAACGTTGTTGCCGCAGTTAACATCTCCGGCACCATTGAAGTAACAGGCGGTGTTGTAGATTCCCATGCCGGTATTCGGCGGATTGGGAGGGCCGGTGCTTGAAATCACACCATTCGCGGAATATGCGCCGTTTGCGGCAGTCGCCAAACTCCCGGAGTTCAGAGCCACCCGTGGCGTGGAGCTCGCTTCGTTGAGACGATAGTAAGCCAGCGGACTGCTTGCCTTCACAAGCACATCATAGGTCGGCGACGGAGTGGCGGCGATCCCGTTGTCGTAGTGGCTCAAGAGGGTCGCCCCGGCCAAGGCCGAGCCATAAATCGTAACTTCGTCGATATCACCTTTGAAAGCCCAACCAGCGAAAGCCCGGGCGCCGATGATCTGCGGGCAATCCGTGTTTTGCCGCATCACGGCGTCTGTAGCCGAACCTGCGGTGCCAGTGCTGGAATTCTGGTGAACGGTATATGTCTGTAGCACGCCGTTTAGGTAGATCTTGTAGCCACCCGGTGTTCCATCATAGGTCACCGCCCAATGCTGCCAAGAGGTCGTGACAGCCCCCGACACCAACAGCACCCAATAACTCGGGGCGGCGTTTTGCGCGCCCACCAAGAATTGAAAGTCACCGCTTGCTTCGCGCATCGCCCATCCGGAACGGTCATTCGCGGAGGAGGCATCCGTGCCGAATTGGCCGGGCTGGCGCATCGACGTGACGATGTTGTGGGTCCCGCTGGTGTTGTTGGCCGATTTCACCCAAGCCTCGACCGTAAAGGCACTTGTTTCCGGCGTGGCCGGATTCAAGGTGGCGGACCAAGGGATGACCACTTGCTGCTCGCTCGTATTGGGAAAGTTTTGGGCCTGGTCGGCACTGCCCACCAAGGCACCGGTAACCGGCGTTCTGCCTGAGAAATTTGCATATCCTCCGTTGTTGCTGCTCATGGCATCCGCCGCAGGGTCACTATAGGCCGCTATCGTTTCATTCAGTTTCCAATACCCGATGGGGTTGAGGGCCTTGATGGCTTCGGCATAGGCCGTGGAGCCGGTTGCTTCGGCGAAGGTTGTGGCGACGCGGATTTCATCGATGAAGTAACGACCGCCCCCGACCGAGAGGTAGTTGAAGGTGGACTTGGCCGAGACGCTCGGCGTCTCCCAGGTCTTGGCGCCTGCATTGAATGAAGCCTCAGTCAGCGCATCCTTGTCGTGGTAAACATAAAAGGAAATCTTGTCGGTGCCGCCAGTCCCTGCGCCCCACTCGATTTTGGCGACCGTGATGTTGACGTGCGATGGGTTGTCTCCCATTGGCTTGGTGGTTGCCGGACAATTTGCATCGCTGTATCCGTAGGGAATGGCATAGGTGGATGTGCTTTTGCCGCCCATAACCCACCGTCCGTTATCACCGGCGAGTGGGCCGGAGCCAATTGTGGATGAGAGGGCCGCGCCGCCGACCGTGCCGGTGGGACCCGTCTGATAAGAGCGCGCTCCCGAGGTGCTGAAATACTGGGCTCGGTAAAAGGCCGTGCCGCCAAAGGTCGTCGCAACACCGTCGACTGTCGCGCTGACATTGCCATCCGGTGACGAGGTGATGCCGCCCACCACGATGGCCTCGCTGCTGGTGTTGCCAGTTCCAGGTGTGGTGTTGTCCCCGCGGAAGGGACCCGTCATAATCCCCGCACCAATGGCAAATGACGGTGCCCGTGTGGCTCCGTTGTAACCCCATCCCGAGGAAAAGCTCAACCAGGTGGTATTGCCGTCTGCAAACGTGGCAGTCACGGTGGGATGCAGCTTGCGCCACATGTAGAGATGATCCGCGACTCCGGCGGCATACTCCGTGGACCCGGCGCCCCCGTTATTCATCCCCGCGTAATTGCCGCTGCTGGGCAGGTTGGCATAGGTGGCGGTGAACGGGTTGGGGGTCACCCCGTCGTTGAGAATCACCCCTGAAACGACACCCGCCGGCTGAATCTGGAAAAACCCAGTGCTATTCGCCGATACAATAAATGTGCTCCACGAACTGCCCGAATCAAAGCCGGTCCCGCCGGTGGCTCCGGACAGGTTCGAGCCCGCAGTGTAGGCAAACGGCTCACTGACCAATAAGGAAGCGCGGGCGGTGGGGGCGAGTTCGCCCGTGCCAAGAGCAAGGGAGGCAACACACGCGACACGTCGCAGGGTGGCTGCGATGCCGGTGAGGTGGGATGAAATTCGGGTGGTTTTCATTGCTGTTATGTTAGGGTTTCTCGGTGGTCTTTTTTGGCCGTTCACTTTTCCGTTAATCTGACAGAAACCCGAAGGGCTGACCAACGCGTTAAGAAATGGCAGGTCCGGTGCCGGTTGGGAAGGGAATTCTGGCCCCAGATAAATTTGGCTATATGATGGGAATTCGCCAAATACCCACCGATTTTCGGGCGGTGGGCTGAGGACGAGACGATGGTCCGTTGCCTTTGGCAGACCGCCACGTGCCGCCTTCTCCCACTCGGCCTCCGCCTGCAAACGATAAACGACAATGAACAGGCCGGAGAAGGAGCCTGCATGGAAAAGGGAATGCGCCGCACAAGCGGCCATGTCAAGCGGCAAGAGATCCGCGGCAAGAGATCCGCGGCAAGAGATCCGCGGGTAGGCACCGCCGAAAATAATTCCGGATTTTGAAAATAGGATTTGACCAACCCGGCAAAATGGTGCGATGCTACTCTGTAACGCGGAGTAGCCAATGATTGACGCTTGGATCACTCAACACAGGAAAGGCCTGCTGGAGTATTGTGTGCTCACGGTGCTGTCCCGGGGCGAGAGCTACGGTTATGAGATTGTGGCGGCGCTGGGCCGGATCGCGGAGTTTGCGGTGTCGGAATCCACGGTCTATCCGATTTTGGCGCGGCTGCGGCAGGAGAAGTTTCTCAAAGTGCGGGACGAGCCGTCTGGGCAGGGGCCGACGCGGCGCTATTTTTCGCTCACAGCGATCGGCAAGGTGCGGCTAGCCGAAATGAATCATCACCTGAAAAAGATAGAACTCGCGATATCCCAACTCAAATCAACACCAAGGAAGGACCCGGACCATGAGCATACCCACTGACGTCAAAGCAAGGATTGACAAGCACCTCCAAGCCGTTCGGGCCCATCTGAGCGACAAGGAGGAATCGGTCCAAAACGAAATCCTGGAAGGGTTGCGGGATCATATCAACGAGGCGCTCACCCGGGGCGGGCAGCCGGTCACCACGGCAGCGGTGGAATCCATTCTGGCGGCCATGGATGATCCTGCCAGCTATGCGGAAGAACCGGTCTTGGCCGGCGCATCGGCAGCGCATGGGCGAGGCGCTCGGGCCGGAAACCCATGGCTGTA
This sequence comes from Verrucomicrobiota bacterium, assembly GCA_037132955.1. Classification (GTDB taxonomy): domain Bacteria; phylum Verrucomicrobiota; class Verrucomicrobiia; order Verrucomicrobiales; family Akkermansiaceae; genus Luteolibacter. The sequence goes on along the minus strand of JBAXPF010000063.1, from coordinate 8,257 downwards.
TGTTGCCTTGGCGTTCCTGTTGATCAACTCTATCGGGGTTTGGAAGATCATCCAGATCGAGCGGAAAACGGGCGCTGGCAACGGTGACCTGTCCGCCGGAACCGCTCAGGTGGTGGTCCCGCATGTGGCCTCCGGCGTCAAGTCGGGCGTCCGCTACCCGGAGTCGGCCCAGCCCGCCGCTCCCACGGCAACCGCTGCAGCCAAAGCGGTTGCACCGGCGGAAGGCAGCTTCCGCAGCGTCGCCTTTTTGGAGAATCGCAATCCGGTGCTGCAACAAAGCGATCAGGAGTTGTCCTGGCTGTTCAGCGCGGATGTGGTGGCGGCACCCGCTGTCGACAAGTCGTTGGTGGATGCACCAGTGAAGATCAGCCCGGAGGTTGCGGGTGAGTTTGTCTGGAAATCCCCCAAACAACTGGTCTTCAAGCCCCGGAGTCCGTGGCAGCTTGACCAATCGTTCACTGCGGAATTGCCTCCCGGGCTCAAGGCTCTAACCGGTGAGACCTATGAAGGCAACCGTTTTTGGAGATTCAGCACGGCCGGCTTTGAAGTGGAGAAATTCACCCAGTCACCCATGCGCGGGGCGTTTCTGTTCAACATGACCTTTTCGATGCCGGTCAAGCCGGAATCGTTGTTAGAAAAACTCAAGCTCTTCTATCTGAATTCCAACGGCGAGAAACTCCCATTGCAATTGACGGTCCAGTCCGCCGCGGACGGCACCTCCGCCGCGATTCAAACGCTCATCGTCCCGGCAATTTCGTTTGTCTGCGAGATCGATGCCAAGCTCCTGCCGCTGAAGTGGCCCGAAGGCACCCGCGGCAAGATCGAACGCAAACTGCAGAACTCCCAATTGCTGTCGCTGGCCGCGGCTTCATTCGACCAGCGGTCCGGGGAGAAACCGTCGGTCGCGCTGGTGTTTTCCGAGGCTCCCGACGAGGGTGATCTAACGCAATTCATCGAGCTCACTCCGAAGCTCGATGTGGCCCTGGCAAGAACGCCGGAGCGTCCTGAAAAGTTGCGTATCACCGGGGATTTCGTGGCCGGCACCGCCTATGAAATCAAGGTGAAGAGCGGCTTGACATCCCGTAAGGGTGCCGTGCTTCCCTTCACCACGACGCGCAGCGTGGTGCTCGCCCAGGCACCGGACTCGGCCGGCGGCAACGGGCAAGCCGCGCCAGGGCACCCGCTGGAGCCATTTGAATCGGTGGCGTTCCTATCCGGCCGCCAGACGGTCCTCGAAGCGGGCAATCAGGAGTTGCGCTGGAAGTTTCCCTGCCCCGTGGCCGCAGGGGAAATCGTCGGGCAAACCCTCAAGGAGGCGCCTATCAGGTTATCCCCGAACCTGGACGGAAGTTTCTTCTGGTCCTCACCTAACGAACTGGTCTTCAAGCCGAACCTGGAATGGGCTCTCAATCAATTCTATGAGGCGCGTCTGGTCAGTGACCTCGTCAACGTCGTTGGAACCAAGTATTCCGGCGTGCGCTTCTGGACGTTTTCCACCCCGGCGATGACGATCCGGGAGGCGAACCAGATGGGCGGCGGGCGCGGCTTCAGGTTTTCCGTGGGCTTTTCCATGCCACCGGATTCGGCTTCTTTGATCAAGCACCTCAAAGTTTTTTGTTATAGTCCCGCAGGAACCAAGGACTACCTGCCATTCGAATGTGCAATCAATAACTACAACCCGGTCAACAAGTTGGTGAATGTTGCAGCGGCTCCGACCTGCAGGATCTACTTCGAGCTTGAACCGGGATTCCGGCCGGCGAAATGGACGCGCGGGATCACCGAGAAAGTCGAGGTCCCTGCGGTGATTTCCACGGTGCTGCGAGTCAACTCCGTTGAGCAAAGCAACGGCGAGGAAAAAACCCCATCCATCCGCCTGCACTTTTCAGAAAGCGTGGATGTGAAAAGCGCCGCCGCGTTCATTGAAATCAATCCTCCGGTGAAGTTCACCGTGCAACGGGAATCCGGCCAGGAGAATACCCTGCGGCTGTTCGGCCCGTTTGTTGCGCACCGGGACTATCAGGTTAAGGTGAAGGCGGGATTGGCCTCGGAGAAAGGGTTTGTGCTCGTCAATGAATCATCCAACGCGGTGACGATCACCCGTGCGGCGGCGTCCCTGGGATTCGCGGGAGCGGGCGGTTACCTGTCGCCGGCCGGCACCCTGCTGGTTCCTATCACCTTTCAGAATATGTCCTCATGCAAGGTCTCGGTAGCCCCGGTCATGGCCAGCAACCTCGTGTATTTCGCCAGGCGCAACTCCGAGGAGGCCTCATACAACCTCCCCATCGAAGCCACGGACGACACCGGGTCGGGGAAATCCGCCGCGCATGATGACGACGATGGATATTACAACCGGCGCAACAGCCGGGACATCGAGGATGTGATCGGCAATGTCACGACCAAACAGATGAAACTTGCTGGAGCGTTGAATACGGAGACCACGGATTACCTCAATCTGCATGACTTCACCAAAACGAAGGGCGCCTATCTGGTTCAGATCAGAGGCCTGGATGCGGAGAATCCCAACTCTTACCGGCGGCACCTGTCGGACAGCCGCCTGGTGGTGGTCACCGATCTGGGGATCTCCGCCAAATGTTCCAAGACCCATGTGTTCGCCTGGGTGTGCTCACTGAAGGATGCGAAGCCGGCGGGCGGCGTGGAAGTCACCGCTTATTCATCTAACAACCAATTGATCGCCAAGGCGGTGACCAATGCCGACGGAGTGGCGGCCATTCCGTGCAACGAGGATGAGAAGAACACAACCCCGTTCCTCATCACCGCGAAACTGGCGGATGATCTGTCCTATCTGCGGCTCGATGAGAATGATCTGCAAGCCGGCAATCCGGCATCGACGCGGGATTACCGGTCGGTTGGGTGCGAGGCATTCCTATTCACCGATCGCGGGATCTTCCGGCCGGGCGAAACCCTGCATGCCAGAACATTGGTTAGAAACGCGGACTTCGCCGCGCCCGCGGCATTTCCCGTGGTATTCCAAATCATCAAACCCGACGGGCGCCTGTTCAAGGAGCTCACCGCCATGCCCAATGCCTTCGGAGCCGCCGAGATCGATACGGTCATGCCTGACTATCTGCCCACGGGACGCTATACGCTCCGGCTGCGGGTGCCCCAGGCGAAAGAGGACATGGGAACCACGACATTTTTGTTGGAAGACTTTGTTCCACCGCAAATCCGGGTGTCGGTGACGACCGAACAGGAGCGGGTCAAAGCGGACGAAGAGATCAAGGTGGGCATCTTCGCGGAGCACCTCTTCGGTGCCCCGGCCGCCGGGCTCAAGGCAAACATCAAGTGCATCTACACCCCCGTTGCATTCGCGCCCAAGCAATGGCGCGACTATCAATTCGGCGCCGAGGTCGTTAGGAATTGGGGCGCGCGGGAGGACAAGCCATTCGCCATGAAGCCTCGGGACATCGATAACCTGGTGCTCGACCAGGACGGAAAAGCGACGGCGGAAATTGCGAGCGACATTCCAACCCATGCGCCCGGACCGATACAGGCGCTGGTGCAGGCATCGGTGTTCGAGCAGGGCGGACGGGCCATCACCGCCACGAAAGCCACCGTCATCGATCCCTATCCGTTCTATATCGGCATGAAACGGCCCAACGCCGGTTCCTGGCTCAAGAGCGGTGACAACCACAAGCTGTCCGTCATCACCGTGCGACCGGACGGCGAGGCGTTCAAGCCGGAGAAGCCGCTCACCGTTAAACTCTCACACATCGACTGGAACTACAGCTACAAGCGAACCCCGGGAGGTGGGTACAACTATGAGGGCCACAAGGTGGTCACCCTCCTCAAGGAAGAGAAGCTGGATCTGTCGTCGGGCACCGCGGAGTATGCGTTCGTTCCCACCGGTTATGGTCAGCACGAGCTATCGTTCACCGATCCCCAATCCGGATCGACCACCTCGTTTGTCTTCTATGCCTCCGCCTACGAGCAATCGTGGACCACGACCCAACGGGACCGGCCGGACAGCCTCACCCTCAAGCTGGACAAGCCGGAATACCTGATAGGCGACACGGCCAAGCTGACCATCCAAGCGCCGTTTTCCGGCACCGCGCTGCTGACAATTGAATCTAACAAAATATTGCAGAGCCGGGTGATTTTCCTGGAGAAGAACACCGCGGAGGTTGATGTGGAGGTCAAGGATGGCTATGCGCCCAATGTTCATTGCACGGTATCAGTCATCCGTCCGGCGGTGGCGGAATCCGCATGGAAGGGTCATCGCGCGTTCGGATCGCTGCCGCTCAAGGTTTCGCCGCGCAACCACCGGATTCATGTCGCATTGGAAACGCCCCAGACGATCCTGCCGCAAAGCAAACTCAAGACGCGGGTCCTGCTCAAGGACGACGCAGGCCAACCGGTCGATGGCGAAGTGACTCTGGTAGCCGTGGATGAGGCGATCTGCATGCTCACTTCATTCAAGACCCCGTCTCCCCTCAGCTGGTTGTATGAACTGCGGCGACTGGGCGTGGACTCCCACGATGTGTATGCCGAATTGATGGAGGTGTTTGACGCGTCAGTTCTAACGAAGAACTCGCACCCGGGCGGTGATGGCTCGGATGATGCCGATGCGGCGGAGCGCCTGACCAAGCGTTTGAATCCTATCAAGGCGACGCGCTTCAAGCCGGTATCGCTGTGGGCGTCGAAGATTGCGGTGACCCACGGCGTGGCCGAGGTGGAGATGGATGTGCCGGAGTTCACCGGGGAGTTGCGCATCATGGCGATCGCCTGCAACGCGCGGCAATTGGGCAGCGCGCAGGGCGTGGTCAAGGTGAAGCGGCCGCTGATCGTGCAGCCCTCGCTGCCGCGTTTTCTCGCCCCCGGGGATGAATGCCTGATGGATGTCACGGTGTTCAACGAACTCGGCAAGGACATCACCGCCAAGCTCCAGATCACCTGCGGCGGACCGCTTTCCACCAAACTCAGCGAGCAATTCATCGAGATCAAGAAGGGCGCCTCGGCCTCCGTCGCGATTCCGATGGTCGCGGGCAAGCTGCCGGGCAAGGCCTTGTGCACCGTGAGTTGCGAGGCCGAGTCGGTTAGATTCTCCGACACGATTGAAATCGCGGTGCGTCCGCCTGTTTCCGCGGAGGTCATCGCGGATTCCGGATCGCTGGCGGCGGGCAAGAGCGTCGAGATCCGCGCGCCCGCCAATTGGCTGCCGGAGTCCGTGCTGCGCCACGTGCAGGTATCCAAGGAACCGACGCTCGAACTGGGCCATGGGCTGCAATACCTGATGCGTTATCCGTACGGCTGCATCGAGCAGACCACTTCCGGGGCGTTCCCTTTGCTGTATCTGCCGGATCTGGCCAACCGCACTTTTGACAAGAACATGGGCCGCGATCATGTCAGGGACTATGTGATGTCCGGGGTGTGGCGGATTCTCTCGATGCAACAGGTCAATGGTGGATTTTCCTACTGGCCCGGCTCCAATGATTCGTGCCCGTGGGGAACGAGCTATGCGACCCATTTTCTCATCGAGGCAAAGAAGGCCGGTTACGAGATACCACAAGGGTCGCTGGATAGGGCGTTGAAGGCGTTGCGCGCGGGGTTGGATACGGAGGCATCCGCAACCCGCATCCCCATCCGCAGCTACGACGAGCGGGCCTACGCCTGTTATGTCCTGGCCATCGCCGGTGAACCGGAACACGCATGGCAGGCCAGGATGTTGGAGATGACGGACAAGCTGTCCTACTACGCCAGGCTGATGAACGCTTCTGCTCTCCTTGTCCAGGGCGAGCCCAAGCGCGCGCTGCCCATGCTCAAGGAACTCGGCTTGCCGGGCGCGGGCGGGCGTGACCAGGGCGGTTGCTTCAACAGCTCCAACCGGAATGCGGCGCTGCTGCTGTCGGCCTGGCTCGACATTGATCCTAACAACGACGCCGTCATCAAGCTCGTTCAATTCCTGAGCAAGGCGAAAATCAACGGCTACTGGGGCACCACCCAGGACAACGCGATGGCACTCATGGCGCTGGGTAAATACGCGCAGCGGATCAAACGGGATTCCATCGAGTTCAAGGGGATGATCACCCTGCCCAACGGCACCACGGAGTCGTTTGATCAATCTAAGGACCGCAAATGGGAGATTGCCCGCGAGAACACGGGCGTTGTCACCCTAACCAACCAGGGGCCGGGCAACCTCTTCTATTCATTCCAAGCCGAAGGCGTGCCCATCGATTCTGCCGAATACTACAAGAAGCTCACCGCCAAGAACCAGGGCATGAGCGTGGTGCGGGAGTGGCTCGATGACGCGGGCAACCCGCTCGATATCAAGCAGATCAAACAAAACGATCTGGTGGTTGCCAGGATCACGCTCAATCCGAACGGTCACAGCTATGAGAACATCGCCATCGAGGACCTGCTGCCTGCCGGCCTGGAAATCGAAAACCCGAATCTGGATACCGCGCAATCGCTGCCCTGGGTCAAGGACAAGTTCGATTGGTGCGCACGCAGGGACATCCGGGATGATCGCATTCTGCTCTTCACCCGGCCGGTTTCAGAACAGTCGGTCTTCTGTTATCTTGCGCGTGCGGTGACTCCGGGCAAATACGTGGTCCCGCCGGTTTCCGCCGAGTGCATGTATGACCCGGATGTCAGGAGCGTCAACAGCCAGTCCGAAATGACCATCATCAAGTGAACGCCGCTTTGACTATCAGATGGATGCGCCGCAACGGACGGCGCTGCCTGGGATTCGCCTCGGCCGCGGGGGTCGCGTCCCTCACTGCCTTCGCGGCATTGTGGCTGATGTTCCCGTTGCAGAAGGATGCCCTTTTCGCGATTCCGGTCAGCGTCAGTTGGTGTGACCGCGACGGGGTGCCGCTGCGCGTCCGCTTGTCCAAAGGGGATTTCGACAGCGCTCCAACCTATATCTATCAAAGCGACGACTGGATCGCCAAAGCCGTGGTGGCCGCTGAGGACCAGCGGTTTTGGAGTCATCGCGGCGTGGATGTCCGGGCGGTGGCGCGCTCGCTCAAACAAACGGCCACCTTGCTGCGCCGGGTCTCCGGGGCCTCGACCGTGTCGATGCAACTCGTCCGCTTGTCCTGCCCGCGGCCACGGACGCTCATGACCAAGGGCATCGAGGCGTTCCGGGCATTGCAAATGGAACGCCAATTGACCAAAGCGCAAATCCTCTCGCTCTATCTGAACCGTGCCCCGTTCGGTGCCAACCTGGTGGGCATCGAAGCGGCATCCCGCAGGTATTTCGGCAAAGGAGCCCACGATCTGAGTCTGGGCGAGGCGTCATTGCTCGCGGGAATCCCCCAATCCCCGACCCGCTTTAATCCGGTTAGATATCCAGCCGCCGCGAAGAAGCGCCAGGCCTATGTGCTGCAACGCATGGCGACCTGCTCCATGGTCAGCCCGGAGCAAATGGATAATGCGCTCGCGCTGCCCCTGCGGTTCCGCCCCAATCGCTATCCATTCCTCGCCCCGCACTTCTGCGACATGGTGACCCGCCGCGCGCCCGCCGCCACCCCCACGGTGCGCACCACCCTCGACCTGGCCTTGCAGCAAGCCATCGAGGAATCACTGGTGAAATACACGCCAACCCTGCGCGAGGAGGGCGTCCGCGGCGGGGCGGTGGTCGTCTTGGATGCGCGGACGAGCGAGATTCTGGCCATGGTCGGCTCGCCTGATTTCAGGGCGAGATCCAAAGGCGCGCAGGTCAATGCCGCCGTCGCTCCGCGCTCGGCGGGCTCCACCCTCAAGCCGTTCGCCTTTGCGGTGGCGATGGATCGGGGGTTGCTCACCCCGCTGCGGGTGCTGTATGACATCCCCCAAAGCTACTCCGACTACGACCCCGCTAACTTCGACAAGACGCATCGCGGTGTCGTGTCGGTTAGGGACGCGCTGATCCAGTCACTGAATCTTCCCGCCATCGATGTGGAAAAGCGCATCGGCCAGCCGTTGTTTCACGCCAGACTCCGGGAACTCGGGCTGCACACTCTAACCGAGCCGGCCGACCACTACGGCCTCGGGCTGGTGCTCGGCAACGCGGAAGTGACCCTGCTGGATCTAACCAACGCATACGCCAGTTTTTCCCGCGGCGGGATTTACCTGCCTTATCGGACAATACCCACCGCCCCGGCACCCGCCAGCCGCTTGTTTTCCGCGGAGGCGTCCTGGTTGATCTCCGACATCCTGGGCGGCGACGAGCGCGCCATGGACTCGTCGGGCACCGTCGCCGATATCCGCATCCCGCGCCTGGCCTGGAAGACCGGAACCTCCTCAGGCTTCCGTG
>JBAXPF010000062.1:0-16020 GCA_037132955.1 Verrucomicrobiota bacterium | reverse complement strand
AGAGGCGGCGCTTGTGGGTGAGTTCGGCCAGCGGATTGGTCTGGTCCATGAACTGCGAAAGCTGGCTGCGGCCGAAGAAATCCCTCACAACTGCGGAGAGCGCCTTGGGATTGATCAGCTTCTGGGGCGTCATGCCCTCGATGTTGACATCGAAGAGGGTCATGCGCTCTTTGACTAGACGCTCGGTACGGGCGAGACCGACGCGGCATTGGTTGGCGAGAAGTTCACCGACGGCGCGCACGCGGCGCGAGCCAAGGTGGTCGATATCGTCGATGACGCCATCACCCTTCTTGAGTTTGAGGATATAGCGGACGGCGGCGAGGAAATCCTCCGGCACCATGATGCGCTGGTTGGAATCGACCTGGATGCCGAGCTTTTGGTTGATCTTGTAGCGACCGACGCGGGTGAGGTCGTATTTTTTCGGATCGAAGAAGAGGCGCTTGAGCAAGGCGCGGGAGTTGGAGGCGGTGGGCGGATCGCCAGGGCGCAGCTTGCGGTAAATATCCTTGAGGGCGGATTCCTCATCACTGGCAGGATCCTTGCGCAGCGACTTGAGAAGGATTTCATCCTCGCGACCGTCGATGACCTCAACCTGCTTTTGGCCGAGTGCGAGCAACTGGCGGACGATGCCGATGGTAAGCGGTTCATAAGCCTTGGCGACGACCATCTCGCCATCGATCACGTCTTCAAAGGGAACCTTGTGGCCAAGTTCACCTTCGTCCATCTTATCGTTGAGAACGAGGTGCTCAATCGAGTAGAAATGACTGACGATGTCGCGGTCGGTGGGATAACCCAGCACCCGCAGGAAAGTGGTGGCAAGGAACTTGCGGCGGCGGCGACGCCGGTCGAGATAAACGTAGAGCAGGTCGTTGGTATCGAACTGGACTTCGAGCCAGGACCCGCGATCCGGGATGATGCGGAATGAATGCAGGAGCTTGCCGTTGAGATGCTGGGAGATCTCAAAGCAAATGCCGGGTGAACGGTGGAGTTGGGAGACGATCACGCGCTCCGCACCATTGATGATGAAGGTGCCGCGGCGGGTCATCATGGGCAGTTCGCCCATATAGACGCGCTCTTTCTTGTTACCGGTCTCGTCCTTGAGGCGGAAGGTGACGTAGAGGGCGGCGCTGTAACTCTCGCTATTGCGGAGCGCATCCAACGAGGTGATCTTCGGATTCTCGATATCGTAGCTAACAAAGTCGAGATCGATCGCCTCGTCGTAACTTCTGATAGGAAAGACTTCACGAAACACAGCCTGCAGGCCGGTATCGGAGCGCTCACTGGGAGGCACCTCCTTCTGCAGGAATTCATCATAGGAACTGCTCTGCACCTCAATGAGGTTGGGCGGTTCGATGACTTCCTCAAATTTCCCGAAATAGAGACGTTCAGCCATGGCGTTTAGGTGGTATTCTTTCTTACAAGTTAAGCCCGAGCCGCAAACGGTCTCAGGCGAGGGTGGTTTTCAGACGTTGGAGGGGAATGACGGGATCGGAGCGAAAGCACAGGGATGATTTGAAATCTCGAGCCGGTCTCGGCAGGAAAGTCCCAGGGATGGATTGCTCCACCCCTGGGGAAATCCGCTGGGGTGTGTTACTTGAGTTCGACCTTGGAACCTGCTTCTTCAAGCTTCTTCTTGGCGGCCTCACCGGCGTCTTTGCTGACGCCTTCAAGGATTTTCGCCGGAGCGCTTTCGACAAGCTTTTTGGCATCCGCAAGACCCAAGCCGGGGACAACTTCACGCACCACCTTGATGACGGCGATCTTGTTGGCTCCGACGTCAGTGAGCACGACGTCAAATTCAGTCTTTTCTTCGACGGCCTCAGCCGCAGCGGCCGGGCCCGCCATCATGGCGACCGGTGCAGCGGCGGAGACGCCCCAAGTTTCTTCCAGTTTTTTAACGAGGTCGACAGCTTCCAGGACGGTGAGCTTGCCGAGTTCTTCTACGAGTTGTTCGATGTTAGCCATTGTGTATTCTCCATGTGCGGTATCGTCGCCCCCGGAGCCTCCGGGGATTTCAGTGCGGCAGCCGCCGCGCCGACGAGGAACCATTGGGTGTTCAGGCGGTGGCGCGGAGACGCTGCCGCCATCGGTTCAGATTAGTCGTTGGAATCAGCGGCGGGGGCGGCTTCTTCTTCGGGGTTGAATTTGTTTTTGATGACGCGGGCGATGCGAGCGGCGGGCTCGTTGATGGTGCCCAACAATTGGGACAGGACCGCTTCGCGGGACGGGATGTCGGCGATGGCCTTGAGTTTATCGGTATCGAGCACGGCGTTGCCGAGGATACCGACGCGCATTTCGGGTTTCTTGAACTCTTTTTCGAAGTTCTTGATGACCTTGGCGGCGGCAAACACTTCGCTCTCGCCAGTGATAAAGGCAGTCTGTCCGACGAGTGAGTCTCCGATGTCCGGGAGTCCGGCTTCGGTGAGCACCTTGCGCATGTAACTGTTTTTGGCCACGATGCAGGATGCGCCAATGGCGAAGAGGCGGTTGCGCAACTCGCTGAACTGCTTGACCTTGAGGCCGGTGTAGTCAATGACGATCAGATACGGAGAGGCATTGACGCGCTGCAGCAGGCCGGTGATGATGATTTGTTTATCAGGATTCATGGTCTTGGACGGGCCTGGGGTTAAGCTATGGCTTTAGTGTAAGTGCTGGCTTCCAGCGGCACGCCTGGCAGCATGGACGCGGCAAGGGTGGCGCTGCGGATGTAGTTGCCTTTGGCGGCGGCCGGTTTGGCACGCACCACGGCATCGATGAAGGCGCGGCCGTTTTCAAAGAGTTGTGCAGGGTCAAAGGTGACCTTGCCAATGGAGCCGGAAATATTGCCGTTTTTATCAAGTTTGAAGTCGATTCGACCGGCCTTGACTTCACGCACCGCCTTGCCGGTGTCATCGGTGACGGTGCCGGTCTTGGGGTTGGGCATGAGGCCACGCGGACCGAGGATACGGGCGATTTTGCGGACTTCAGCCATGGCATCGGGGGTGGCGATGGCCGAGTCGAAGTCGGTGAAGCCTTCCTGCACCTTCTTGATCAGGTCCTCGTAGCCGACGTGTTCGGCACCGGCGGCGATGGCAGCTTCGGCGGCCAGGCCTTGGGCGAAGACGGCAACCCGGACATTACGGCCCGTGCCATGTGGGAGGGAAACGGATCCACGAACCATCTGATCGCTCTTCCGGGGATCCACGCCAAGGTGGAAGGAAAGCGTAACGGTCGGGGTGAATTTGGGCGCCGGGAATTGCTTCACGGTGCTGATTGCGTCATTAAGCGAGTAGCTCTTGCCGGTTTCGACAAGGGCGACAGCCTTCTGGTAGCGTTTGCTGCGGTGTTTGGCCATTGGTTGCTATTGGTTTGCAGTGCGTTCGGATGCCGCGGGATGCGGCACCCTCCTGCGGGGGGGCCGGACTTCCCTGTGGGAAGATCCGGAGGAGAGGGGTTACATGCCTTCGATTTCGAGTCCCATTTGGCGGGCCGTGCCGGCTAGAATGCGGGCGGCAGCTTCCGGATCGCGGGTATTGAGGTCGGGCATTTTGATTTTGACGACCTCCATCAATTGTTCCTTGGTGATTTTGCCGACCTTGATTTTGTTAGCTTCTTTCGAACCGGAGGCGAGACCGGCCGCCTTCTTGAGCAAATTGCCTGCGGGGGGCTTCTTGGTGATGAAAGAAAATGACTTATCCTTATACACCGAGATCACCACGGGCAACACATCACCGACCTGGCTTTGCGTGTCAGCATTGAATTGCTTGCAGAAGGCCATGATGTTGACTCCGGCTTGGCCGAGGGCAGGACCCACGGGTGGCGACGGATTGGCGGCTCCTGCGGGGATTTGCAGCTTGATTACTTTGACAACTTCCTTGGCCATGATAGTGCGGGGGTGGGGTGCGAATTAGAGATTTGAGATTTGAAATTTGAGAGGCCATCAGGCCCGCTCAACCTGCCAATATTCAAGTTCAACCGGTGTGCTGCGGCCGAAAATACTGACCGAAACGCGCAGTTTGCCACGTTCCGGGTCGATTTCCTCAACAATTCCGTTCTGACTTTGAAAGGGACCATCGGCGACCTTGACAGCGTCACCGACTTCGAAGCTGATTGCGGGGCGGGTGTGTTCTTCGCGCTCCTTGATTTGGGCCAGCATGGCTTCCACCTCACGCGGGCGCATGGGAATGGGCCGATCCTTGGTGCCGGCAAAGCCGATGACGCCCTCCAGTTCCTTGATGAAGAACCAGGTCTTCTCGACGAGCTGGTTGTCTGCGGTAATGAGGTTCATATCCACGATGATATAACCGGGGAAAAACTTCCGTTTGGTTTCGGTCTTTTTGCCGCGACGGATTTCGGAAACCATTTCGGTGGGAACCAGCACCTCACGGATGTAGTCGGTCATCTCCTCGGATGCCGCCTGCCGGAGAATCCGGTCACGGACTTTTTGCTCTTGGCCAGATAACACCTGAACGACATACCACTGGCTGGCGGTTGGATTGGATTCTGACATGGTGGGAAGCACTCTGAAGGTTAAACCGGTTAGGCCTTGCGGCATCAACGCCCGAGATTGGTGAAGAACGAAACAATGAGGACGTGGAAGAAATCCCAAAATTGCACAAATCCCGCCAACAGAATAACCGCAACCAAAACCACGACGGTGGAATCGGTCAGTTCCTTGTATTTGCGAAAACCCTTGATCTTGGGGTCGGACTCCCACGGCCAACTCGCCTTGCGCAATTCACTCTTCACCTCACCGGTGAAGTGGGAAATTTTGCCGTAGTTGCGCAAAATCACTACCACGCAAACGACCAAGAGCGCATAGACAATCCCAGATGTGATCCAGCTACCTCCAATTTTTAATAACTCCAAGAACTGCATGAATTTGTTACGTTAAGCGAAAACTGAGCTGGCACGGCAGGAGGGACTCGAACCCCCAACACTCGGTTTTGGAGACCGATGCTCTACCAATTGAACTACTGCCGTTTTGAGGCGACTCAGGGGCATCCCGGGTGGGCCCGGGATGCCCCATCGTCAAGGGGTCAGGCGTGCGCATGGACTGCGCCCGCCTGCTGAGACTTAGTCAAGGATATCACCGACACGGCCGGCACCGACGGTGCGGCCGCCTTCGCGGATGGCGAAGCGCATGGTGCGCTCCATGGCGATGGGCGTGATGAGTTCCACTTCCAGCTCGATGTTGTCACCGGGCATGACCATCTCGACGCCTTCGGGGAGCTTGATGCTGCCGGTCACGTCGGTGGTGCGGAAATAGAACTGGGGGCGATAGTTGGAGAAGAACGGGGTATGACGGCCACCTTCTTCCTTGGAGAGCACATAAATTTCCGATTTGAACTTCATGTGACCCTTGACGCTGCCGGGCTTGGCAATGACTTGGCCGCGCTCGACATCGTTTTTCTTCAAACCGCGGAGGAGCAGACCGACGTTGTCGCCGGCGCGGCCTTCGTCGAGCAGCTTGCGGAACATTTCGATGTCGGTGACGGTGGTCTTCATGGTGTCGCGAATGCCGACGATTTCGACTTCTTCCATCTTCTTGACGATACCGCGTTCGATACGGCCGGTACACACGGTACCGCGGCCTTCAATCGAGAACACGTCTTCGACCGGCATCAGGAAAGTCTTGTCGGTCACACGAATCGGCTCGGGGATGTAGGAATCCACCGCATCCATGAGCTTCATGATGTTTTCCTTCTGGGTGGCGTCGCCATCGAGCGCGCCCTTGGCCGAACCCATCACGATGGGGATCTCGTCGCCCGGGTATTCATAGACGGAGAGCAGATCGCGGATTTCCATCTCCACGAGTTCGAGCAGCTCGGCATCGTCCACGAGGTCGACCTTGTTCATAAAGATCACCAAGGCAGGAACGCCCACCTGGCGTGCCAGCAGAATGTGTTCGCGGGTTTGCGGCATCGGGCCGTCCGCGGCAGACACCACCAAGATCGCGCCGTCCATCTGGGCCGCGCCGGTGATCATGTTTTTCACATAGTCAGCATGGCCGGGGCAATCCACATGGGCGTAATGGCGTTTGGTCGTTTCGTACTCGACGTGGGCGGTGTTAATGGTGATTCCGCGCTCGCGCTCTTCGGGCGCGGCGTCGATATCCGCGTAGTTTTTAACTTTGGCGAGGCCCTTTTCTGCAAGCACGACGGTGATTGCGGCGGTGAGGGTGGTCTTGCCATGGTCAACGTGGCCGATGGTGCCGATGTTGACGTGGGGTTTGTTGCGCTGGAATGATTCTTTAGCCATGGTGGTTGTTGGTTCGCGTGAGAGTTATGGTGATATGAACGTAGCCCTGGAGCTCGCAGGGGGAATTGAACCCCCGACCTCATCCTTACCAAGGATGCGCTCTACCCCTGAGCTACGCGAGCAATGTGACTTAATGGTTGCCTTCCTTCGACCCGACAAAAACACCGCGTCCTGTCCCAATGAATGGACCGGGCGCGGTACCCCTGACGAGATTTGGGGAAGAACGCGCGCAGCTTAGCGGAAGAGGCGCACCTGTCAAAAAAAATATCAATGAAATGCAAAAAAAACTAAAATCTTAAGGATTTGGGGATAGCGGCACTGCCGCAGGTGCCTCTCCACCCGCCTCCGGCACTTGCAATGACAGCCTGCGGATGTCCAAACAGCGCCCGGAATCCGCATCGATGTCCACAATCACCCCGCAGAGCCGCACCGCGCCCTTGGCGACGGGAAAGCGCGTGGGCATGCCGGTTTTGAAGCGCCATACTACGGAATCAATGCTTCTGCCGAGCACGGATTCCTCCGGTCCGCACATTCCGGCATCGGTCAGATAGCCGGTTCCCGCCGGGAAAATCGTTTCGTCTGCCGTTTGCACGTGGGTGTGAGTCCCCACGACGAGTGCGACTCGTCCGTCCAGCAAGCGCCCCATGGCAATCTTCTCGCTGGTGGTTTCTGCATGGATTTCCAGCACGATGACCTTCACGCCATCGGCGCTGAGGCGCGCGACCTCGGCCTCCGCCGCCAGAAAGGGATTTTCCAACGGCGGCTGGATAAACGAACGTCCCTGCACTTGCACCACGCCAATCCGGCCCTTGGCGGTCTCGAGCACCACACTGCCATTGCCGGGGGTGCCCGGCGGGTAATTCAACGGCCGCAGCAAGCGTGGCTCGGTGGGGAAGTAATCGACAATCTCGGGTTGATCCCACACATGATCGCCCGTGGAAATGACCGCCGCCCCTGCCCGCAACAGATCAATCGCGATGCGTGGCGTGATGCCACGGCCACCGGCCGCATTTTCTCCATTCACGATGATAAAATCGAGTTCCTCGCTCTGTTTTAGCAATGGCAATTGCTCGATGACGGCCTTTCGGCCAGGTTCACCCACGACATCACCCAAAAACATAATGCGGATCGTTGACATAAGATATAGATCGTAAACCGCGCGTATCGCGCCCGTCTCCAACTAGCCACATCGCCCCCCTCCGGCAATTCAATTTCCATAATATGCCTCGTTTCCGTACGCTTTTGTTGCCGCTGCTCATTGCCGGAGTCCTCACCGGACTCGCGCTGTGGCTGCTTCTGTGGCGCGCGCATCCATCCAAAACGCCGCCCTCAACCTGCGGATTGGCCCTCACGTCCCTTGCCGAAGCTCCGGATTGGTCCAAGCTCAATGCCTATCAACATACGATCCAGCGTCGCGAGTTCGAATCCCTCCTCACCACGGTTTTCACCACCGGTCAATCCTGGCGCGACTTGATCCAGATGGATAACCATGAAGCCCGCATCCACACCGGACTGCCTGCGCCCAATGCCATCTTCCACCTCGCCTTCAGCAGTGCCAGCCATGCCTCCCCTGCCCCGCATCGGTGGCGGACCACCTGCGATCTGCCACCGTTTCCACCGGGCAAACCGCTCGCCGGTCTCCACCTCGCGATTGATCCCGGCCATATCGGCGGCACCTGGGCCACCATGGAAGAACGCCGCCTGACGGTCGGCTCCAACCCGCCGGTGTGCGAGGGCGACCTCACCCTGCAAGTGGCCAAACTCCTCAAACCCCGCCTCGAATTCCTCGGTGCCAAGGTCTCCCTCGTGCGCCGCGACACTCAACCCCTCACCCGGCTGCGCCCGGAAAATCTGCTCACCATCGCGGCCAAGGCCGCGCCCGCCGATTCCACCGCCTCACCCCAAAAGCTCGCCGAACGCCTGTTCTACCGCACCGCCGAAATCCACGCCCGTGCCCAATTCGTCAACCAATCCCTCCACCCCGACCTCGTCCTCTGCCTCCACTTCAATGCTGCCGATTGGGGTGACCCTAACAACCCGAAAATGGTGGATCGCTCGCACCTCCACCTGCTGGTCAACGGGGCCTACAGCGATGAGGAACTCCTCCTGGCCGACCAGCGCTTCGCGTTACTTGACAGGCTCCTCCAACACACTCATGAGGAAGAAGTCCGGGTGGGCACCAGCGTGGCCGAGGCCATGGCCGCCGCCACCAGCCTGCCGCCATTCCAATATCCGCCCGCCGCCGCCAACGTCCGCCCCATCGCCGATCAACCTTACCTCTGGGCGCGCAACCTCCTTGCCAACCGCCTCTATCAATGTCCCGTCATTTTCCTCGAGCCCTACGTCATGAACTCCTCCACCGATTATGCCCGCATCCTGGCGGGCGATTATGACGGGCTACGCCAGATTGCCGGCAAACCCCGTCCCTCGATCTTCCGTGAATATGCCGATGCACTCGTCACCGGGCTGTCCCGGCATTACACAAAAAACCGCAAATCCAAGCCGTGACGGCATTCACCTGCTGTCTCTCTTCGCCTGCTTGGCAAGCTTCTTTTCCTTGGCCGTCTTGGTCGGCATCTTCTTGGTTTCTTTTCTCGTGTCCTTGGTTTTCATCCTGGTATGCTTGTTAGGTTGGCGGCACCCGCTGGCGGCTGCCGTGCGCATTATCTAGCCCATTCCGCGCCGCCTAGCAACCTGAATTTCATGCCGCTTGGGCGGAGGACCGTAAAGCAAGCTGCGCTGCTGGAGGTCGGAGTCCTTCAAGATGATGGCAAAGCCGTTATTGCGTGCATAATCCCACACATCCTCATCAGAAAGGCACGCGCGCAGCCCACACTCGCGGGCATGCACACTATGCGGAAACAACGCGGCTAACAAGCCCGGCAACTTCGGCGAGAGGTTCTCATCAAACAGCAACTTCATGCGGCACGGCGTTGAGGCGGCGGTCACGGTCTGCGGCAAAGGCAAAGCAGGCGCGAATGTCATCGGGGGTGAGGTCAGGGAAATCTGCCAACACCTCAGGGATGGTCATTCCGCCACCGAGATAATCAAACACATCAGCCACCGCGATGCGCGTGCCGCAAATGCAGGGTTTGCCGCTGCGGATGCCGGGGTCAATGATGATGCGTTCCAAATAGTTCACGCGGGAGACCATAGACCTTCGACCCCAACGAGACAAGCCACGACAACCCGCGACAACCTGGAGGATTCTCATGCTTGTGATTTACTGGGAAGATTGCATGATCGCCGCGACATGAGTCCCAGCAGATTCCTACTCGTGGTGATTTTGCCTTTAGCCGCCGGGTTAAAGTGGGGACTCGCGGGCATACTGCTAGTCTTTTTTATCGGAGTTGGGCTTGTGGTGGCGGAGATTTCTTGGAAACAACAGCGAAATGCCGAACGGCGGCGTATGTTGAAGAAGCTCCTCGTGGTGAAGCCGCCACCGATTCCAGCACCGCTCCCTCCGGCACCTAGTTCCCGCATCCCGGTTCACGGGACGGGTATGGACCGCGAGATTTTGGCTGCGGCGGACCTTGGGCCGTCAGAAGCATATTCGCCGCCGCCTCAACCGGTTGCCCCTACGCCTGCTGGGGTATGGGAACACCTTGACAGACTGAAGGAGGTTGTTACGGCCACACGACCGCCACAGGTAAAGAAGCTCAAATGGGTTCCTTCGGGAACTCTGGTCCAAATCGCTGGCAGAACGATACCGGGGATGGTCTACGTGTCGGACGTGTCGCTGGGGTGGGGGTGCGAGCCATCGGCGATTTGCCGGTCCCAGGAAGTCGCCAAGAGGGCGACCTCGATGGAAGACCTGCCCTATTTCCCGAACTACGAGTCCATCAACCCGAACCAACGCGCCACCTATCTCGATTGGTTGGCCCGGGGTCGACGCGATGATGACCCGGATTTGCTCCCGACTGGCTATTTGTTTCTTTTCTTTTACGGCATCGAGCGCCGGGTGTTATGGGACGGTGACCGTGATCCCGTGCTTTGGAACGAAGTGTTAGGACTGCTTCAAATCTACGGTCTCAGCCGCAAGAGCTGGTCGGTTGCCTCGTATTTTGGTGATTTTCTTCACTACACCGCATACGCCATGGGGCCGGAGCAGTATGCCGGGGTTTGTCTTTCCCTGTTAGAATCCCAAGGCAAGAGGCTCAGCGAAACTGCGAGAGCATTCGCGTTGGCCAATCACGTCAGGATGGAGCGCCCCGTTGATTGGAATCTGGCTCACCTCGTTGCCATGAACCTGGAGGAGTCTCGCAGGAGCGTGGTGACCGAGCGCACAGGAGAGGCCTTCAAGAGCATGTTCCGGAAGCGCTTCGAGGAATCTTATCCAACTGGCCTCGTGCTGAAAACATCGAAGCGAAACCAGCGGGTTCATTATCGCTGCGGTAACAGCACCCTTGGGAGCGGGACGCAAATGAGCACTCCAAGGACGAGTGGCGTATGGCCGCCTGGATTTGTGATGGATGTGCCCGGGGTGATGGTGGTCCCTAGCCAATTCAAAAAATTGTCGATGATCTGGAATCAATGCATTGAAGATCTATCCGGGTATTCCCGTGCGGTGACCCGGCTTGCTTCGGCGAAATCCGTATCGAACCAGGATCGGATGGCGGCCTATCTCGCCTTACCGCTGGCGATTCGCAAGGAACACCGCCACCCGCTAATCGAAGAGTTCGATCAAGTCCTCCAAGCCTGTCCAGAAATTGATGGGATCCGCTTTGTACCGGTGTCCGTTCTGGCAATTTTGCTCGGGTTCGCCGAGCGACCTAACTTAACCGGATCTCAATGCGATGATGTGACCACGGCCGTGGAAAGCCTTGGATTCACCCTAGCTCCGCACCCAGGATTGCTCAATTTCCCGTTAGGCTGGTCCCAGGAGGTCGGCGTGGCCCGTTGCGCTGCGTCTCCCGTGGATGAAGCCAAGCTGGGTGGACTGCTCCGCCTGCTGTTTCTCGCGGTGCTGGTTGCCTCCGCCGATGGCGAAGTAGATGAGACCGAGCTTCAGGTTTTCCACCGTGCGAGTGACGTGCAGGATGAATTCAGCCGCATCCAGATCGCCGCGACGGAAGCCGCCCTGTTGCGCGACACCCAAGTGGCGGCGAGACTGCTGCCCAAAATCGCCAAGTCCGTCCCGCGAGCTGAAAGGATGGGTGTCTTCAAGCTACTGGTTCACATTGCGGGATGCGACGATGTGATTTCCAGCGACGAGAACCGTTTGCTGCGGAAGATCGCCAAGGCCTTCGAACTCGGTGATAATGCCCTGGATGATGTGCTAACGGATGACTCCGCGTTCCAGACTATCACGGTGGCGTGTGGCCGGGCTGGAACCCGGGGCGAAGCGATTCCCCAACGTCCCGGGGCAACCGCGGTTCCGGTCTTCTCGTTAGATATGGAACGCATTGCGGCGCTCACCAAAGAAACCGCGGAAGTGGTATCCATTCTATCCAAGGCGTTGGCGGACGAGGGCGGCCATGACGAACCCGTGGCGGCTACAGCTCTCGTGGTAGCGCCCGATGAGCTGACTCCCAGCTGCCCTGAATGGGCTGAGTCCCTGGATGTGAGATACCAACTTGCATTGGTGGAAATCCTCGCCCTACCCATGGACGGGCCATTGGACATGGCCGCCGTGTCGAAACGCCACCATCTCATGCAGGAGGATCTTGTGGATGGACTGAACGCCTGGTCAGACGAATTTCTAGGCGACTTCCT
This sequence comes from Verrucomicrobiota bacterium, assembly GCA_037132955.1. Classification (GTDB taxonomy): domain Bacteria; phylum Verrucomicrobiota; class Verrucomicrobiia; order Verrucomicrobiales; family Akkermansiaceae; genus Luteolibacter. The sequence continues at coordinate 4,065 of JBAXPF010000062.1, read as the reverse complement.
GATCGAAGTTGCCGGCGACGATGGGGTTTCGCTGCGGCGTGACCTCATTCCCTCAAACTAATTTACCGAAATGAAAATCAAACGACGCGAACGTGACTCTGTTCTTCAGTCCCTTCAGGCGGGACTTGTGCCCCGCCAGGGCCTTCACCTGATCCAAGTGGGAAGGAAGGCGGAAACCGAGGCACTGCTTCAGGACATTTCGAGAATTCGCGACGGCGGCGCATCGTTTCGCCTAGTGGTGGGACGCTTCGGGAGTGGAAAAAGCTTTTTTCTCAACCTGGTGCGGCATGTGGCCCTCCAACAGAATCTGGTTGTCGTTCAAGCGGATTTCACGATGGAACGACGCCTCCAGGCGACCGGGGGCGAAGCCAGGGCGCTTTATTCCGAGATGATGCGAAACATGGCGACACGGGCCAAGCCGGACGGTGGAGCACTGGCATCCGTGTGTACCAAGTGGATTAGCGGCCTCCAGCAGGAGATTTTGGACAGCGGAGGTGATTCCGCCATGGTCGAGGCCCGGATCTCTACCGATCTCCGGGATCTTCAGGATTTCGTTGGGGGCTTTGAATTCGCCGAAGTGCTTCGTGCGTATTACCGCGGCACGCTCAACGACGGTGAGGCCGAGCGGGCGGCCGCCCTCCGGTGGCTGCGCGGGGAGTACACAACCAAGACCGAGGCGCGGCAGGACCTTGGTGTTCGAAGGATCGTGGATGATGAGAGTTTCTATGACAGTCTCAAACTGATGGCTGCCTTCTGTCGGAGAGCTGGGTTCGACGGCATGCTGGTGCTTTTTGATGAACTCGTGGTGTTGAGCCACCGGTTGCCTAGTTCAAAATCTCGCATCGCGAATTTCGAGGCGGTCCTAACGATTCTCAATGATTCGGTCCAGGGGAATGCCCAGAGCATCGGCTTTGTCTTTGCGGGGACGGATGAAAGTCTGGAAGACCGCCGCCGGGGACTTTTCTCCTATGAGGCCCTGCGCTCCCGTCTTGCCGAAAACCAATTGGCAACAGGGGACCTGGTGGATCTATCAGGGCCGGTGATCCGCCTGCAAGCGCTCTCGCCCGAAGACCTGTTTGTTCTACTGCGGAACATCGCCATGGTCCATGCCGGCGGCGAGGAGGCGGATCGGATTGTTTCTGACGAAGGTATCGCGGCCCTTTTGCACAAGGCCAACCAAACCTTGGGGGCAGACTTTTTTCGTACGCCGCGGGATGTGATCCGGTCCTTCGTCGGGCTGCTGAACCTTTTGGACCAGAACCCCGGGAAAACTTGGAATGATATTTTGGGAATGGATGGGCTACTCACTAAGCCGACAGTTCCCCAGTCCGTGGAGGAGGAACTCGCCATGAACCCAGGCGAAGTGCCCGATGACGCTGACGACCTCACCGACTTCAAACTCTAGGTTTCCTCAATGCCTTCATGAGTACCAGTTTTGAATTGTTGCATCCGGGGATCCAGAGGGCGCTTTGGGATCTCCAGTGGAAGGAGCTTCGGCCGCTTCAGGTGCGTTCCATCGAAACTTTCTTCGCGGGCGACTTCCCGATCATCCTCTCGGCATCGACCGCATCTGGTAAGACGGAGGCGGCGTTTTTGCCTGTCCTATCCGCGGTGGCGGCCGAGCCTGAGGGGAGTGTCAGGGCGATGTATGTGGGACCGCTCAAGGCGCTCATCAACGACCAGTTCAGGCGACTTGAGGATCTTTGTGTGCATGCGGCGATTCCAGTCCACCGGTGGCACGGGGATGTTTCGGCGACCGACAAGGAACGTCTTCGCGCAACCCCTGGAGGAGTGCTTCTCATCACCCCGGAATCGTTGGAGTCGGCCTTCATCAACTATGGCAACAGGATTCCAAAAATATTTTCGCGGCTAGATCATATCGTCATAGATGAGTTGCATTCCTTTATCGGAGATGTGCGGGGAGTCCACCTTCGCAGCTTGATTTTGAGACTGAGGCAAATAATCGGCAGAAAACCCAGATTGATGGGACTCTCCGCAACGCTCGCCGATTTTGACGCGTCACGCCGGTTTCTCGATTCTGATTCCCCAGAGAAGGTCGAAATCATTCAGGATCTGGAAACCACACGCTCCATTCGCGTTGGAGTGCGTGCTTATCCCAAGCCATCTCCCAGAGCAGGCGATCATGGTGAGGAGGACAGCGAGCCTCGAACCGCCGTATCCGCAAAGGAAATGCTGGAAGATTTGGAGACCATCACCACAGGCGCACAACCAGAACGGTGGAAAGCGCTGCCGGTGGTTGATGAACAGACGGCCCTGACGAATTTGGCGATGGATCTGGCGACTGTGTTCAACAAGAGCGCCAACCTGATTTTCACCAACAGCCGGAGACTGGCTGAAATGTTGGCGGACGAGCTGAATCAAATCGCCACCAACCAGCATTGGCTCCGCAATCCGTTCCTGCTTCATCACGGGTCACTTTCCAAAGATGTCCGGGAGGATGTCGAGCGGCGGTTGAAGAGCGGTGAGCCGCTATCTGTTTTTTGCACCAGCACCCTGGAGATGGGAATCGACATCGGGAGTGTCCACTCGGTCGGGCAGCTTGGGCCTCCATGGAGCGTGGCTTCGCTGGTGCAGAGACTGGGGCGGTCCGGTCGGAGAGAAGGTGAGTCGGCCATTCTCCGGCTCTACTCGCTGGATGAACCACCTTCGCCGAAGTCTTCCATCGAGGAACTCATCTGCCCGCAATTGCTTCGGTCTATCGCTTTGGTCGAATTGATGTTGGCCCGATGGTTGGAGCCGTTCGACTCCAGTTTCCCGCAGTTCAGCACACTCATTCACCAAATCCTCAGCGTCCTTCGCCAGACTGGCGGATGTCATGCCAAGCGGTTGCAGGAACTTCTGTTGCATCACGGCGCGTTCCGCGATGTGGCGGATTCTCATTTCGCAATGATCCTGCGGGGCCTCGGATCGCACGATTTGATAGAACAGATGCCAACCGGCGAGATCATACTTGCGCCGTTGGGCGAGGTGATCACCCACGCAAAGGATTTTTACGCGGCATTCACCGGAGTGACGGAATACTCGGTCCGGCAGGGACAACTCGATATAGGCAAACTTCCGGAGGACTCCATTCCGCCGGTGGGCGAACATTTGTTGCTGAACGGACGCCGCTGGCGGGTCGTGCAGATCGACAGCCGGGCATTGGTGGTCGAGGTCGTTCCTGCCCACGGCAAGAAGGCACCATCCTTCGGGGGCTCCGCCGGGGTCATCCATAAGCGGATCGCCGCGGCCATGAGAGAGGTTCTTACCGGGAAGTCAGAGTACGCCTATCTTCAAGCTGATGCCGCCAAGCTTTTGGAGGGCGTGCGGGCTTACGCCAGAAAACTCCGGATTTGCGAATTGCCATGGCTGGATCGTGGGAGCTCCTGCCTGGTGTTTCCGTGGACTGGCAGCAAGGGCATGCAAACTCTCCGCGCATGCGCCAAATCCGAGGGGATTGAGTTGGAAATGGAGTCGCTCTCGATCAACTATCGCTGTGATTCCAGGATTCTAGCCCAGCATCTGACCCGGGTCGCGGAAGGCCATTTCGACGTGGAAGCGCTCGCCGCCGCCATCGCTAACAAATGCCAGGATAAATTCGACAGATACCTTTCTGATGATCTCCTAAATTTTGCAAATTCCCAGCGACTTCTGTCACTCGCTGACGCCATCGAGGCGGCGAACGGAATTCTGGGGAGAAGATAGATGCTGAAAAGACGGATTACTGGACGGTGAAGTACATTACTCGGCTAACATGACAAAATCAGCACCCATGTTTAGCCAAAAGTTGAAAAGCATTGCGGTGCCTTGAATAGAGGCTGATTAAGCCAATCACCCTGACCCGGAGTCTGATTGGTGCCCCCGGATTGTCGTGGCGGACCAGCCAAAACAAAGTTGGCAGCAGCGTCCACTGCGGCTACACCTAAGCCGTGACCGCCATCGGTGAGCGCGCCGGACTCGCCACAGCCTTCGCTCTCGCACCCGACCTCGCCACCAGCCCTATTGAACCCCACTCCATCACTCCATCACTCCATCACTCCATCACTCCATCACTCCATCACTCCA
>JBAXPF010000061.1:0-16128 GCA_037132955.1 Verrucomicrobiota bacterium | reverse complement strand
AGGACGGCGAGGCGCTGCGGACGATGGCCGCCTACATTGACCTCAACCCGCTGCGTGCCGGCATGGTGAAAGACCCGAAGGATTATAGGTGGAGCGGCTACGGCGAGGCGATGGGCGGCGGCACGGCGGCACGGAGCGGCTTGTGCGGGGTGGTCGGGCAAGCGGATCGCGGCGCGACAGCCTGGGACAGCCCGGCCACGGCCAAAGGGATGAGCGCTGCGGAAATCTATCGGTGCGGGTTGTTTGAGGACGGCCGTGAGCGGTCGGATGTTAGTAGCGGCAGCGCCAGGAAGCAGAAGAGAGCGGGGATTGGCAGCGCAGAGGCAGCCGCGGAGAAACAACGGCAAGGGAAATTGGGTCGCGCCGCATTGCTGCGCTGCCGGGTGCGCTACTTCACCGACGGCTTGGTGCTAGGCACGAAATCCTATGTGGACGGGGTATTTGCACAGTATCGCAGCCACTTCGGGCCGCGCCGGACGAGCGGGGCGCGGGCGTTGCGGGAAGACGCCCAAGCCAGCCTGTTCAGCGCCCGCCAGTTGACGGTCAGGACGGTGGGATAAGACCCGTGGGTTCCTGATTGCACTGCGGTGCAACTCAGTGCCACAATGGATTTGTGGCCACGATTTGCCACAACTGCAGGGAATTATACTGTCGAGAATTGTGCTTGCCCGCCACATTGTCAAGAACGAGGTCGTTTAGTGAGGCCTGTTCCATGCATCCCAGAGTGTTTGGCAAGGTGTCAAACAGAGCCGACGGGACGCCGACACTCCCCAGCCCGCGGACGCGGCCTCAGGCTTCCTCGTTGCGGTTGGCGGCATTCCGCTCCCGCGCTTCACGGAAAAACCCCTGCAACAACGCCAGGCATTCCTTGCCCATCACCCCGGCGCTCACATCGCAGCGGTGGTTGAGCGGGGGGGTGGATTCTAACAGATTTATCCAACCGCCGGCCGCGCCGCCTTTCGGGTCGGGACAACCAAACACTACGCGCTGCGGGCGGCAATGCACGATGGCTCCGGCACACATCGGGCAAGGTTCCTTGGTGACGTAGAGGGTGCAATTTTCCAGCCGCCAATCGCCGAGCGCGTGTTGGGCGGCGGTTAGCGCGAGCATCTCGGCATGGGCGGTGGCGTCCTTGAGGGTTTCCACCTGGTTCCATGCCCGCGCGATCACCCGGCCCTCCCGCACCACCACCGCGCCCACTGGCACCTCGGTGGCGGCATACGCCTTGCGCGCTTCCCGCAGCGCCTGGCCCATGAAATACTCGTCACTCAGCACATCAATGATTGGCGGTTCAGCTTCCACGCCCGATGGCATAGCGGCTTTCGCGGCTCCTGCCAAGCCCCCAGACGGGACTTGGGCAAGTTCCGGTCCCTGTCCGTGACCGCTCTTCTCTTCCCTTGATCCTTGAACATTGGGAGTTGGATATTGGATATTGAAATTCCGCCGGCCGGAATGTCCAACACCCAATGTCCAATATCCAATTTCCAAGGTGAAGAGACGGCGATACTCGGGTTGACGCAACCGGCCCGCCCGTGATCTTCATTGGCACACGGGCAAGCTGTCCGTGCCCCTCTTGTGGACGGCACTTGGCCAGTCCCGTTCCCTGCGGGCGTCGCCCCCGGATAATGTTAGATTGTCAGCGACCCGGTTCGCGGCTCAAATCAGTGGCTGCCCCATGACCTTCCCCTCCCGAATTATCGCCCCGTCCCTGATCGCCGCGGATTTTTCCAAGCTTGGCGAGGAAGTCGTACGGGCCAAGCGCGCCGGCGCTGACTGGTTGCATCTGGATGTGATGGATGGCCACTTTGTGGACAACATTTCGTTCGGGTCGGCGGTGGTGCAAAGCATCCGTGGCATCAGCGAGCTTTTTCTGGACGTGCACTTGATGATTTCGCGGCCGGACCACTACCTGCCGCGGTTTCTAGCAGCGGGTGCCAATATGATCACGGTTCACGTAGAAGCCCCGCATGATGTCGCGGCAACCCTGCGGCGCATCCGCCAGGCGGGCGCCCAGGCCGGGTTGGCCCTCAATCCCACCACGTCTCTGGAGGCCGCGTTGCCGTTTCTGGATCAAATCGACCTGTTGCTGTGCATGACGGTGATGCCGGGATTTGGCGGCCAGGCATTCATGCCTGAGGTGTTAGAAAAAATCGAGGCCGCCGCCGCGCTGCGTGACGGGCGCGGTCATGGGTTTCACATTGAAGTGGATGGCGGGATTGATCCGGCGACTGCCGTGAGTTGTGCCGCGGCGGGGGCCAATGTGATGGTGGCGGGCTCCGCCACCTTTGGCGTTGCCGATATGGCCACGGCCATCGCCCAAATCCGCAACGCGTGAAGATTTTCACATCAAAACCGGCCACTGCGGCGTTTAATTGTCACCCCGCATGAAACCTTCTTTCGTTACCCCGATTCTCGCCATTTTCGTTGGCTTCGGCCTCGGCTGGCTCCTCAAGCCAGCAGTCGTTCCTGCCCCCGGCCCGGTCGCCACTGCCCCAGCGCCCAGGAAGACCATGCCTCTAGGTTCACCCACCGCGGCTTCTCAGAGTGATCCCTCCGACCCCCGGATTCCTGTTGGACCTGTTAGGCACGTGGCGCCCGTCCAGCCGATCACCGATGTGGTGGAGCGTGGCAGAAAATTGGAGGAAGCCAAGGTGGCGGCCAAAATGCAGCGGTTTGCCGAGGCCATTGGTCTAACCGTGGTGCAGCAGGCGGAGTTGAAGAAAGTTATCACAGAAAACGAGAAGGCCTTTGTTGCCAATGGAACCGGTGAGGCGAAGGAGACCCTGGGCTCTCTGGTCAGCGGCGGCAGCGCCTTGGAAAAGGCGCTCGCGGCCTTGCTCACACCCGGGCAAACCACCGCGTTTGCAGAACTCCGCAAACGCGAAAACGACAACCGCATCGAGGCCACCGCCCAACGCAATCTGGGTAACCTCACCGAAATCACCGATCTATCAGCCGAACAACGCGACAAAGCCTTGGAAGTGCTACGCCAAGCCACGGCCGCCGAGGTCGCGGCCATGCCCTCCTGCTTGTCGTTGATTCTGGATTCTTCGATTCTGCCGCTTGGTTGCCAAGCTGCATCCGAACAATCGATTCAAACGCTGCGCCTGATTGCCGAGGCCCCGGAACTCAGCGAGCCCAGAGCTCAGCATGCCAAGCTCATCGAGAACCAACGCCGCAAACTCGAGGAGCGTGTCAACCTTCTCAAAGCCATCCTCACGCCCGGCCAATTGGCCCAATACCAAGCCACCCTGGCCGAGCGCTACGCCATTCAGGATCTCATGGTCCCGCCCCAACGGTGACGGGAAGCGGGGGGTGCCCTTGGAGATGCGGCGAGTTGCTAAGTGGTGTCTGCGGCCGCATTGTCCGATTTCTCCAAATCCTTGCGCAAGTCCCGCAGGCGGCGCTTGGCAAGCAGCCAATCCGAAGTTTTCAGACTTCGACGAATTTCCTTGCTGCGGACCCATACCCGAGCATAGAAACCGCCCGTCGCCGTGAGCCTGTAAAGACACTCGCCGACTTGCTCAAAGACCGCGGGTTTGTTCTGGGGTGCACTCGCATGTGCGACATACACCGGATAAAATCACCGGACAATGAGCAAAACCGAAGGTAGAAGATCGCATAACTCGTTGAAAATAAAGATGTCGGGGCGTAGCGCAGCCTGGTAGCGCGCTTCGTTCGGGACGAAGAGGTCGTGGGTTCGAATCCCGCCGCCCCGACCATCTCAACGCGTTGAAAACCAAGGAGTTAATGGATTTGACCCCTGAACGGGAAGTGGCTTGCCCCCCCGCCTGCCCACCCGATCCGTGACTAAAATGGACTGAAATGGTCCCAAAATTCTGGCTCGGGGGGTCAAAACAGGGGGGCTATAATGGACAGCAGCTTCTGGGAAAAACCTGGCGTAGCAGCATGATCCCCTCCATGGCAAATCCGCCGCCCGCACCTCACCGCTGACCATGCTTGCTCTCACCTCTTTGCACGCTTCCGAACACCCCTGCCACATCGCCGGTGCCGAATTTGGCGTCCCCGGTGCCCAGCGACAATTACAACTGCCCCCTGGCGACAATTAAGCCCCTGCGATGTCATTCCATCCGCTATCCAAATCGCCGCCTGCACCGGCTCACGCAGCCAATGGGTAAAGAGGAGGCCAGGAAATTGCCAGTAATCATCAAAACAAACCAGCCTGCACCGGAAATCGGCACAGGCTGGAGGGTAGTTGGCGGGACATAGCAGAACCCCGGACACCCCAGCCACCCCAGACAGGACGGGCAGTTGATACTAACGTGTCATCGCTGCTTTCGGGTCAGAATCCACCATAGTCTTCTGATACATCAAAGGAACTGGCGACTAATTCGAGTAATGCGTTATCAGACTGCTTGCGGTTTGACACACGCTTGCCGTTTGGCTGAGGGTCCATGACCGCAAACATGAGGATTTGCTCCTTGATTTCATCCCGGGTGAAAAGCCTGTCTGCGGCGTTTTCGAGTGGGTCCCAAAGAACCGAATGAGCAGCATCATCCGGCCCTCCGGTAGCAATTTTTGAGGCGGGGTCCTGATTCGATGGTGATTTTTTCGTAGTCATGGCTTTATTCCTTTGAATTCATTGGCTGCGGCAGAGCGTCGGTGCCATCGCCGAGTCGTCCTCGATTTGCCGCCTCCTTTTGGGCAGCCAACGTGCGCAATTTCTCCTTGATTCTGTTCATGCCCACTAGCGAGTCATTCGATTTGGCACCAAAACTGCGTTGTTTGGCAGGCACCTGCGAAGTCTCCTCTCTGGGAGTAAACAGGTTGATGCCAGTGAGGCAATGCTCCCGCTCCCCGTTAATTGTGAGGCGGACAGGTTCCAGTTGCGGGTGACGTTGCCGGAGGGTTTTCCAGAAGAAGACCTCCATTTTCTCGGCAGAGAGGCCGTTGTCATCGCACCAATCGGTGAATTCAGCGAAGAGGTCGCGCTTCACCACCGTATGATTCGCTGCCAGGACGCACCGCTCGTTCACGAAGGAGCCGACCGGGTCGTTGTCCTTGCCGAAATTTTTCAGGACGGCCTTGGCTGCCTCGCCACCCTGCGGAATCCTTCCGATGCGGAGGAGCTTCACCAAACCCTCCAACATCCAGTTGAGAATTCCTGGCACTTCCGCCAACAGCTTTTCCTTCAGGTCCGGGTCCTTCGTCACGGGCTGACTGTCGAAGTGCAAGATGCGCAGGCGACGCGTCTCCGCATCCGTGCCGCTGTAAAACCGGGGCGGGTTATTTGTCAAGAACATCAGCTTACAGCTTGTCTTCATTTCCTCCGGGTCACAGTAGATTTGTCGCACATCCATTGCCTCGCCGGAGACGAGCTTCTTGAAATTCGCCGATTCGACAGCCTCCTTGCCGGTGAGTTCCGAACCGAGACAGAGCATTTTCAGCTTCAGCTTCGGCAGGGAATAGCTGCCTGCCTTGCAGAGCTCCTCCAAGCCAGACGAGCCGACAAGATCAGACCCGAGAACCTCAGCGATAACGGTTGCCATCGTGGATTTGCCGGTACCGCCGGGTCCATAGGCGACAAGAGATGTCTCGAACTTGCAGGACGGATAGAGGCAGTAGCCGCTAAAGACCTGGAACAGCTCCCGATCATCGAGGTCTTGCAAAATCTCCTCCAGCTTGGTTCTGAACAGGTCGCACCGTGCGGCGGGATCGTAGGCAGTAGCCACCTTCCGGGTGAAATCGAAGTCCGGCGAGTGGTCGAGTAGGGTAATCTCGCCCTGCGACGAAACCCTAATGACACAATTGGCCACATTGATGAGCACAGCCTCACCCTCAGCGAACCGATAGGCGCCACGAAACCGGTGCCCCGGAAATTGGGACAAGGACTCGACGTGAGTGAGGACGTCATGGCATCGTTTTGCTTGCCGATGGGTCGGATGGATCACCTTCATGGCGTGAGGCCGGAAAACGTGCGATTTCTCCTCCCCCCAGACGCCATGCTCGTAGCAATACCAAGTGGTGTTAACGCAGCGAGTTTGGCGATGACGCGCAAGCAGCAAATTGGCCGAGAAATCCTCGGAATAATTTTCGGGGCAATAGGTTCCGCCGCCGCGAATTCTCGCTGCCTCCTTGAGTTGGCGGATGTAGGATTTGAGTTGCTTAAAATGGCCGCTCGTTGCCGACAGCGTTTCGAGCTGTTTGATCCACTCATCCTCCTTTTCAGGTCGCACGCTAACGAGGTGACGGAGAACCCTTTTGTTTGAAATCGTTTTACCGGCATTATGGACATGCAACATCGCGCGGAAGATTTCGCTGTGATCGGCCAGATACAGGTCGCCCGGTTGCAAATCCCGGCAGACTTTGACGAAGATTGAGGGCTTGTTGAGACAGACGCTAAGCAAGGCAACCTCGAACTGAGGCAGATGGTAATCCCGTCCCGCCTTGTGAAACTCAACCTCCACGTCCGGGCATGCAGGATTACGCTCCAGAGCGAGCAACTTCTTCGTCATCTCATCCGGCCCGGCATCGGTGTCGTCATCGTCGCACGCCGGGGTGGCGGGAATGGCCGGGGTGGCCGACATGGCCGGGGTGCAGTCTGCGGATTGAGGTTCGGACGATTCTTGAGTCGCCAGCCATTCCTGGTCAACGATCTCACTGTTAGTAATGGTAGGCGATGTCACATCAACCGTCTCCAGAGAAGACAGTTCGAGGGTAGGGATGGCACTCGCCTCCCCATGGTTTTGGATAATTTCAGGATTCATGGTTATGGTGTAGTTGTTGATGTTGGGTGATGTCACTTGTTGGTTTGTCTTCATGACAGTGGATACCGGGTGGATTAAGCATTGACGTTGGTTGCCGGGCGCGAACGACCGATAGTCCGCTTTCTGGATTTCGCCCTCCGTTTCAGGGCCGCAATAATCCGATCCCAGAGGAGGTTGGATATGCAAGTAGGCCCACTCGGCAACGGTTTGTTCCTTGATGCCTTCAGAGCCTTCAGGAATGCGGCTGTTCGCTCAGTCTCCGCCGGAGTTGGCGGCGGATTTTCGGCGTCCTGAAGCCTTAGACGTCGCATGAGCGCCGCACGGGCTTCGTTCCGTTGATCGCAATCGCGACCATGCAGGTCAGGTGCGGTACTCACATCCGTCGAGGTTGACTCAAGGGCAGGCATGGCTGCTTTTCTTCTTTCTTTTGTCTTCATTGTTTTGTGGTGTTAGGTGTCTAATTTCATGAGGATACTCCTCGGCATATAATGTCGGTTTCTGAGACCCAAGTTGGCGAAAAGACCGATTATCCTCATGGCGCAAGAAAATCGCATGACTCCGGTTGACCCATATGGACCCAAGTGGACACAACTCGGATTATTTTTCTGTCCATGTGGCAAACATCGGTCAAATACTATGTTTCCGCCGCTACCTGTGCCTGTCGAACCGGCTATGGTTAGGCTTCCCACTTGCATAAGTTCTCCACGAGTATTTCAATGTCCTTGCGGGCATAAAGCTTATGTCGCAGCAAGCAGATACTACGAATCGTGCCTGCCTTTTCCATCCGGGCTAGCGTCCGTTTGGAAATTGACCCTAGGAGACGACAGACCTCGCTTGAATTTAAAAGCAGCGGTTGGAGTTCCCCCTTCTCCAAGACCGCAGTTTTTGCGGGATTATTCGGCCGAACCTCTGCACGTGCCTTGGATGGGCGACTGATCTTGGCGATTTGCTTGATCGGCTTCGGGCCTGTCTCGGGCTTGGGAGTCGGGCTGGCAGCCACCAACTTGCTTTGATCTCTGTCGCGTTTTGCCCAAATAGACTCTGCCTGACGGTCTTCGGCGCATTCGCGCTTTGGGTCGAGGTCGATGAACTTCCTCAGCGCGTCCGCCGTGTTGCAGTGCCTCGCGCCGGATCGGGCCCCAGGACACGCCTCAGACGGAATGACGCCCTTGGCGTGCCTAGAGTCGGCGTTGACGACTTGGGTTGCGGCTGTCGTGTCGGTATTTCCAGCTTCGTGCAGGGGTGGAAATTTCCCCTGAGTAGTCTTGTTGGACATGCCTATCCAACTATTGGAGAGCACAATACGTGTTAGTTCTCCATAAGCACGATTAGCTAAACCGCTAATTTTGCGACAGTTGAGCCCCTAATTGCCGCCCTAGTTGCTGGAAGACCGAGGTACGAAAGCCGTTTCCGGAAGGGCCAAAGATCGCTGACGGGCGTCCTGATCAGGTCCTTCTTGGGATCGAGGGCAGAGAAAAGGCGTCTCTTCGAACTCCCGGCGCAAGCCATCGTGTCAAATCTGAGAGCCAAGATCGCTATCGCATCGCGGTACAATAGGTCCTGCCAGTCGGCACCAGCATTCCGATCCTCCTGAACTTTCCGATTCTGCCGAGTTTTTCGGACTCTGGGTTTGTCCAGCCTTTGTGTTAATGCGGAACTTGTTCCCCACACAGTGCTCCGATGTCTCACTATGTCCTGAATTTCATCAATCCATCCCGACCAGTTCCGAAGCAAGTCCCAGTTCCTCGCGTGCTTATTGCGGACGTCGACGTTCGTGACCAGCACAACAGGCGACCAGTCAACGGCGTTTGCCGACGGATTTAGCAATTCCCTACAGGTCTTTTCCAACTGATCAGAAACGCTCTGGGAAAGGACCCCTGCTTGGTGCAAGTCACACTTGACTCGTTCAACTGTTTGATCCGCGTCCATGCCAAAGCGAACGAATGGTCGCATGCAATGCAACGTATTGTAAAATTCGGTGTTGAAGGCCAGTGTCATCAACTTGCTCGTGTTCTCTTTCTCAGTTGCTTGGATGATACCAAGAGCCGCCGCGATCTCCGGGGCTTGAATCGGGACGCAGGGGGCGTCCTTAGGTAGGACGACAATCAGGCCTTGCCAAGTTTGAGGACCGTTCTGGCCCAACTCCACCGCCAAACATGGCGTCGGCCCTTTGACAATGGGATGCCTCGTGTAAAGCTCATGGGACCACGGGACACATTCACAGGTTGCGCCCGTCAATTTGACGACTCCTTTCGGAACAACAAGGTTGCGTTTTTGTTTTCTAATCATGCTCCCTGGCAGATGGTCGGGAGAAATCCCTGATCATGCAAGATCGTCCGGCGAAAATCACAAAAGCCCTTTCCGAATGCGAGCAGTCTTGCCGACTCGGTCCACATGCAGATCGTCAGTCAAATCTTAGCCCGAATCTCCCGGATCAGCTCGGTAACGGTCGAGTAAGGGATTTTCAAACTGGCACTGATGGCCCTGGCACTCAACCCCTCGGCAACCAGTTCGGCAATTTGCCGCGTCCGCTTGTCCGACTTCGACGGCCTGCCCAGAATTACCCCACGAGCCTTCGCGGCGGTGATGCCCGACCTTACCCGTTCAGTAATCAGCTCGCGCTCGAATTGAGCGACAGCCCCAAGGATGTTCAGTTGGAGGTGAGCGGCTGGATTACCGTTCGACGTGTCAATTCCCTGGCTGGGGCACACCAAAGCGACGCGGTTGACTTGCAACTCGGCGATGAACTGTGCCAGATGACTGAGCGACCTGGCAACCCGATCTAACTTGTATGCGAGAATGATGTCCACCTTCCCCCGACGAACTTTCTGCATGAGGTCATTCAAACCCTGACGGTCTTGCCTGGAGCCGCTCGCAATGTCACGCCACCACTGCACATTAGCCCACCCCCTGCGGGCGCAGTAGTCCCGCAACTCGGCCTCCTGGCTGTCGTGGACTTGGTTGTCAGTGCTAACACGAAGGTAGGCGGCTACTTTGGGTTCCATGAAAAAAGAATCGCTGAAAATCATCCCTTCGATTCCCCCACAAAATCGTGTGGTTTTCACACACGCTGAAAACCTTCAGATTTTCAGCGTGCCCTATTGCTGGTAAGATAGTGGCAGTCCCGCCATAAGCGCTGTTCTAACCATACATGTCACACGCGCGGCGAATCAATCACTGCTTTTCACGGTGACGATTTGGGCGACGCACCCTCGGATGTCAGGATCAATGTCGAATGTGCCAAGTGTGCCAACAGGAGCCATAATCAAAATGATTGCCAACAACTCATTGTAGCAATCATCATCCTCGTGTGACCGTTCATCGAGCAATGTTTTCAGGAAATAGGTCTCATCACTGGGGGCGCAATTGAATCCTGACAGGACGAGAACTTGGGGCATTTGTTGGAATCCGTTGGTCGCGAGGAATGAGCTGATAAATGTTGGCCTATCCGCAAAGCCTTCGCGAATAACTGTGTTTTCCCGTTGATGACGATGAATATCCTCCAATGAAGGCATGGAGGGCACGTTCACGACCTCACCGTGTTCGAGCTGGAGTTTGGCTAACTCTTCTAACACCAATTCCTTGCATGAATCGGGAGCGCCGATAACAGCGATACATTTGAAGCTTTTGGATTGAAGGGAGAAATTCAGCAAAAATCGCGCATCCGAATTCATTGTGGCAGTTGGTATAATGGTGATTTCAAGTGGGCCGGAATTGGCCGATATTGTGATTCAGTAAAGAGCAAGGGGCGGACATTTGATCGGGTATTGTCTAATTCCCGACCTTCAAGCGCATGAACCGGGTAGGGTGTCCCGCCTGCGGTACGGAGTCGCGCACAGTGACCAACCAGTGATCGCCTTCGTCTGTCTGGGAAACCACCGTGGCAGCTTCGCCCCAGTTGTCATCGGCGAGGGTGTCGCTGGCCTGCACGGTATAGGTCAAATCGACCGCCTGTTTGTTTTTCCGGAAAGTCAGGGTGAGGTACCCGTCTTGAGGAGTCGCGGAAGGCAATTGCCCTGTGCCGCAGGTGATAGGATCGAGAACGAGTGCGTATTTCATCAGGTTGGTGATTCCGTCATTGGCCGGTGTCGCCTGCCAACCACTGATAGCGGGGTTGCCCCGATCTTCGACCGATTTGAAGGCCGTATCTTTCCATGCCTCATAGTTCCCGCCAAGGCGTGTGATCGTGACCGTGTAAGGGGTTTGTGTGCCGTCTTCCGCGGTGACCGCGATGCTGATATTGTTATCGCCTACCGTTAGCAGAATTCCCCCGCTGGATGCTCCAGATGTCACCGTCGCCCCATTCACTCGAACCGAAGATTTCGCGTCTGTGACCGCAGGTGTGACCGTCAGAGTGCCCGTTGCAACCGTGGCCGTGTAATGGGTGACGCCAGATGAGAACACAGGACTCAAAGTCCCGGCACTTAGCGATAGGGAGGCCAGAGCGGAACTGGATGACAACGGGATTGCCGCCAGAGCAATGCTGTGGCTGGCGCTTGATCCACTGGCCAGCGCCACGAACTTTTCACCGCTGCCGAGGCCTGATGTCGTGACGATGACAGGCACATTGCTGTTTATCGTGTCGCCATTTCCTAGCAGGCCATTGTTGCCGGAACCCCAACTCGCGATGGACCCGTCCGAACAAATCGCCAGACTGTGTGCGTTTGCCGCTTGGAGCGCAACCACGGTTTTGCCGGTTAGGACTGGTGCCAAGGCGATTGCTATCGGCGCGTTGGCATCCACGGTGCCGCTGTTGCCGAGTTGGCCATTGGTGTTTCTGCCGAAAGCAACCAATGTTCCATCCGAACATGAGGCGAGGTTGTGAAATCCACCTGCGACGATCATTTTGACGATCCTGCCCGCAAGCACGTCTGAGGCGTCAACATCTACCGGGATCGGGCTATTGGTGTTACTGCCGTCACCAAGTTGGCCGTTGTTGTTTCTGCCCCAAGTGACAATGGAGCCATCCAGGCATAGAACAAGGCTGTGATCACTTCCTGCACCGAGGGTGGCGGCGGTTTTGCCGTTGAGCGCCCCGGAGGTGGTGATATTGACCGGCACACTGCTATTGGTTCCGCTGCTGTTATTCCCGAGTTGGCCGTAGTTATTGCGACCCCAAGAAGCCACCGTGCCATCCGCGCACAAGGCGATGTTGTGATAATAACCGGCACTGATTGCCACCACATTCTTGTCTGTCAGCACTCCGGTTTTGGGCACCAATACCGGAACGTTGCTGTCAATGGTGGTTCCGTTGCCGAGTTGTCCATCTGTATTCCTTCCCCAGGCCGCCACCGTTCCATCTGAACACAACACTAAACTGTGGGAGTATCCAATTGATACTGCGATGATCGTTTTTCCGGCCAGCACACCGCTTTGGATTATCGCTACCGGAACGTTGCTGTCAGTGGTTGTTCCATTGCCGAGTTGGCCATAGTAATTGTATCCCCAGGCTGCAACAGTTCCATCCGAGCATAGCGCCAGACTGTGGGCTGATCCTGCTGATATGGACAAGATCGTTTTACCGCTGAGAACACCAGTGGACATGACCGCCACCGGCAGGCTGCTATTGTTGATGGTATTCTCTCCAAGCTGGCCACGGATGTTCGAGCCCCAAGCGTAGGCCTTGTTATACGCCCACTGGAGAACCAGATCGTTTCCGGTGCCGCCAAAGTAATTGACCACGAACCGGTAGCTGGCATTGTTGTAGCTGAGCGTGACCGTCTGCCCTTGCGCGAGATTGAAGAATTGGCCGGTGATAAAGTTCAGGCCAGTGTTGTCCACAACCGTCAGCTTGGTTCCAACCGGAGGCGCATAGGCAAGTGATAGATTCAGGGCATTCCCGGTGGCATTATAGCTGGGGAATCTGATTGGGACCGTGGCGGACGATGTGAATGTTGCGTCCAAATACACACGCGTCACTGTCACCGTGTAGGTCGATGTTGTGCCATCCTGCGCCGTGACCACGACGTTTACCGTATTGGGTCCCGCCACTAGCGTAATCGCCTGGCTAGTGGTTCCCGACGGCACTGGAACCCCATTCACTTTCACCGTAGCTGTGCCATCCGTAACAGTGGGGAGGATTGTCACCGAGGTAGTCGTGTTGGCTACACTCGCAGTATAAGCTGTAGTTGCGGGGGCAAAAACCGGGTTGAGCGTTCCAGTGTTCAACGCAAGACCGGAGAGCGAGGAAACCGTGGACAGCCGAGTCACCGTCACAGTGTAGGTCGATGTCGTTATGCCATCCTGCGCGGTTACCACGATAAGGACAGGATTGGTTCCCAGCGCCATAGGAACAGCATCACTTGCCGCACCAGGGGGGACTGCGCTTCCGTTTATTCTGACCGTGGCAGTGGCGTCCGTAACAGTTGGTGTCACTGTTAGCGATGTCGCGGTAACCGTAACTGCATATCCTGTCGTCGCTGTGACAAATATTGGACTCAAGGTGCCAGAACTCAGCACCAAGCAAGAAAGAGTAGAGATTGCTGAGGGTGCACGCGTCACTGTCACCGTGTAGGTCGATGTTGTGCCATCCTGCGCCGTGACCACGACGTTTACCGTATTGGGTCCCGCCACTAGCGTAATCGCCTGGCTAGTGGTTCCCGACGGCACTGGAACCCCATTCACTTTCACCGTAGCTGTGCCATCCGTAACAGTGGGGAGGATTGTCACCGAGGTGGTCGTGTTGGCTACACTCGCAGTATAAGCTGTCGTTGTAGAAGAGAACGCAGGACTCAAGGTGCCAGAACTCAACACCAAGCCGGACAGGGTTGAGACGGCAGAGGGTAGCCGAGTCACCGTCACCGAATAGGTCGATGTTGTCACGTCATCCTGCGCTGTAACCACGGTAGTGATCGTATTGGGTCCGACCACCAGCGGTATCGCTCCGCTCGCCGCTCCCGATGGCACTGTGATTCCATTCACTTTGACCGTCGCGGTGGTGTCTGTCACAGTAGGCGTTACTGTTAGCGACGTCATGGTATTGGCTACTCTCGCAGTATAGTCCTCCACAGATGCGGAGAACGCCGGACTGAGGGTTGCTGAGCTAGGCGCCAGCCCGGATAGCGTGGCGATAGATGAAATCGGCAACCGTGTGATCGTCACTGTATAGGCCTTGGTGGTTGTCCCGTCTGGTGCAGTGACCAGCACAGTGACGGTGTTGGCACCGACATCCAACGGAATTTCCTGGCTCTTGCTACCCGATGTCACGGCGAACCCGTTAACGCTAATCGCAGCGATGTTCGCTGGAGAGGTTGGAGAAACATTGATAGATGTAGTGGCATAGGGCACAGGTGCTGTATAAGAGGTGGTCGCTGGGTCAAATTGCGGATTCAATGTTCCAGAACCAAGAGCCATGGTGGTCAGGTCGCACGAATTTTGAACTGCCGCCAGCGCCAGACTGTGGAAATCACCCGCCGACACCGCAATCACAGTTTTGCCCGCAAGAACCCCGCTCTGGGTCACCAATACCGGAACATTGCTGTTAGCGGTTGTTCCATTGCCGATTTCACCGCCTGAATTATATCCCCAGGCGGCAACAGTTCCATCTGAGCATAGCGCCAGACTGTGTTGGCTCCCTACTGATACAGCGACCACTGTTTTGTCCGCAAGAACCCCGCTCAGGGTAACAAATACCGGAACATTGCTGGAAGTCGTGCTTCCATTGCCGAGTTCACCGTCTAAATTATATCCCCAGGCGGCAACCGTTCCATCTGAGCATAGCGCCAGACTGTGGAAATCACCCGCCGACACCGCAATCACAGTGTTGCCCGCAAGAACCCCGCTTTTCATGACGGATACCGGAACGTTGCTATTGGTAGCGCTGTTATTGCCTAGTTGGCCGTTGGAGTTGCGTCCCCAGGCGGCAATCGTGCTGTCTGAACACAGGGCTAGACTGTGGAATTGCCCTGCCGCGACCGATACGACCGTTTTGCCAGCCAACCCTCCGCTTTTCGTCACCAATACCGGAACGCTGCTGTCAATGGTGGTTCCGTTGCCGAGTTGTCCATGGCCATTATATCCCCAGGCTGCAACAGTTCCATCTGAGCATAGCGCCAGACTATGCCAGCCGCCTGCCGACAACGCAATCACATTTTTGCCCGCAAGAACCCCGCTCAGGGTAACCAATACCGGAACGAAACTATTGGCAACGCTGTTATTGCCAAGTTGGCCGTAGGTGTTGCCTCCCCAGGCTGCAACCGTTCCATCCGAGCATAAGGCGAGACTGTGCCCTCTACCTGCCGCGACCGCCACCACTGTTTTGCCAGCAAGAACCCCGCTCTGGGTCACCAATACCGGAACGTGACTGGAGGTCGTGCTTCCGTTGCCAAAGCCGAACCAATTTTCACCCCATGCAGCCACCGTACCATCCGCGCACAAGGTAAGACTGTAGTCATATCCCGCTGATACAGCGACCACTGTTTTGCCAGCAAGTACTCCACTTTGGGCCACTGATACCGGCACGCTGCTGTCAGTGGTTGTTCCATTGCCAAGTTGTCCATAGGCGGGGTTACGTCCCCAGGCTGCTAAATCTTGATATGCCCAATGCAGGACCAGATCATTGCCGGTGCCGCCGTAGTAATTCGCCACGAACTTGTAGGCGATGCCATTGTAAGTCAGATTCACCGCCTGCCCCTGCGCTAGATTGCTGAATTGCCCGGTGATGAAACCTAAGCCGGTGTTATTGACGACGGTGAGGTTGGTTCCGGTTGGGGGGGCGAAACCGAGGGAAATGGAGACATCGTTTCCCGTGGCGCTGTAGGAGGTGGCTGTAACCGGAATACTGCTAGCCGAGGTGAAATTAGCACTGACCGTGCCAGCCAAGGCGGGAAGCACCATTGCAAGCAGGGTGGCCGCAATGAAACAGAGGGTAATCCGACGAATCATGACGCCCCCAATAGAGGAGTTCAAGTTCTCTTGATGAAGACCGCATTGGTCGCGCCGTCCGAGAATGAATGTTTGATGCATGGCTTCAGTTCTGGTTGTGTTTGCATTGCCGGGCAGATGGTCATGTGACAATTGCGAATCATGGCAGTGTGTTAGAATTTGGGTTGAAACTCTAGGATGCCAGGTGAACTCCGGGCGCGGTCTGCTCCCTGAGCGGCAGATGTGGCGAACATAGCGCTAATGGGGGAGCTATCGAAAATTTCACAGTCCGATGAATTGCCGCCGCCAGCATCAATTTCCGCGTGGGCGTGGGGCGAGATTGAGAAAATGACGGCGAATTTTGCGCGTGCAATCATGGCTGGGATGACGGGAAGGTCATTCCAGGTGGACGGGGAGTTGATAAGCCGCTCACAGGCGACCGCGTTGGCCTTTAGCCGTCCCCAAAGGGGCAGCCTGGACATGCGCCACCGCCTCCCCGGCCATTTGGTCGGTTTGGCGGCATCGTTGCGGTCGATGC
>JBAXPF010000060.1:0-16137 GCA_037132955.1 Verrucomicrobiota bacterium | reverse complement strand
CCGCAGTCGGAGCGAGTGATCTTCAGACACGGGCAAGCTGCCCGTGCCCCTCTTGAAGACAGGACTTGGCAAGGGCCGTTGCTTGTCAGGAGCTGCGGCTTCCCGCCGCAGTCGGAGCGAGTGATCTTCAGACACGGGCAAGCTGCCCGTGCCCCTCTTGAAGACAGGACTTGGCAAGGGCCGTTGCTTGTCAGGAGCTGCGGCTTCCCGCCGCAGTCGGAGCGAGTGATCTTCAGACACGGGCAAGCTGCCCGTGCCCCTCTTGAAGACAGGACTTGGCAAGGGCCGTTGCTTGCGTGTAGGGTGCGCCGTGCAAAAGGACCCACGCGCAGCGATTCTCGGGGTGACGGGCTTTGTCGGGAGCGGTTTGCCCGCGTTGCTGGCGGCGCACGGGATGGCGGTCACCGGGGTGAGCCGCTCGGGAACCGGCAGCTTATCCGGCGTTGCCCGCTGGCAAACCCCTGCCAATCTGGATTTGTCAGGGCACCGCGCGGTGATCAACCTTGCCGGTGAGTCGGTGGCCCAACGCTGGAGCCAGGACGCCCGCCGCCGCTTGCTGGCAAGCCGGGTTGAGGTGACCCGCAGCGTGGTGGCGGCCATCCGCCGCTTGCCGGTCGGGGAGCGACCCGAGGTGCTGGTCAATGCCTCAGCCGTCGGGTATTACGGCGACGGTGGCGACGCTTTTCTAACGGAAGAATCGGCGTCCGGCAGCGGGTTTCTAGCCGACTTGTGCCGGGTTTGGGAAGCGGCGGCGATGGAGGCGGAGGTGCTCGGCGTGTGGGTGGTGTGCCTGCGCTTGGGCATGGTGTTAGGGCGTGAGGGAGGGGCGTATGAGCGTATGCGGTGCGTGTTCCGGTACGGCCTGGGGGGGCGGTTGGGCACGGGGCGCCAATGGCAGTCGTGGATTCACATGGACGACCTGCGGGCCGCCATCGTGCACGCGGTTTACTCCGCAAATTTGCGCGGGGCGGTCAACGCCACGGCACCTGCACCTGTACGCAACGTGGATTTCACACGCATGTTAGCCTCGGCGCTGCACCGCCCGGCATGGCTGCCGGTGCCGGCATTCGCGCTCAAGCTCGCCCTCGGTGGCTTCGCCAGCGTGCTCTTGGAGGGCCAGCGAGTCGTGCCAAACGCGCTCGTTGCCGAGGGTTTCGGCTTTAAATTCCCTAACATGGAGGCGGCGTTGACGGACTTGGTCGCGCAGTCAATCCACAAGGCAGACGAAGACCCGCGGGCCATCCGTCCACCGCTATCTCAGCGCCGCTTCAATCCCGGTGAGTAATTCCCGGTCATTCGCCAGTTTGGATAGAAATCCGGCAGGCTGCGCCGTTAGGGAGTGCTGGCGTGTTTCCTCATCCGCGTAGGCGCTCATGAAGATCACAGGAATGTTATGGTGGCTGCGAATTTCCCGGGCGGCGGCGATTCCATCCATGGCGCCGGCCAAGCGGACGTCCATCAGGATGAGGTCTGGCAGGTGCTGCAGAGCCGCCGTCACGGCAGCCTCGCCCGTGCTGACCATCTCGACCACTGAGTATCCCAAGTCGTCCAGGCGATCCTTCAAGTCCATGGCCAGGATCAGTTCATCTTCCACGATCAATAAACGGCGTGCTGGCATATCAGGATGGGGTGGGCGGTCGGAGCGGAAAGCGGATTTCAAACTGGGTCCCGTGCTTGCTCCGGATTTGCAGTGTGCCTGCGAGTTGGCGGGTCAGGGTGTTGACCAAAGTCAAACCCACACTGCCCACCCGTTCGACCTCCAGACTATCCGGCAGGCCAATGCCATTGTCGGCCACACGCAGCATGATGGAATCCGCCGTCGCCAGCAGTTCGACCTTCAAGCTGCCTTGCCGGGCATTGGGAAAGGCATGTTTCATCGCGTTGGATACGAGCTCGTTGATAATCAAGCCGCACGGCACCGCTTGATCGGTTTCCAGCGTCAGGGCCGCAGACGAGCGGCTCTTGATTTGAACCCCTTGTGCCGACATGCCATAGGTCTGTGACAAGTGATCGCAAAGCAACTCCAGATAGCCTTTGACTTCAACCCGGTCCATCCGGCCGGTGCGATAGAGCATTTCATGCAGCGACGACATGGAATACAAACGGGATTTTGTATCGGCCAAGGCAGTCAGGGCGTCCGGGTGCTTGATGCGGCGCACCTGCATATTGATCAAGCTGACCATGATGGCCAGGTTGTTCTTAACCCGGTGGTGGATTTCCTTGACCAGGGAGGTCCGCTGCCCGAGAGCGAGTTGGAGAGCGGTCTCTGCCCGTTTGCGCTCGGTGATATCGAGCAGGAGGGCCACGAAGAAGTTTACAGTCCTGTCCGAATTTCTAACGCATCCGACGGACAAGTCCACATCAACGACTTCTCCGTTTTTGTGGAGGAAACGTTTCTCCAGTCTGTACTGGTCGATTTCACCTTGCAGCACGCGGTTGTAGTGATCCAAGTCAGCGGCCAGATCGTCCGGATGGGTGAGTTGCGGCCAGAGAGTGCTGAGCAGCTCGGTACGCTCGTAACCCAACATCGCGCAGAGTTGGTCATTGACCTCCAACCAGCCCGTGGTGGGCGAGGTGATGCAGACGCCGATGAGGGGCATGTCGAAATAGCTGCGGAACCGCTGCTCGTTTTTCCGCAGCGCCTCTTCCGCCTGCATGCGCTCAATCTCCCCGGCCGCCCGTTGTGCCACCAGTCGTAACGTGGAATCGACCAGCGCGCGGTCGCCCATCGGGCGGCGGCCAATGACGGCGATCAATCCGATGGGTTGGCCGGTGTGGCTCCACAGCGTCACCCCGGCATAACTTTCCGCCCGCAGCTCAACGAGCACTTGGTCGCGCGGAAAAAGTT
Source organism: Verrucomicrobiota bacterium (assembly GCA_037132955.1). GTDB lineage: Bacteria > Verrucomicrobiota > Verrucomicrobiia > Verrucomicrobiales > Akkermansiaceae > Luteolibacter. The sequence goes on along the minus strand of JBAXPF010000060.1, from coordinate 13,289 downwards.
GGCAGACATCGCTGGGGAAGAAACAAATCTCCTTGCCTACCACATCGCCGCAGGGCGTGTCTTTCAGGGCATAGGTGACGTTGTCCTCGAAGTGGCCGTCACACCACACGGCCTCGGTCCGGGCATTCAACCCGCTTCCTTCCAAGCGGTCAATGCAGACGAAATCCATTTGCAGGGCCCCGGCCAGGTGTCGCGCCAACGACCTGAAGAACGGCTCCTCGCTTGTGACTCCGCTGCTGGTCTTTGCCAGGAAGGACAGCACCTCCTCGACGCGCTTGCGTTCGGAGATGTCGATGCAGATGCCTGTCATGCGCAGCGGTTGGCCAGCGCTATCGTAGGTGGTGTCGCCCAAGACGTGAACCCAGTGCACTTCGCCGGAACCCAGCACAATCCGGTAGTTATTCTCCAGTCGGAGGTGGTCGCGCACCGCGGTGCCGATGCGTTCCTCGGCGCTCTCCAGATCGTCCGGATGGACGGCGCTGCGCCATGTTTCAAAGGTCGCCTGGGAGTTCTCCGGATCGAGCCCGAACAAGTGGAACATCTCGGGCGTCCAGCTGAGTTCTCCGCTCGTCATGTCCCAATCCCAGACGCCCGAACCCGATGAGCGCTGGGCCAGCGCCAGTCGCTCCAGGGAATGGCGCGCGTCGTCCTCCGCCTGTTTGCGCTCAGTGATGACGTCGAACACGGCCACAAAACACCCCGGTTCCGGGCTGTAAGCGGAAATGGAAAGCCACATGTTGAGGGCATTGACGAACACCTCGAATTTTTGCGGTCTACCGGTTTGAACCACGCGGCCGTAGGTGGTGATTATCTGCGGATCGGATTCCAACGCGCCGGGCAGGACCTCGCTGAATTTCCTGCCGACCACATGACGCAACCCGGTCAGGGTTTCAAAGGCGTGATTGACTGAGAGGTAAACGAAGTCCCGTGGCTCGCCGTCTTCGAAGAGCATCCGGCATATGGCAAGCCCTTCGGCCATGTGCTCGAACAAGCCGCGAAAGCGCTCCTCGCTGGCCCGCAGCGCCTCCTCTTCCACCTTGCGGCCGCTGATGTCACTGAGCACGATGCGGCACACAGGCCGGCCTTGCACATCCTCTGTGACGGTCGCTTCGACTCGTACCCAGACCAGCGGCCCCTGCGTATGCCTCATGCGCAACTCGTAATCCTGTGGCTCGCGGGCCGCCAAGAGTTGCCTGTGATGGCGGTAGTATATCTCCACGTCCGGCTCAAACATGAATTTGGACAGGATTCGGCCGACCAGTTCGCCCCGGGGCAGGCCGAGCATGGTGGCAATGGTAAGGTTGGCCTCGAGGATCAGCCCCTGTGCGCTGAGGGTGCAATAGCCGACCGGTGCCAAGTCGTAGAGGTCGAAATAAAGGGCCCGCCTGACTTCCAGTTCCGTCTGGGTCCGGCGCAGTTCCTCATTCTGTATCTCCAGTTCGATTTTATGGACGCGGAGCTCGTAGAAGACTCGCTCATAGTCGTCGGGGCGAAGCGGGGGCTCGCCCTTGGGCAGGGTCGCGAGTCGCTGCTCTGCCTGCTGGCGCAGAGTGCCTGCGGAGGATTTGGATTTTTGGTTATTGCGCATTTCGCAACCCTTTCGGAAGGTGCCACACTTCATGCCTGAACAGCCTCCTGACAGTTACTTACGCCATGTTCCGAGTGGACGCAACCGCGAACCATTCTGAAAATTTCCGGAAAGGAGGTTGAATGTCAATGAGTAGAAAGCGGATGAAGACCGTCGCGATACTTTTGGCCATGCTTGTTGCAGAGGGCGGACTGGCGCAAGAGGTGGCCACCGCCAAGTCACCGGGTCCCATGACTCCGGCAGCACGGCAGTTGGCGTATGAGGCCTTGAAGTCCGATTTTCTGACCCTGCCGCTAGCCAAGCGGCTGACCACGCCGCTGTTATGGTTGCACGGCGAGGATCACAAAATCCTTCGGGATCATGTGGATCGGATCAAGGATGGGGGCAACGGCAGTCTCGTGATTGAGCCACGACCGCACCCGGATTGGCTCGGGCCGAAGTTCTGGGCGGATTTCTCCGCGATCTTGGATCATGCCCAGACGCAAGGGATGGGCGCTTATATTTATGACGAGGGCAAGGAGTGGCAGAGTTTCAATGCCGGCGGCAAGGTCCCGCCGCAACACAAGTTCAAATACCTGCGGTCATCCGCCATCGACGTGTCCGGCCCGGCGACATACGAGGCCCCGGACCATCGCGGCCCCACCTACATAAAAACCATCGCAGGGAAATATGACGACACCAAGGACAGCCTGGATGCCGCCTCTCTGATAGATCTGGGTCAATTCATTACGCATGGCACTTTGAGTTGGAACGTGCCCGCCGGGAAATGGAAAATCATGAAGTTCAGCTATGATTTCGAGCAGGACGACCCGGCGTTCACCAAGCAATTGGATCTGGCCAGCCAGGACGCCATCGATTGGTTTCTGGATAATGTCATCAAGCCCCACTATGAGCATGCCAAGCCCGGTCAGATCCTGGGTTCTTTCTATGACGAGCCGTTCTTCGCCGGCACTTGGGGGAAAGGCATGGAGAACGACTCCCCGCACTGGAAGGAAATGATGGTGGGCCGGTGCTACCCGCTCAGCGGCGAGGCCGCGCACAAGGCAGCCTATGAATTCTGGTCGGTCCTTGGCGAGAGAATGGCCAGGGTCGGCTACGGCACCTACCGCGACTACCTGCATTCAAAAGGCGGCAAGTTGATCGGCCACGACAATGAACACGGCCCCGGCTGTGCGCCGCTGGGATTTGGAGGGGGGCCGATCAATCTGATGGAAAAGCAAAAATACCAGGATATGCCGGGAATGGACCTCGTATGCGACCAGTTCTATCCACGGGAGGAAAAATACTGGATGTGCCAATTGCCCAAACTGATCAGCTCGGTCGCCATCACCAACAATCTGCCGAGCCATTACGCGATGTGTGAGATTTTCGGGGCCTATAACCCCGGGCGTTTGACCTGGTCTGATAGAAAATGGATGGGCGACTGGTGCCAGGTTCATGGCGTCAATGTGCTGATCCCCCACGCGTTCAATCCGAAAGGCTCCGTGCAGGATCCCGACTCCGATTGCCCCCCGTTCTATTACTACACCGGCGACGAGGCGAATTGGCCGAAGTATAAGGCCTGGTGTGAACGGCAGAACCGGCTCAGTTATATGCTCAGCGGCAGCGACGACGAGAATTTCAGCATCGCGCCGGTGGCAATGCTCTGGCCGGGTTATTCCAAGTATGTGGATGAGACCTGGGTGGATTCAAATTGTTATCCCTATGCATTCCAGACGGCGCTGGACAGGGCCTGGTATGATCACCAGTTGCTCACCTGCGACCGCTTTGAAAAGACCGCGTCTTTGAACCCTGCGGCCAAGCAGATCGAACTCTACAAGTCAAAGTACAAGGTATTGGTCATCCCTCCGGTCCAGCATATCCCGTATGCGACGTTGGCAAAAGCCAGGCAATTTTATGCTGACGGCGGCATCGTGATCGGCTGGCAGCGGCCGCCATCAAAGTCGGCGCAGTTCGGCAATTCCGACAGTGAGATCCAAGACTTATCTATCGCCCTGTGGGGCAGCCTGACGCCCGCGGCAAGCGTTGCGCCGATCCGCAACAACTCTAACGGTGGCAAAACCTATTTCATCACCGCCACCGACGAGCAGACGATCCTGGAAAATCTGCGGCGCATCCTGCGCAACGCCGGCATCGAGTCTGATTTCAAAGTCGTCAACGGCACCTGGGCCAACTCAGCCGAATACGAGTTCGACAAATGGACAGGCTACAATCATCGCAAACGCAACGGCATGGATGTGTTCATGGTTTGGAATGGTTCCGCTACCGACGCCGCGATCACGCTGCGCTTGCAGGCCACCGGGGAACCGGAACTGTGGAATCCAACCACCCTGGCCATCACTCCACTCGATTTCGTCAGAATTTCACCAGACCAGGTCGAGCTCAAATTGAGTTTGCCGGCCGCAGAGAGTTGCCTCATCGTTTTCAAGCCATGAAGCAGACAACAACGGGAATTATGTTAGAATGTGCGGTGCTCCTGACCTCCGTCTGTTCCATTCTGGCCGGGGAGCCAGCTCCCGTGCGCGCGGATCATCCCGCCATTCCGCCGCTTGACGAAATGGCAGGCGAGTGGATTGCCGCGGCGGCGACGGCCAATCCGCCCGACGTTCACAATTTTCATGACATGCTCTTGGTGAGCCGGGATCTCACGTCGTTTTTCTGCTATCCTGAGGACTGCCTTTGGGAAGAGACGCTGCGGATGGGTTATCCAGCGGTCACGCTGACGCTGGATGGCCGCGAATTCCCGGCAGCAGAGTTCCGTTGGTATCCCTACCGGGCGTTGCGACGCAATCCGAACTGCGGCGGATTGGTCGTGGAGAGCGATACCCGGATGATCAACGAGCAGCGCGCGGTGTTGGTGCGGGTCCGGGTTTCCAATCCCGGAGCGGAGGCACGCCAAGTCGAGTTGGCGTTGGCGGTGCCGGGCCAATTGCAGGCGGATGGAGTTTCGGTGCTCAACACCACGCAGTGGATAGGTTTTGCCACGGCTATCAGCCCGGCACAGTCGCCGGCGGCGGTGACCCATGACAATGGCATCATCCGCTGGTGCTGGACGCCCACCATTCAGCCCGGCGGGGAGCAGGTGCTTGAGTTTGTGGCTGGGGATGGTCATGCGCCAGAGGCGCAAGCGGTGGTCAGCGCGGTGTCGCAGTGGGCACACGCGTTTGCAGCGCAATTCGAGGCATTCAAGCGCTGCTGGGAACAGCGCTGGACGGACGCGTTCACGCCCGGCAACCCACATTTTTCCGGCCACCTGCCGGTGCTGACCACTGCTAACGCCGCCTTGACGCGCAATTATTATATGGGTGTGGCCTCGCTGCTGGCGATCGAGCGCACCCAATATCCCGTGCATCCGCGGTCCTTCGTCAGCAACGGCGAGCGCCCACCGGGGACGCATTATGTTTGGGACGCTTCGTTGCAAGACACCGTCTGGGCCTTGCTGGAGCCGGCAGGCATGAAAGCGACGACGCGCCGCTGGCTGGTGCAAAATGTCCGCATCACGCAGACCATCGAACTCACCGCAACCCAAGGTTATGACGCGGCTCACTACGATCAGATGAGCGGCTCCGGCTACGCGTTCAACGCCAGTCAGATCTTCCAGCTGGCGTTCGATTACCTGCGCCTAACCGGTGACCTGGCGTTTCTTGACGAAACCCTGGAGAACGGCCAGACCGTCTTGAAGCGGATGGACGACATCGCCAACGACTGGAAGACGATGGTGTTGCCGGACAGCCCGCTTGAAAATTGTGGTGAAAACGTGAATTTGTTAGAATGTGCCCCGGCCTATATCCATCGCGTGGCATCCGTGAACGCCCAGAACGTGCTGATGATGAGGCAAATGGCGCTGCTATATGATCTGCGGAACAACCCGGCCCGCGCCAAGGATCTCCGCGCGGGCGCCGACCAACTTGTGCCGGCCGTCATGGACCTTTACAAGCCAGGCGCAGGCGTCTGGAACGGCTTGCACAAGGACGGCCGGCGCGTTGAGTTGCGCCATTGCGTGGATTATATCTACGTCGGGAATGCGCTGGCCGGTGATCTGAGTCCCACGATGCGACGCGAGATGACCGATTTCGTGAAGCGCGAACTGTTTACCCGCGACTGGATGCGGGCCATGAGTCTCAAGGACGCTGCCGCAGCGAATTCCGACCGGCCCGATCACGGGCCAATGGGGGCGTTCGATGGCTGGGTGCCGCTGACCGTCAGCGCGATGTGGCGGCTCGGTTATCCCCGGGACGCGTTTGATTTCTATTGTCGCACGGCTGCGGTGACAAAGGAAGGGCCGTTCACGCAAGCTCATGAGTTCTACGGGCCTGACTGCAAGCAGTACGATGCCCCGGTGAGAATTGCGGAACGACAAGGTTGTTTCAGGGAGTGCATCGACGGCGCCAGTTTCACCGATTGCGTGATCAGCACATTTTTCGGATTCAGCCCGTCGCCGGACGGCAAGATTGTGCTCGCCGATTCCACTCTGGCCCGGCCATTCCGCGGGACGCTCGACGGCTTGCGGTACGGCAAGCAGACCTATCATCTAACTGCCGGAGAATCCGGAATCCAGATCAAGCAACCCCCGGCGGAGTAAGCGGGGTTCTAACGAATACTCCGCGCGTTCATGAAATTTGCGTGCGCTGGCAGGATCCATGGATACTCTTTGGCCGTGCATGCTATGTTCGATGGTCTGTGGCGGGCCGGATGCCAGCGGTGCGTGAGGCTGGGCGTTGGCCTGTGGCTCCTGGCATTGCTGAGGGCGGGAGCGACGCTGCCTGAAGCCGCCGTCTGCGCAGCCATGGATGCAAACGGGCGCACGTTCACGGTCGCCGTGCCAGGGATGGGGCGCTTTCGCGCCGGCTTCGCGGCCAGTGCCCGGATGGATGGCAGGTCTCAAGAGCTGTCATCGGCGGCGGGCACGGTGGTTGGCCCGGCGGTGCCTTCAGCCGAGGTCACCCCTTACGGTCAGGCCGAAGTGACCGCAGCCACGATCCATTTCGAAACGGAGCAGGTGGACCTGTTATTGCGTCTCGGCCGGGTGCCGGGCGTGCCGGGCGTCCTGCTCCAGGCGGGCATCCGCAATGCCGGGCAGTCGCCGCTCAAGTTGGATACTCTGACCGCGGTGGCCATGGATGATGCCGGACCCACCGGGGAGCGCGAAGGGTTGGGGTGCGGTCTGCTGCTCGCTGGCAAGCCCGAGGATTGGCTGATCACAGGCTGGCACGCGCCGATGCTGCAGATCGTGGCGCTCAACGAAATCACCACGCCGCTTGAAGTGCGGGAAGCGGGCGGCTTTTACCGCGGGGATGGTGCCGGCTTTTTGTTCGGGCCGGTCGGCACGCCCACTGCCTACCTCGCGGCCCGCTTTACGCCGGTGCAGAGAGGCAGGATGTCTTTCAGTCTCATCGCGGACATGAGCGGCGCGCGGGTGGGACCAGGCGAGACGCGCTGGGGCCAGCAGGTGGCGCTGCTGATGGACAAGCCGGAGCGGGCCATGGCACGCTGGACGGAGTGGGTGGGAACGACCCACGGAGCGCGGACCTCGAAGGGCGCGCTGTCCGGCTGGAACAGTTGGAATTTCCGCACATATAAGACGACCGATGGCGAACTGCTCAAGGTGGCGGAAACGGTGCAGCGATCCGCCGGGCGCCTGCGCCCCGAGGTGATCCAGATTGATGACGCGGCGGAGCCGGCGCGGGCGGCGCTGGACGCTCCGTGGAGGGTGCAGGTGGCCAGTTGCGTCGGCGAGACCGGCGCACGTTTCGGCCTGCGGCTGAACTTTGAACGCAACCCACCGGCAGAAGCCGCCGCGGGACTGGCCGCGATCACCGCCACGATCCGTCGCGCGGTGCAAAGCGGGTTCTCCTATTTGAAAATCTCCTGTCCGCGCGCGGTGGAGCGCGGGCCGGACGAGAAGCGCACTGCATTTGAAATCTACCGCGACGATTGGGCTGCCATCCGCCGTGCGGCGGGCGAAGACACATACCTGCTCTACGCCGGCGGAGGTGATGTGCCGGATCGCGCCACGGTGGGCCGCGTGGACGCCAGCCGGATCGCATCGGATGCCTCACGTCAGGAGTTGCGCAAAGTCATTGCGGAGAGCCTCCCGTCCTTCGCGCTCCAAGGCCGCTGGTTTGCAGTGGACCCGGATGTTTTTTACATGGCGGGGGAGATCGAAAAAATGTGCAGCGTGGAGGGCGGCGAGCCGGTGATGCGGACGTGGCTGAGCATCGTGGGTCTGTCCTGCGGGGCCGCCATCACGTCCGAGCCGTTTTACTGGAAAGCCTTCGATCCCTATTGGCGCAATATGGAAGTGCTCAGCCCGCCGGCCCGGGAGCGCACGGAAGTGCTCCACCTTTTCACGATGCCGGCCTGGTCGGCGCTCGTGGGGCACATCCGCCGGAATTGGGGCGATTCCACGGTGGTGCTGCTGTTCAATTGCTTTTCGAGTGGTGGATACGTCATTCCCACCCACTTTGATTTTGTCCAGGCGGGCCTGAACCCCGAACGGCACTACGCAGTCTGGTCGTTCTGGGACAACGAATTCCTCGGCATCGCCCACGGCATGTGGCCCACGCCGGTGCTGCCCAATGGCCATTCGAAGCATCTGGTTTTCACCGAGGTGGACCGCACGCCAAGCCGGCCGGTGCTGATCGGATCCAACCTTCACATCTACTGCGGGGCGGCGGAGATCAAGCAGGTGGCCAGTTCGCGGGATGCCGTGCGCATCGAACTGACCGATGCCGGAGCGCGCGCGGGTGACCTGTTTGTCTACAGCCACTGGCCGCTCGTGTTCAAGTCGGCCGTCGGCTGCGCGGTGAGCGATGTGGTCAAAGTCGGCGAGAACGTCTGGCGCATCAGTCTCGCCGACCGCCAGCGCGACGTGCCGCAACGGGTGGAATTGGCCGTCCTGTTGCCGGTGACCCAGCGCGTCTGGTTTTGGCTGTTGATAGCGACTGCGGTGATCAGTCTGGTGTTTGCCGCGTGGCGCTACGTGGCCGGGTTGCGGCTCAAGCGCGAGCAAGTGCTCGACCGGGAACGCGCCCGCATTGCCCGCGACCTCCACGACGACCTTGGCGCGAATCTGGCGGAGATCGCCATGATCAGCGAGTTGGCGCAGGACGAATTGGCGGCTAAAGATCCTTCCCGCGTGCATTTCAGCGACATTTTCACCCGGATCGAAACCAACGTCCGCCGGCTCGGCGAGATCGTCTGGGCCACCAATCCCGCCAACGACACGCTGGAGCGCTTTGCCGCCTATCTGTGCAAGTTCACCCAGGACTACCTGGCCCTGGCCCGGGTCCGTTGCCGGTTGGACCTGCCGGAAACCTTGCCGTCAGTCCCGCTCAATTCGGTCCAGCGTCACAACCTGTTCCTTGCCGCCAAGGAAGCGATCCACAATGCCGTCCAACATGGTGCGCCCAGCGAGATCACCCTGCGCATTGCCACGCGCAACGGGTATCTCAAGATCACCATCGAAGATAACGGTTGCGGATTCGATACGGCGCGCCCGCCCGCCCAAGCTCGCGGCAGCGCCAACATGCGCGCCCGCATGGAGCAAATCGGCGGCACCTTCACCCTCAGCAGCACGCCCGGTCAGGGCACCACCATCACGCTCAGCGCCCCTAAGCGCTAGCCTTCAGCCATCAAATCGGGGATTGTGGGGCTCACGCAGCTGCGATAAGCTGCCGCACAGGGCTCCCCCCCTCATCTAACTGCTCATGAGCGCCAAGCCCATCACCGTTGCCATTGTGGAAGACAATTCCGGCCTGCGCCAGAGCTTCGAAACGATGCTCCAGCGCGCGACCGGTCTGCAGTGGGTGGGCTCGTTTGCCGATGGCGAACAAGCCGTGCGCGACCTGCCGGCGTTGTGCCCGCGGGTCGTGCTGATGGACATCAACCTGCCCGGGATGGACGGGGTCCAATGTGTGGCCCACCTTGCCCAAAGCCTGCCGGACGCACTGATCATCATGGTGACCGTCTATGACGACACGGACGCGATCTTCAACTCGCTCGCCGCCGGTGCGGGCGGGTATTTGCTCAAGCCCGTGCGCTCCGCCCAACTTATCGCTGCCATTAAGGAAATCCTCGCCGGCGGTGCGCCGATGTCCGCTGATATCGCCCGCCGCGTGGTCCAGACTTTCAGAAAAGCGCCCGCCGCAACCACCGCGCCCAACGCGCCCGCCGCCGAGCTCGTGCGTATGGGGGCCCGCGAGCAGGAAATCCTGGATGCTCTTGTCAGGGGCCTGCTGCTCAAGGAAATCGCCCACCAACTCGGCATCAGCTACTGGACAGTGCAGGAATACATCGCCCGCATCTATAAGAAACTCCACGTCCACTCCCGCTCCCAGGCCGTCGCCAAGTATCTCGGCAAATAGCCCTCAAGCTGAAAACCGACGTTGGATCTTGATTATTAGTTAGACAACCACGGATTACACAGATTCCACGGATTAAATTAGGTTCCATTTGCAACTTCTCCGAAGTGGCAAATGGTGAAAAAATCCAAACCAAAAAATTCTGTGAAATCCTGTAATCTGTGGTTTTTCTTCCCCATTGCAGGAATTCAACTTCGGATTTCGGGCTCAATCCTCATGGCATGAACCATGCCTCTGGAGGAGTCCGAAAGAATTCTTCCAACGGGATGCCCCCGCCGCCCACCAGCAAGGTTTTCGCAGCAGGGCACTTTTTTTGGAAAGGTCTCAGACCGGCGGTTTTGCTGCCGCGACCGGATTTCACTTCGATGCCCCAGACCTTGTCGGCGGTGGCCACGACAAAATCCATTTCCGCATCGCCCTGTTTCCAGTAGTGGACCGAGAATTCCATCGGCGGCAGATGGCAAAGCAAGTGCGCACCAACCGCGTTTTCAACCAAGCGGCCGCGCCAAGTGGTGTCCGCCAGAGCCGCCGCGGCACTGCGCCGGGAGATGGCATGAATCAACGCGTTGTTCCACAGCACCAGTTTCGGACTGCTGGCACGTTGCCGCACCACGCTGCCGGACCAACCCTGTAATCCGGATAGCAGAAAGGCGGTTTGCAGTGCCTCAAGATATCCGGCCAGAGTCGTCGTGTTTCCCGCATCCACCAGTTGGCCGAGCATCTTGGTATAGGACAGCACTTGCGCCGGATAGGCACACGCCAATGATTGAGTAAAAATGTACGATGATTGAGTAAATGGCTGTTGCGGGGCACATCCCCGTTCCATTCCCGCTCCCAGGACGTCGCCAAGTATTTGGGCAAATAACCCACCCGATGTCCCTTATTCAAGGGACATGACAGATGTCCGATATTACGGTTGGCTTCCGCACGTCCCGGACAAGGCCCAGGAAATTTACAAAAACTCAGGAAAAACACCATGCAAACCAGGATCTATCAGATGACGGGCGAACGGAAATGTCAGGCGCTCGCACTGGCGGCGCTGCTGGCTCTGGCGGCTGGCGCCCATGCGACGAACTACTACTGGGACACCACCACGGAAGACGATTGGTCGAACACCGCCGACTGGTCAACGAACCCCAGCGGTGATGGAGGAACCGGGACTGCTCCAAGTGGCATTGCTGATTTCGCCTTCTTTAATGGGAGCAACCACTATGGAAATACAACGGTCCGCTTGAACGGCAATTCCAGCATTGGTGGACTGACTTTCAATAACACCAACGTCGGGGGGACGACCATCCGAGCCGATTCCGGCACGACCCGGACCCTCACTTTGGGCACGGCACCGGGAAGTGCCATAACCAGCGTAGCCGGCAATAATACAATCAACGTCGCTGCGGGTGCAGGGCCAGTCACGATCGGAACTGCCGCGCTACCCGTGAACATCGTGCTGAATGGAAGCACCAACGTGGCAACACAGCAATACTGGACCAACTACTCGTCCAACCCGGTTAACATCGTCGGGAATATTGTCAATGCGAACAGCCACACCACATCCCCAAATTCGTGGGACGGTTTCTTCGTCAGGCAAGGCGCATTCGTCGTCGACCTCAACGGCACCACGGGATCAGAGTACTGTTATACCAACGGCGCCTCCACTCTCCTAAACAACGGCCCCGGGACAATAACCGGGATCGTCGAGAGTGGCGCCAACACCCTCGCCACCGCCAGCAGCCTGACGATCAAGAACAACATACCTTTCAATGGAACAAACTATAGTTTCATAATAAATACCCCCGGTCTCCAATCGGGCATTGGACAATTGAGCCAGTACAACACGCTGACAATCGATGGTGGAAGCGTGCAATTTACAGGTGCCTTTAATGTCGGCACCGCCTCCTTTGGGAACAACACGCTGAACGTCATAAACGGTGCTGTATTTAATGCGTCAGGTCGATTGGGAGTAGGCAACCTTGCCACCAACGTCGTCAATGTGACTGGCGCGGGCTCGACCATATCAGGAATAACAAGGAATAACAACGGCGGCTTGAGTGAGGGCGGCACTTGGAACATTTCCAACGGCGGTACTGCGGTTTTAGCTGTCAACACGCTCGCGGTTACCAGCTCATTTAATTCGACCATCTCTGGCACAGATCCCACCACCGGGCAGCCCTCTGTGATTAGTTTTACTTCCCAAAATCCGGTTTTAACCGCGGCCTCGGCTAACGCAATCACCTGCAACAGCGGGGGGTTTTTCGACGTGAACGTCACTACCCCGTCGGGCAATGCGAACCAAATAAAACTGAACACCGGTGGCGGACTGGCCTACAGAAATCAGACCGGCGACGCTTTTGCCCAACCGTCCTGGGCGACTGGCGCCTTGGTGCAATGGTCGGGGAGTAATCGGCTCTACCTGAGCGGTGCCAACGACACCGGGTCAACCGCTTACACCTTTACGACAACACTAGGAACCAAGAATTACCTCGGCCTTGTGTGCGCGGGCACCAATACGATCGCCCGCCAGGTATCGTTTGACAACGCCAACGGCGCCACCTTGCTATTCTCCGCACCCGTCTCCACAACCGTCTCGGATACCTTCAACGGCGGCATGGTGACGAATACGGGCACGGTTCCGATCACCGTCATGGGCGGGACAACGGAATTGACCGTCAACGGCGGTGGTATCCAAGGCAGCGGTGGCCTGACCCTTACCAGTTCCAGCAACGGCACGCTCAAGCTGATGTCGGCAAACACCTACAACGGTGCAACGATCATCAACGGTGGCACGCTCAAGCTGGAGGCGGCGAATACCAACAATATCGCCAATTCCCCCTCGATCAACATCGCCAGCGGCGCATTTCTCAACGTGTCGGGGCTGAACACTTCGACCCTGGCTCTGGCCAACGGACAAACCCTCATGGGCAAAGGCACGGTTAGCGGTGGAAGCGTCTCCGTTGGAGGCGGTGCGATTGTGGCCCCCGGCGACCGCACGTTGGTCACCCCGGCCAAGGGGACTCTAACGATACAAAACGCGCTGGACCTCACCGGCGGCACCACCAACATCCGGTTGTTCAGCACCACGGCCAACGACAGCGACAAACTGGTGCAGAACACGGCTGGAACCATCACCTTTGGCGGCACCCTCAACCTGACTCAGGCGAGCAATTTCACCGGGACCTTTGCCGCGGGCAATTCGTGGGATCTGTTCGACTGGATTGGAACACCCACGGGCGCGTTCACCTTGCCGCTTAATCTGCCAGCGCTCAGCGGCCTGACTTGGGACACCAGCACCCTCTACACCACCGGCGTCATTAGCATCGCCGCTGGCGGCGGCGGCTCGC
>JBAXPF010000059.1:0-16246 GCA_037132955.1 Verrucomicrobiota bacterium | reverse complement strand
CAGATCGCAGATCACCAGCGCCACTGGCCCGGACATCTGCCCTTGGTGGGCTTCGGCGGTCTTCGCTGCGTTTCTGCTGAATGTCATGCCGGGAGAGGAACACGCTTTTGAGCGATTCTCGTATAAATGACGAAGATCGCCAGTAGGCCCGCCAGAATCGCTGAAGACCCTACCGTTCCGAAGCCGAGACCACCTTGGGTGGGGGTTTTAGTCAGAAGGTCACCAAAAGTGGCTCCAAACGGTCGGGTCAGAACAAACGCAACCCAGAACAGCAGCACACGATTGACCCGGGTGAGGCAGGTGACGAGCACGACTACGAGCAGCAACCCGGCGATGAGGGCGGCTCCGCCCATAAATCCCAGACCCGAATCGTCGGCCAGATAATCACCCAAGGCGGTGCCCAAGGTGTTAGAAACGAGGATGGCGGCCCAGTAGAATGCTTCCGCCTTGGTGGTTTGGATAAGGCTCACCGACAATGACTTTTGGCTGAAGCGCCAGGCCGCCAGGACCGCCACCAGGCAGGTGATCAGAATCAGCGAGCCTTTCGCATAGCCCAGCCCAAGCGTGCGGTCCATGAAGTCCGACATGGTGGTCCCGGCGGTACTGGTGGTGAGGATCACCGTCCAATACAGCACCGGGTGGAACTCCTTGGCGCGAAGTTGAGAGATGAGTGAAAGCAGAAATAAGCTGAGCAGGATGACGGAGCTCATGGCGTAACCGACATTCATGGTCATCGACAGCAGATCCCCCGCCGTCTCTCCCAGTGTGGTCGCGCAGATCTTCATGACCCAGAAGACGAGGGTGACTTGTGCGACTTTGTTCATTACGGATTGCGAGTTGCAGCGATTGGGGTCGTTGGCCTTGTGCAGATCGAGGATAACAATGGGGTCATGGGTGTCAAATCTCATAGCACCTTTTCCATCCTGACATGCGGAATGCCCACCTTGCATCAAGCTGGCCGTCCTCGATTCGAGGTCACGGTATTGATCAAGAACCGAATGGATTTCAGGGCAGGGCATTGGTTGTCAATTCAGAGGTTTTTGCGCAGGGCGGTTTCCAGCAGGGAGATCCATTGCTTGAGTTCGGCGGGCTTGGGTTTCGGCAGGTCGCCACGCAGGTGCAGCTCGACGCCCGGCACAACGACGATGCGTTTCCATGCCTCCGCCGCCTGTGAGGTGGTGGCCGTGGCACCGGATGATTTGGATGGGCGGGCGATGATCTCGATACCTTCGAAGAGCAGTTGCTTGTAATCGGCGGTGGTGCGACCCGCCATCAGTGTGGCGATTTTTTCGGACGGCACCCGCTCCCACAGCAGCTTGCGGATGAGCAGACCTTGGAGGTAGTGGCGGAACCGATAGACTACCTGCTTGCCGGCACGTTCAGGCGCGTCAATGCAGCCGAGCGTCTGGTAGTGGCGGAACGTGCGCGGCGAAAACTCCTGGCTCGCCCGGGAGTCGGTACCAATCTCATCCGGGCGGAAGCGTGCGACCACCGCGTTGATCCACTCCAACAAGTCCGTCAGTGAGACACCGTCCGTCCAGTCCATCTGCTCGACTTGCTCAAGTTCACGGACGGCGGCGGCGGGGATGCGGATGGCGGGGTGGTTCGTGGTCACGGCAGGAAAATGCCGCAACCGTTGCAATCTTGCAAGATTTAGCTTGCAATAGTTTTTCAGGGCTGTCAGAACGGCGCGCGCACAGGGCGTGTGTGTCATCGACACCGGTACGCATGCCCGCAGGATGAACAAGCACCGCCACGGACTAAAGTGGATTGCTGAGGTGTTTCAGGAGGATGCGTCTGACCTCGGCGATGGCTGCTGGGTTTTGGTTAGACCAGTGCCCGCTGGGGACGATGAGTTCGCTCTCGGCACCTTCGAGATGACTGCTCCAGTAGGGCACGATGCCATCGCTGCTGACCGGCGGGGTATGGTCCAAATTGCCGCCCTTGCCCCGGTCGCCGATAATGGAATTGAAGGGTACGCCCCGGGTCGTGGGAATTTTGTCGATGGTGGTCACGAAGCGGTTTCCCGGCCTGAGGACATCGATGCTGTTGGGGATGCGCTTGAGTTTGTCGCCGGTTAGATCCGGCCGCATCAGGCTGATGGCTTTGGCCTCATCACCCGCCAGTCCCGGAGTGGTGGCGTTGCTGCCAATGATTTTGGACAGGAGGCGGCCGCCGAATCCGGTGGCCATGTTCGCTCCACGGTGGGAGGCTGAAGCAAAGATGACGCGAGCGATTTCAGGCCGGTGCTGGAAAATAAACGCGCTCGCGAAAATCCGGCGGGTTTCTTTGGACACGGCCAGTTTGGCCGGCGGCACGTCATAGTAGGCGTCCCAAATTTTCATACCGCTGTCGGTGATCAACGCGCGGGCGATCATGCCCCCCATGCTATGACCGATGACGATGATTCGTTTGTGGTCGGGGTGATAGGAGTTGATGGCATCCATCTGTTTGCGCAGGACTGCGGCCATCAGGGGATAAGGGTAACCGGTCGGATAACTAAAGAACCAGACCTGGTAATTTTTGCGGATGGCGGGGTGGGTCCGCAAGGATTCTATCAAGGGTGCCCAGGTGGCCTGCGAATCTCCGAGTCCATGAATGCAGAGGATGGGGATTTTTCGCGGGTCATAGGGTTGCAGTCGTGCCAAGCGGGTGCTTGACACGAACTCACCGGGGCGAAGCAGGCGCTGGAGTTCTTTTTTCCGGGGTGCCAACTCCGCCAGCGCCAGCGCCAGGGGAGCGGTGAAATCCGCAGCCACCGGGTAAGTGTGGCCGGCAAAATCCACGGTTTCGCTGGATAGAGGATCGATGTAGGCGGCGGTGCAATGGCGTCCTTTGAACTGCAGCACCTCGGTCACGCCATAGTAGACATTTTTCCCCTGGATGAAGGGATCGAACTTGGTCGGATCAAAATCCTTGCTGGCAATGACCATGGGTGATCCCAGTCCGTCCTTCAGAGAGCGATCCTTGACCAGAGTGCCCTTGAACTCATAGCGGTCAGTGGGGAGGATGCGGAAATGCGAGGGATCATGCTCGGGTTTCCCATCGGAAGCCACGGCAAAGCTCCAGTTGCCGCCGGCCCCCGGACAAATCAGCGGGGCTTTCCATGGTTCCAAGCGGGCGCTGTGGATGACTTCGAAAATGCGTCCCACCGCAAAATTGTAATCCCTGCGGGCTTGCACATCATCCGGGTGTTTTTCCAAGACCGCGGCGGCGGCGGCGGCGGCGTCAATGAAACCGCCAATCCGCGCTTGGGGCGCTTGGGTGGGTTGCTTGAGGGTCTGGGCGATGATCCGGCCGGCGGGAGTGACCGGATGGAACGTCGGTTGCTTTTCGCTGACGGAGGAATAATTGGTACAGCTTGCGGCGGCCAGCATCAGTGCCAGCAGGACGGTGCGGAAACAGGATGACATGTGCATGTATTGCAAGGATCGAACCTAGCACGAACCGGGTGGGCGTCAATGGAGGAATTGCGGCTGCGGCTCAAACGGGTTTGCCGCTTAGCGGTTTCTCGACTCGTGGGTGGTTCTGCGTCCGCAGGCAAGGTAGATGTTATGCAAGTCCGGGCTGACCTCCTCGTCCCCGGTGGCGGCGGGATGGTTGGGGTGGAACGGACAGATGGGATGTTTCCCGGACTGTGGGTCCGCGCGTCGAAACCAACAGAACCCCTGTTGCCGTTGCTCATCGGATAGGTTGCCGGGGCCGAAATCCAGCGCCCCGCCCGATCCCGGCCTAACGCGATCCGGCAACTGATCCAAAGCGATTCCGCGGCCACGCGCCCATTGTCTGAGCGAAGCGACATCGACCGCGTGGGCTTTGTTGTCGGGGTTGAAGTGATCCGCAACGGCACAAAGGGTCGAAGCACAGCCATGGGCGATGCTCTCCGCCTGTTGCTTGCGACTGAACCCGAGCATCGGATGAAAGGCAAAGGAGCCGCATAGCCAGCGGGGCTTCACCACCAGCACGTCCAGATTCAATGGCAGGTCGTGTGCATGGATGGCCCGATCATTCTCCGTGGCGCGTTGCTTGAGGATGCGCCGGATGTTGCGCTGCGCTTGCTGAAACTTGTCAATCTTGCCGTTGTAACGCAACTGGGTGGCACGCGCGCCAATCTCCGTCCAGCACAACTTGTCCAGGTCATCCCTTTGGGTCCAGTCCGCTTTTTCCGGTTCGAGCGTGGCGGTGAGAATGAGATGAGGCACCTTCGGGTGCCGCTCATACTTCGAGGTGCCGTCCTTTCCCCACAGATAATCCACGACGGCGCCCAGCGGCAAATTATCCATGATGCCGCCGTCAGCGTATTGGTCCATCTGTTGGGAATGGCGATAGACTTCCCAGGACCAGCGGGGACGGAACACGGCAGGAAAGGCGCTGCTGGCCAGCAGGCTCTGTGTGAACCGCGGATCCCATGGGTGTGAGGATCTGAGAATATCGAGCTTGCCGAGCGTGAGGTTCGTGGTGGTGGCGATGAGGGGAAAACCAAAATGGTCAAGACGGGTTCTTGCGGCGGGCGACCCTTGAAAGACAAATCCGTCGATGAGTTGTTGGAGCGGCTCGGCACCCAGCAGTTCAAGTCCCACACCATAGCGGTCCACCATGCGCTGCAGTTGTTTCTTGATTTGTTTTGCCACGCCTTGCCAGTCGGAGACCCGCAGCGCCCGCGTCAGTTCTAACAGTTCAAACGGCGTCAGGTAAAAGAGCCGCTCCATGCCG
This sequence comes from Verrucomicrobiota bacterium, assembly GCA_037132955.1. GTDB lineage: Bacteria > Verrucomicrobiota > Verrucomicrobiia > Verrucomicrobiales > Akkermansiaceae > Luteolibacter. The sequence goes on along the minus strand of JBAXPF010000059.1, from coordinate 11,533 downwards.
GAGAAAACCCGCCGGGCCCGCCGCCCGAACGTGATGCCGGAGTCACTTTCGTAGCGCCGGAAAACCATGTCGATGTCGTGCGGCGAGAAATCGGCGGACGCGACATGAATCGCAAAATGGCGGATGAAATCCGCGAAGCGGTCCGTCAGCACGAAGCGGTCGACCGTGAGGAAGGTGGCGGCCATGCGTCGCGTTTGGCGTTGTCGCTCCACGAGGTCATGGCCCGCCGGTTGCGCGAAAACCTTGCTGGTGAAGGCGCCGATGATGGTGCCAACCGAAGCCCCGGCCACGACATCAGGCTGGATGCCGAGTTCACTCACGGCATTGGCGAAACCCACCTGAAACACCCCGCGGAAAACCCCGCCGCTGAAGAGGAAGACAACGGCCGGGCCTTTCTGTTTGGGCGCGGGTGGAGGGGGCACGATGAACGAACTTGGAGTCGCGCGTGGCAGTCGCACATGTTGCCGCAACTCCGGCAGCAGTGCTCCATCCGCGCCGGTTTTCGCATGACAGGCGATACAACAGCGGCACACCTCTGCAATGCCGGGCCCCGGGTTGGGATTGGCCGCGTCTGCAGGATCGCTCCCGGGGAGTGGGGGAATTCCGCCCCAAGCCGCGAGCAACCTGGCACACGCAACATATTCCGTTAGGTCCGGGCGGGTGTGGGTTTTCCCGGACAGGCGCAGGGCTTCGACGGTTCCCCGGAGGGTCGATGGGGTGGCGGCGTCGCGATGCGGCCACTCGTCGGGCATTTCCTCATCGGGTTCCAGGCGGCGCTGGCGTTCCTCCAGTGTCCTCGTATCCGGCAGGGCATCGGTGACAAGGCGCTCGATCATGGCCCTGCAACCGTCGGCCACCGCTGTGTTGATGAGTTCCCGCCGCTGCGCCACCGATCCGGCCTGCGTCATGCGCAGGCCAAGGTGATGCGTGCGGTCGGGTGCCACCATGCGGATTTTGACCGGGAGGAAGGTTTCCTTGGCTCCGGCGTCGTCACCGACGCTCGCCGCTCTGCCGTCCAGCGTCCGGTTGACCCGGTCAAGCAGGCTCTTATCAAGGAGCAGGTCCCGAAAGCGCAACAACTGGCGCGCGCGCAGCGCCACATCGACCAGGCCGGTGTATGGGTCGCTCTTGCCAGGCTGGCACTCCTGATCCAAGGGCAGCGGAGACACCGAGATGATGCGCAGACTCTCGCTCCCCGGGCCGGGCGGATGGGTGAGACGTCTGCAGGCTTCCTCGTACACCGGCATGATTGGATCGTTCGACATGCGGCTTCCATCAATGAAGGTGGCCACCGCGCCGTCTTTTTTGATCGACTGCGCCCTGAGGAAAGGTGCGACGGCACAAGCGCACATCAACGCATCCACCACGGAGGTTTCCGGAGGCATGGCCTCAAGTTTGCCGGTGCCAAGGTTGGCGGCAATCGGCACCACTGCCATGCCATGGGCGTGGGGTTTGGCGGCCGCATAGGCCTTGAGCAGTTTCTTGCTGGCATCACCGCCCGGCAAGGGGTTTTCGTGGTTGAGCGCCCGGCGCACACTGTCGTCAAACTTGAAGTCCCCGTAGTAGGCCGGGTCGAAGTTTTGCACGAGCACCGTCTTGAGCGCATAGGAGTCACCGAGGTCACGGAAAATATGATAATGCTTGAGGAGATTGCGGACGATGTTCTTTTGGGTCAGGAGGCAGCCCCAGGTGCCGAGTCCGAGCCCCATGACAAGCGCCATGGGCAGGCCACTCCACCCCGCGAGCACCCACTGCGCAGGCAGGTCAATGACCGAACACGCAGAGAGCCCAATGAGCACCAAGGCGGGAAGCGTGGCCAGCGCCACGATGAGGGGCAGCAATCCAAGCAACAACCAGAGGCCTCGATCCCAGACCCAATGCACCCAGGCCCAGGGATTGAAGATGATATAACCCGCTTCCACCCCGTTGGCGTACGCTTTCCCGTTGATGCCAAGAAGCTCGCACAATGCCACTCTGGCGACCAAGCTGGCCGGCAAGCTCAGTGAAATGATGTTGCGTGCAAGCAGCCACCAAATCCGTGGCAGGAGCAGTCCTCGCTGCCACCAGCATTTTGAAAAAGTCATGGCACCCGCGGCATTCCATCCCAGAAAAATCCGGGCCATCTGCGTGAGCACTTTCACGCTGACCCGCATCTTGAGCAGATGATTGAACAAGCGGATCAGACCTGTGCGGCTGGCCACGGAATCTTCGCGGCTATCGCGTTCCTCCTTGAAATGGCGCGGCAGTTCGACGGGCTTGAGCGCGCGGGCGGAGTTCGTTTCAAGAGGGTCGGGAAAAAACCCTTTGAGGAGCGTGGAGGGGGCGTTGAGGAACGATTCCAGAAGGTCGCTGAAACGCGTCACCCGCACCTCCTCGTCTTCCTCGGTGGTGGCATTGTCACCTGCGTTGGCTTGCAGCACCTCTCCCAAGGCCATCGCCGTGATCGCGCCCACTGAGATGCCCGCCACCATGTCCGGCGCTTTGCGGCGCGTGACCAGAAGCGCATGCACGACACCCATCTGCATGACCGTATCAAGGCCTGCCCCGGGAAACGAGACCACCCTGTAGGGGGGCTTTACCGCCGGACCCGTTCCCAACGTTTGTGGGACAGGAGTTAGAGCGGGTGGGGTAGGGGAGGTTTCCATGACGGCTGACTTGAGTTGAAGAAGTGGAAGACTCTAGCCGTTGCCAGAGATCAGCCGGATGCGGACCCGGCCACGCGACACTTTATCGCAGGTCTCTAAACGATGGATTGGGGCATGGGACAGGAGTTTGCAGCCGGAATCATGGGGAAAGTCCGGGTACGCGAAAATAGCTATCCGACCCGTTTTGCCAAGATATTTCGTTGGATACCTGGCGTGATGCTACGAAAATCCCCTATGTGCCGCTGTGGGATACGCACGGTTAGGTGATCCTATTCACCCAATTGGCGGGTGTTGCTCAGGTCGTTAGAGTGCTTCCGGTGAAAACCTTATTCCATACCCGCTTTCGGAGACTGCCCTACCCATCCCAAAAGCCCAAACCCCACGCAATACACCAGACGGTCTCTCCTGAAACAGATGATTATATAGGCATAAACAAAAACATCATTATGAAACTAACTCCAAGCATCATGCGTAAGTCCGGTATGACCCTCCTCGAACTGACGGTCGTCATCCTCGTCTTGCTCTCCCTCGTATCGATTCTTTTCGTCGGCGCCCAAGCCTGGAAGAAGGGCACAGACCGAGCCAGTTGCATCCTCAATATCCGCAACGTGCAACAAGCGGTGCGGGGGCATCAGAACTTGCTGAACCTCGCCGAAGGCGCCGATCTGCCAAGGGCCACGATTTATTCGAATACCGCGGGCACCGCGTATTTGAGAACACCTGTGTGCCCGAGCGCTGGCGTATACGATGAGACGCTCACGAAGGTGCCTGCAACCGGCACTCTCTATCTACCATGCAGCAAGGCTTCTGTTGCCAATGGCAATCACGCGCCTGCCACCTACTCCGAATGGTGAGCGTCCGTCTCCCTTCAGTTTGGTTTTTGTCTGGTTACCGCTGGACTGAAGGTGTAATTCGGGATCCTATTCAGAATTATCCAGCGGGATCAACTGTAGCGGGTTGATAAACTGGCGGAGCAGGATGGCGGCTGTGAGGGCCGCTGGGATGGCACCGACCATGAGGCCTGTGCCAAGGACCGATATGCGGTTTAGCTCCGCGAGGCCGACCATTTGAACGCCAAGGGCGTTGCCCATCTGCATGGCAATGAGGTACACCATGGACCGGGATAGGAACCGGGAGGGATGAGAGACTTTGACGATGTTGGTATAGATGCTCACACTGGCCAGTCCCATGAAAAGGCCCGCCGCAAAAATGGGGGCTCCCGCAGCAACATACCACGCGCGATCAAGGCAGAATGCGAGCAAAGCAAGCGCGGACAACAGGCCAAGTGCCGAGAGTTTCGGCAGGGGATCCAACTGTTTGAGGCCGGCCGCCCATGCGCTGCCGGCAATCGCGCCGATTGATGCGAGCACGGTCATGCCACCGACAAACATCGCGCTCTTGTGCGCCTCCTTCTGCATATAGTCCGAAAATAGATACTCGGCACCAACGATCAGAATGGAAACCGCGACCTGCCACAAGGTCATCACCCGCACTTGCCGGGGTGTGGATGGATGTTCCGCGGCCTCCACGGCGTCGGATGCCGGTGGTCGGCCTCGCAGGCCGACATGGGCGAATATCGCGGAGACGACGGCCAGCCCGGCGTTGAGGAAAAAGAACCATCGCCAGCCCTCGGCTGAGAAATGCACGAACAGCGCGCCCACCAACGGGCCGGCGATGATGCCAAGGGCCGCGCCGGCCTCACCCCAAACCAGCGGGGCCTGCATGCGCGGACGATGATAGTTGCTCAAGGTCCACAATTGGCCGGCAAATGCCAAAGCCCCGCCGACCCCCATGATGGCCCGCGCCGCAAAGAAGGGCAGTGCAGAGGCGCTCACAGCCGCCAGGATGTTTCCGGCGGCGAAAATCATCAGGCCGGTTAGAAACAGCCTTGCAGGACAAAACCAACGGTGCACATGCTTTGAGGCCGCCAACAGAATGAACATGCAGCCAAACAACGGGTATAGATAGGAATTCAGAATCCAGTTGGCGTGAAGCGGCGCAATGGCGAGTGAACGGGCGATATGGACATTGGCGACAATCACCGCGGTGACTTCGAGGGAGGCGAATGCCTCGACCAGAAAAAATCCGGCATCATACAAGCGGTCCGAACGTCGCGCGGGATGTTGCAGGGTGGCGATCATCTGAAGTGGAAAATCAATGCGGCACGCGCGAACTCAATCCAACCACACGCGAACACTTCCGGTGGCTGGGCACAACACCATCTGCTGACAGGTTTCGTCATTGCGCACAGGTTCGATCTGCAACGCGGTCCGCACTTCGTCCAACGAGGGGCAGCATCCCCCAAGCTGGCACAGGCCTTTGGTTAGCGTTGTCTCGCGCAAGATGCTGTCTGCTAGAAAATCCGGACCTTCGAACTCTGCAAGGCGGCGGTTGTTCTTTGCAAAACGACCGGTGAGAGAGTGGTGGTTGGCCTGCGCGATGGCCGGCTCGACAAGAGGGCGCACCACCGCGGAACGGGCAGTGCGCTCAATCACGCAGGCTTGCCCGCGAGCTGTGCCACACACCGTGAAAAACACGCTGGTCGCCAGATGGGTCCGCCGCAGTTTCTCCACCGCAGCCTCATACGTGTCGCAAGTCTCCAAGACCCGGCGGAGGTGAAAACACGGCCCGAAGTGAAATGATGGAATGCCCACGGGTGGTGCCCAATTGATGGTTACTGAATAAGCCCCCGGCAGCATGCCTGAGAGAACCCCCACCATGCCGGGAACCCCCACCACCACAAACTCCCGACCTGCCCGGTGAAAGCGAAACAAGCGGGTGGCCCTGGCCATCTCCTTGAGCGGCCAATCCAGCGTCCGGGCATGCAGCAATCCCAGTCCGTCCACCCAGGTGACTCCGGCGGTGCAGCCGAACAGCTTTGGCGGGAGGTGGCTCAATTCGTAGGCGCAATTCAGCAGCGTGACCGTGCCAACGCTGTGACCTGTCGCCTCTGCCCACGCGTGAATTTCCTTGCGATACAGGCCGCCGAACAGGCGATAAAGTCCGCTGAACAATTTGCGCATCCCTTGGGGCACCGCTGCAAATTCGCCTTCCGCCTCGGCAATCAATTGGCGTGCAGCGGCCGATTCCTTGGCGATCACCTCCCGCCAGCGCAGGGGTTCGGCGAGATCGAGATTGATGCGGTATTCGGGCAGGGAATTAGGTGACATGGGATAGGAATCGGTGGAATGAGTTGCGTGGCAATCAGCGCTTGCACCAGCGGGCGAGCATTTCCGGAACGGCCTGCGGCCGGGACCAGGTGACGAAGACGCCGGCCAATACGGCCACCGCGCCGCAGACCCAGAAGATCTGGCCGTAGCTCAGATGCGCTCTGCCTGAGAGTGCGGTCTGGGTCATGGCCGCGGCCGCGATGCCGACCCATGAGAGCCAGCTTGCCGCGCCTTGCACGGCACCTTTCGTTTGCGGCGACGGGCGGTGTTGCAACACGGAAACGACGGGCACGATGAACAGACCGCCGCCGATCCCTAACAACGCGAGGGCCGCCGTGAACTCCGGCTTGGCCAATCCCGGCCAGCCGAGCCACAGCCCCGCCATGGCCATCAGCGCGGCACCCGGCGCGATCAAGCCATACTCGATGCGGCCGCGCGAGAGTCGGCCGGCCAACATGCTGCCCGCGCCGATGCCAAGGCTCAGCGCAGCCTGGAGCCATGCTTGCTCGGTGGGTTTGAGGTGGAACACCTTCTGGGCATAGAGCGCGAGGTTGATCTGCACCAGAGTGGCGACGAAAAAGAACGCGGTATTGCCCCAGTTGGCGCGCCAGAGGTCGCGGTCGGCTTGCATCACCCGCAGGTTGCTCCAGAGTTCCCCGGCGATGTTGGCGTTGATTTTTTTCAGGGGATCTGCGGCCGGTACCTTGAAAATGCCGAAACTGATGATGAATCCGACGGTGGCGAGTCCTGCGAGAATGACGCCAGACCATGCTTCACGGTGCGCCAGTGTTTCCGCCAGCCAGCCACCCGCGAAGGTCCCGAGGATGATGCCGATGAAGGTGAGCAACTCGAGGATGCCGTTGCCTGCCGAGAGCTTGGCGGTGGGCAGCACCTCGGGCATGACGCCGTATTTCGCCGGGGCGAAAAACGTGCTGTGGATGCCCATCAGACAGATGGCGGCCAGTTGGAGTTGCTGACTCTCCCGGGCCAATGCCAGCGTGGCAAACAGCATGATGGCGATCTCCCCGAGCTTCACTCCGATCATCACCGAACGCTTGCTGAAGCGGTCCGCCATCCAGCCGCCAACCGTGGAAAACAGCAGGAACGGCACGGCGAAAAGCAGCGAGGCATGCGAGGCAAATCCATCCTTGGCGGCATCGCTCAGGCTGACCGAAGCGAGCACCGGAAAGATCACCAGCCAGCGCAGCGCGTTATCCGAAAAGGCGCCCTGGAACTGGGTGAACATCAGGTTCCAAAAGCCGCGCGGCCAGGCTGGGGATGTCTCGGATCGCATGTCGCTTGGATGTTAGGAAGGATTGCCCACGGGCGGACACACTCTTGCCAGAAAAAAATGGGTTGGCACGAAAACGATGCCGGTGAGGGCGGCGATCCACGCGCCAAGGTAGGCGAGCGGTGGCAGCAGATGTTGCGGCTTCGCGTCGTCCATGCCGAACACATAATTGATGTTGCGCGGAATCTTCGGATCGGCAAGCACGGCACCGGCGGCCGGCAGCAGGAAATAGGCGACCAGACAGAGGCCGACGCAGATCACCGTCCATCCGAACAGCGCGCGCCGGTCGTAGCCGGTTTTGCGGACGAGGTAGAACAGCAGGAACGGCAGCCAGCCATGGAACAGCGACAGGCCACGCAGAAACAACGGGAGTTTGGCATCAAACATGTAGCCGGTCATGCCGGTCATTTTACCACCACAGAGATGCACCAGAAAGTCCGCGCACCACAGCATCTGCGGCAGCAGGATGCCCACGGCAGGCAGTGAGATAAGCAGCGCGTCTTCCCGCCAGATGCCCACCAAAGTCAGCAACAGCGCCACATCGCAGAAATAGAGGAAATTGGTTGGGCCATAATTCAGCCAATACACCGGAATCATGACGGTCAGGAATCCACTGTAGGCGATTTTCAGCCACAGCGGAATGCGCCGGGCGGCGGCGAGGCGGGAGGGTTCGGGTGGCATGGGGTTGAACTCGGGTTGCGACAATGTGCCTGCTGGAAAGAGCCGTGTAAAGGAAGATGTCGGTCTCCTGATTGCGGCGATGCGAGGCCTTGTTTTATCTTCTGCATAGGGTCACGCTGTAGCGACATCTTCAAACGCGCCGCCAGCATGACGCGCGCCGTTTTGGTGGAAGATCCAAACTGTGTTTTCAGGTGACATGCTTTCTTTGTCTAACGCCAATATTAATCCAGCCATAAAAAGGCTAGTATTTTATGGCCGGATTAATAGATACCATGTCTTTGTCTCGCTGGAGTATTCCTCTGTACCGATCAAGCCACCTGGCTGAGCGAATGAGAACGAGTATCTTTTCCCATCTGATCTATAGCCGTAAGAGCTGCGAAGAAGACGTGGAAGGGAGGGCTTGGTTGGAAGCTGCGCAAGGTTTGTCGGGTAAGCTCCGTGGGTGCTGCGGTAAGTCTCCAGCAGCGGGGCAACGCGCGATGGATAATCCTCGGCTGCCACGACTGCGCGCTGCTGGACGAACCGATTCGATGGGATGGCGAGTCCGACAAAGCAGCCGGAAGTCGCAACTATCAAAAGAATCGTCAATGCGGGGCGGTTTGAGCGCCCGTAGTGGAAAGCAAACAACCATTGAATTCCAGCGACAAGTAACGCGGGTATTCCTGTCCATGCAACCACGATGCCAAGCATCATTAGAATAAACGGGTCCATGCACCAGACGACGGCGATAAAGCACGCTACAAGCACCACGGTAATGACGGGCCAGCGATTTCTGGTGAGTAGTTGGCGCATATTCATTTCTGCCGAACGCTGATGTCCTGCCGCCGGGTCAGGGCAGGGCGGTTGGGGTTGATGTTGTGGGGTTCATGCCGGTCGGCAGCGACGCCTTGTGTGTGCCCAGCATGGGCACGTTGTAAATGGGGTTGAAGTCCCCTGTAGGAATACCAGAACATGAAAATGAAGAAACTACCATCTGAAGCCAACTCGCGAAGGGTAACTGACGCGGGGAAGGAAGGCTAGGAGAAAGTCGCGAGCCAATGGACAAGGACCGCATAGAAGGCCGACACGGAGCGATGAGCTGGCACAACACAGCGAAATCGGCTGGTATGCCCGTGGAGGTAAATGCGGTGGCAGTGCGGCGGAGCAACGTGCAATTACCTGGGGAGATCCCGCCGCTGTCAGGGGGCGGGAAGTCAGCAGAAGCCATAGTAGTCGAGGAAACGAGCCGGGGGCTGAAAGATGCCCGCTTAAACAACGATACCGGAGAGACTCACCCGATGAAGGGCCGAACCAATGAGGAGGGGATCGACCCCGCAACGGACAAGCCAACCGACAACGCCCCAGAGCGAGGTGAGCTTGAGCGCCGTGGCGGAGGGAAGCATGGAGCCCCTCAAGAACGTGCCATGATCGAGGACATCCTTGAACCGGAAAACCTCGCCGCAGCCTGGAAACGGGTCAAGGCTAACAAAGGGGCTCCGGGGATCGACGGCATGACCGTCGGGGACTTCCCCGCGTTCGCGCGGGTACATTGGCCGAGGATTGCCACTGCGATCAGGGAAGGAACCTACCGGCCCTCGCCCGTCAAACGGGTGTGGATACCGAAACCCGGCGGGTCGAAACGCCCGCTGGGGATATGTCCGCGGTTGGCTCAACTACTACAAGCTCAGCTCCACCTATACGGAGGTGTTGGATTTGTCACAATGGGTCAGGCGGCGGGTGAGGTTGTATTACTGGAAACAATGGAAGCAGCCACGCACGCGCCGCCGGAATCTGCTCGCGTTGGGGGTCAACCCCAGCAATGTGCACATGGCGACGCGCAGCCGCAAAGGCTATTGGCGGATGAGTCAGAATGAACTTGTGCGATTCGCGCTGAACAATCGTTGGTTAGAGGAACAAGGTGTTCCGGACATGAGAGCCATCTGGATGGTTCTTCACTACGGGCCTGATGCCCGAGTCTGATTGGAACCGCCCTGTACGGAGCCGTACGCAGGGTGGTGTGGGACCCGGGAGCTAATCACTCCCGGGGACCCGATTCTACGTCTTAATTTAGATGCGGAAGAGTAATTCAGCTCATCCGTAGGAACGTCATATCGACTCTACATTGGCACCCATCAGTCCTACCTTGATACCGGCCTTACGAAGTTCCTTGGTCGCTCTGCCGTTAATAGATAAAAGTAGTAAAAGACCAAGCAGCGGAATAAGTAGGCCAAGCATATATATTACAGCGACTATATGGCCTTTAAGTATTGCCGTCAGTCTATAGATGGCGACAGCCCCGAAGATAATGACCCCAAGTATATAAATTCCCAACAACATTGGAGCCAAAGTTGAGCCCGTGCCCATAGAGTTAATTCCATACGCTATTGGTATCACCGCAAGGTATAGTAAAAATGCCAGATTCACATGGCGCTGAGAACGCCCGATACTTCTCAACCAGTCACGGCTTACTGAGGTATTATTCGTATCAGACGAGAATTCAGGAGTTTTATATGGATTGCTAGGATTCATGTGCTTCAATTATGGGGTGTTTTATTTATGCGGAACGTCAAGGTGTGGCACGCGTCTTTGTGGGCGCGGTTGGTGGGAGAGAGGAAGGCTCATGAGCGTTGCCACCACTGCCTTGTTCGGATCTTCCCGCATGTTTGCTCTCGATCGCTTCTGACCTGTAGAATGATGCGGCAAGACCTGTGACAACTTCAGACATTTTGCTGTAGTTTAGTGTCTCTGGCGTATCTGTTCGCTCGTGATAGTTATTGTTCCGGTAGAACGCCGTATCGGTAATCATTACAGCCTTCACACCAAGCGCCCAGTAGTTGAGGTGGTCTGAAAAGTCCATTCCCTGCAGCGATGGAGGGGCGATCAGGGAGCGGCAATCGAGAGTGGCGTTTTTTTGGAACGCCTGCATGATACCCGCGACAGTATCAGCGGAGCTGGCGTTACCAACAACGGCTACAAAATTGCCCGTATTCGGGTACGTTTGCCGCATGGTGGCAATTGGATATTTCTGGGATTCTGCCTTATCCGAATAGAAGCCGATCATTTCAAGAACAACCATATATTCAATGGTTTGTTTGCGGTTGAGAATGCTTTGTGCATGGATGTAGCTACCCATGGCCTTGGTGCGGAAGAAGGGCGGTTCCTCATTAGTGAACGCGACAATCTCGACGCTGTATTTGAGCCTGCCTTTGTTGGTGTGGAGTATCCGGGCCAGTTCGATCAGGCCGGCTACTCCTGACGCGTTGTCGTCGGCACCTGGTCCCTGCCCGCAAACGTCATAGTGGGCTCCCAGCAGGACAGTCATGGGATTGCCGGTCTCAATCCTGCAAACGATATTCCTGAACGTCTTTCCGGAAGCCTCGTATTCCTGCCTCTTCGTTGTGGCACCTGCCTTCTTGAGTTCTGCTTCTACGTAGTCTGCCGCGGCATTCAATGACTCCATATGCATGTAGCTTCGAGGGAGTTGCGTCCCGGCCAATTTTCGTACGTGAGTCTCCAATGAGGATGCCAATTGGGCTGGATTCTTATCGGCCAAGGTTGTGCATATCGCGCAAACTGAGACAGCAAGCGCGAGTCCTGTAAGCCTATTGCACACGTGAGTCATATATTTTTATCTGGTGACCACGGTTGCACCTCGGCGCTAAGCGAACACATGATGCCGAGAAGAGTTGTGGATATCAGTATCTGCCGTGTTTTCATGATGTATTTGCTTTGACCGAACGTCAATGTGCATCCGCGGGCGCGGTTGA
>JBAXPF010000058.1:0-16264 GCA_037132955.1 Verrucomicrobiota bacterium | reverse complement strand
CCTCGCCATGAGTCACGGCATCCACTCCACCGCCTCCTCTAAGGAACTTTTTCATCCATGCAAACAAACCTATTATTTGCGGTTGTCAACAACATAATGGCTGGCATTATGAAAACTTACTCTACCATCGTCAAATTTGTGGTCGTTTCGTGATGTTTGGGGTTTGCGGCCCACCGTTCAATGTTCAATGTTCGCTCCCCGCTCCAGTTGCGGCCTGGCCGCGGCCTGCCGCCGCCACCACTCGGCACGTGCCAGAATCGCGCAAAACATGATCCATGTCGTTAGGTTCTTGGTTTGCACCAGGATGCGCTCCACCTGTAGGTGGAAGTAACTAATGGCCAGGGCCACGGTCACGCCGTAGAGCAATAAGCCGAGCGGGGACTTCCAGAAACTGAGCGTGGAGCGCAGGCCGTGCCAGAGAGTGAGCGCCGCAAATAACAAAAATGTTGCGAAACCCAACGTCCCGGTTTCCGCCAATGCCAGCCAATAAAAACTTTCGGTCAAGGGATTGGCCATGAATTGCTCCGGGTAAACGGTGTGGCCGCGGTTTTGTTCCCAACGTTCCAACAGCAGCGAGTATTGCGCACCCAGCGGCCGACTGTTGGCCAAGCCGAAATTATTCCAGCCGATGCCGAGCAGCGGATGATCCTGGTGCATCGCCGCCGACTGCTGGTTCAACACAAAGCGCAGGTCATTTTTTGGAGAATCGTCCCCCCCCATGCGGGCCATGAAGGTGTCCGCCGCCTTGATCATGATCAAGGTTCCGCACAGCGCCCCGAAAACCCCCAGTGCCACCCGCCGCACGGTGAAGCCCTGCACATACGCACCGATCATGACCAGCAGGGACCCCACCACGAAGGCCGCCAGCGAGGCCCGCGAAACCGACATCACCACCACCAAGCCCGCCGCGCCAAACGCCGTGAAAAACAGCGTCACATCGCGCGGCGAGGTCTGCTTCGAGAGGGCCAGTCCTAAAATCGGAAACGCGAGCGTATAGGACCACATGGCCATCGGGTTTTGATGCTCAAACCACCCGGACACGCGGTAGGCCCCATGCACATAACGCGCCCACAGACAAATCACCAACTGTAAAATGAGGGCGATGGCAAAGCCGCGCATCATCGCCTTGACGTCGCGCTCGTCATGGAGTGCCGCAAACACCCCGACGAAAACGAAAGCCATTTTGGCAAACTTAAAGGCGGGCATGAGCGCGTATACCGGATTGAGCGCGCCGGGCACCGATAGCAAGCCAACGCCCACCCACAACAACCACGCCCACAGCGCCGGCGGCAACCAGCGGAAATCCCGGCGTTTTTCTAACAGGGCGGCCAGGGCCAAGCCCAGTGCGATGGCCTCAAGGAAGTTGAATTCAAACCCCCGGCAATGCCCGCGGTATTGATTGACCGAATCTAACATCAATGTGAAGTCCGAGGGTGGGCGCACCAGCCACCACGCCAGGAAGCCCAAGGTCACGCGCCGGGCAAGTTCCTTGCCTTGCAGATAGTAACCGAGCAGCGGAGCGATTCCCAAATACACCACGCCGATGGTCAGAATCTTGAATAGGGTCTTGAGGATGTCCATGCGGCTCGTTCAAACTCCACCACCATCCCGTTCTGCTGGCGAGCAGATTCTCGCCGGATTTCCCACGTGTCGTCTAAACCAAGGACTGGCCAACCAAACGGCTTCCTGACGGCGCCCCCTTGGACGATCCGACTGTCGGCGGGATCTTCGGATAGAAGTTCGGCGCATTTGGCGGCGGCGGCGCTGGCCACGATGAGTTCATCCCAGAATGAGAGGGTGTTGAGAATGGAGCAATCAACGCCTTCTTCGATGATCTCTGGAGTGACTTGAACGATGTCGAAAACGCGGAAGTCCCGACGGAGTTGGCGGGCTTGAGTGGGTTCTAATCCGAGCTTGCGCGTGGCGGCCGCGAAAAATTCCTGCAGCACTTGAGTGGAGATGACGCCGGTTCTCTCCTTGGCATGGCGGGCAATGAGGCCAAGGGCAATGGCGTGTTTTGCAGGATTGGCACGGTCACCTTGGCAATTTCTGTTTCTAGGTTTGAGGTCACAAATTGTGACCATGAAGCGCTGCCAGCACCGAAAATGAGCGTATTGCGCGAAGCCACAAGAAGTGTGGGCGACCCGCCCACCAGCCCATGCATCGTGAAAGAACCACGCCGAAAGCATCTTCCCTTGGACCTTGGATATTGGACCTTGGATATTGGCTATTCAGTGCGAATATTTTCAATGTCCGGCATCCAACTCCCAATTTCCAATATCCGGCACTCCACCTTTTTTTTGCCGGGATGTGGGTAATGGATTGCAAAGCCAGGAGTCCGGCGTTAACCGTGAGGGCGGATGTCATCCCATCCTTGAACCCATGACCCCGTCCCGATTCATCGCCTTGATAGGTGGCAGCGGCTCCGGCAAGAGTTGGCTGGCCGCCGCGCTGCTCGAGCGCCTTGGCGCGGAGGCGGCCCATCTGAGTTTGGATGATTTCTATCAGGATCTGGGACACTTGCCGGAAGCGGAGCGTGCCGAGGTGAATTTCGACGCCCCCTCGGCAATTGATTGGGACGCGTTGCGATATGTGTTAGAGTGTCTTGAGCGCGGTGCGCCGGCGCGGATTCCGCGCTACGATTTTGCGACCCACACGCGGCACGCGAAGGGGCGGAACCTGGCGTGGGCGCGGTTTGTTGTGTTAGATGGGTTGTGGTTGTTGCACCACGGCTGGCTGCGGGACAAGCTCGCGCTGAGTGTATTTGTCGATTGTCCTGCGGACGAGCGCATGCGGCGGCGCGTGGAGCGCGATATGTTGGAGCGCGGTCGCACCCGGGACTCAGTGCTGCGGCAATTCCGCCAGCATGTGCAGCCGATGCATGAGCTGTTTGTTGAGCCGCAGCGCCAGTGGGCGACGCGTTGCGTGACATCTCCGTTAGAGGAAAACGCGCAAGCCGAGTTGCTTGCGGCGTGCCTGGCCATGTAGGTCCAAGGTCCCATCCCCATTTGTCAATCCCCTGTTGACTTCGTCTAGTCCGGGGAGAAAGGTCGAGCATGGATAAATCCTATTACCGCATCGTCACGCTGGCATGGCTTAGTCTTGCTAGCATCGCCCCAGCCCAGGAAGCTAACAAGGTATCGACTCCGGAGGATAATCAAACTCCCGTCGTGGAAGCTAACAGGGCTCCGGTCCAAGGGGATAGCCAAGGTTCGACCCAAGAAGATGGCAAAGCCACAGCCCAAGGGGATAACAAAGCCACGTCCCAAGAAGATGGCAAAGCCACAGCCCAGGGGGATAACAAAGCGACGTCCCAAGAAGATAGCAAAGCGGCGGCCTCGCAAGCGAGTCCCATCCAGTCGGCGGCCCGCCCGTATAGCCTGAGCATAGAGGGGCCGGTACAGATTGCCGGCTCGGATGCTGCGGCCAAGGCCTTTCAAACCAACGTGCTGCCCGGAATGATGGCGACGGAGAGAAAGCTGCTGCCGGAATATCAATACCATACGGCGGGGAATCTGGCCACCTTCTCGTTTGATCCATCCAAGCTGGTGCTCAGTGCCGATACCACGGCGCGGCTGTATTTTCTCGGGGAGGGCGCGGGCTATCAAAACACCCTCGGCATCTCCACCACCGGCGGCGGTCCGCTGAGTCCAGGTGCGGCCTTGATCTTTCCCAACGCCTCCAGCTCGGTGGGTTTTGCGGGCAGCGGCACGGCAATCCGCTCTGCCAACGAACCCTTGCTGGCCGGCGACTTTGTGGATCTGGGCAACCTCAAAGCCGGCACCGCGCTTGACTTCTTCCTCATTGCCAATGGAGCGGTCGGCGGCAAAGACATCCTTTCCACCAATCAAAGTCTCAATGCGGACGGCCTGGTGCATGCGGTGGCCATGTCCAAAGTGGGTTCACCCTACCTTGTCATCAGCTTTGAGGATATGAAAGGCGGGGGTGACCACGACTACAACGATGTGTATTTCGCCTTGGATATCGGGAAGGCCAATGTTGCGCGTCTGATGGGCTTGGGTGCTCCCGAGCCGTCATTGGCGTTCGGCGCGCTCTTGGCAGGCGGGGCACTGTTAGGATTCGGTCGCCGCCGCCGCTGAGGATTTGGGTTGGCCAGCGCGGCACCGGGTGCTTAGTAAAGGCCTATGGCGAAATCCTTCACGAAGGTATGCATCGGCACCGGTGTGGCGCTGGCGGTGGTGGGTCTCAGTCTTGGGGTGTGGCGTCATGCCGTGGTTGCCAGACACGCCACCCTGGCTCTGGCGGCCATTGAAAATGACCTGGTCGGCGCTGACTTTGTGGCCGCCCGATCCGCGCTGGCGGGCATCGCCGACCCCGGGATGCGCGAGGCGATGGAACGGGAAATTCGTTTGGGTGAACTCAACGGGGCGCTGGCCAACCGCGATACCGGTCTCATGCGACGTGCCATCGGCAACGATGGCGATGCGTGGATGAATCCCCGGTTGCTGGAAGCCGCGGTGCTGGAACTGGCACGCGAGGCGGTGCAATCCCGCGATTTTGAAAGTTACCGCAAGGCGGCTGACAAATGGCAAGCCAAGAGCGCCTTTGGCGGCCAGTGGGTGTTGTTAGAAGCGGATCAACTGCTGGCCCGCAAGTTGCCGCAAGAGGCGCTGCAAGTGCTCAAGGCGGCGCAGCTCAGCGGGCCGGAAGACGCGCTGCGCCACGCCCGTCTGGCATTGATGGAAGCCAAGGCTCCGTGGCAGGCAATGACCCATCTGGACGCCGGACTCAAGGCGGATCCGCGCAACGCGGATTTGTTGGCGTTTCGCGCTCAGATCGAGGAAGCCGCCGGGCGGCTTGAGGATGCGCGGCTTGACTATGTGGCGGCCGTTTTGGCCGAGCGGAAAAACCCGCTCTATCGGGATGTTCTGGCGAATTTCTATCTGCGGCGTGGCGATCTGGCAAATGCCGCGGAGACATGGCGCGATGCCGCCGAGGACACCGGATTCGGGGTGTATGCCTGGAAGAGCTGGTTCTGGTCGCGGGTGGCCGGCGTGCGCCTTAGCAAGCCGTTGCCGCCATGCCGTCAGCAAGGCTGGCACGATTTGATAACGGCCATGGGCGCCACTCCGGACGGGGTGTTTTGGACAAGCTCGTTAGACGCCTTGCTGGCGCGGGTCCATGGCGTCAACGCGCGCCCGGAAACCCTCTGGTTGCGCGTGCTCGAGGCCCTGCGCTGTCAAGACCTGAAAGCCGCCAGACAGCAATTGGAGGTCGGGTTTTCGCGCGAGGCGGAACGCCTGTGGCCGGACCTGGCGCTGCGCTTGCGGGTCCATTTAGCGGCCCGTGAGGGCGTCAATCCGCGGCTGCCGTTAGGCGGCCATGAATTGCCCGCAGTGGATGGCAATGCGCACCCGTTTCTGCTCGAGTTCAGGCAATGGGCGCAACGCGCGGATGGTGCCGCAGGCAAGCCACCCTTTGAGACCTGGCTCGCCAAGCCCGGCGCGCTGGTTGGGATTTTGTTTGCCTCGGGCTGGGGCGGGGCGGCGCTCATCATCGGCAATGCCGGCAAGCTTGTTACTGAGTCGGAGGCGCCCGAATGGTTTGACTACGGCTACGCCCGTGCGCTGTTGCAGCGGGATGGCAAGGAACCCGCCCGCCAGTGGCTCGCCGCGTTGCCTGCGCGCGGCAGTGCCGCGGAGTTGTTGTTAGGCGAACTTCTGCTCACTTCCGGCACCGTGGATCAAGGGTTGGCCGTGCTCGAAAAGATCGCCAACGGCAACTCTGCCCATGCCAACCGTGCCGCATGGACGCTGGCTCTGGCGGAACTCGACCGCGGCAACGCCGCCAAGGCCCGCCAAGTCACGCTGGCCGCGCCCGGTCTCGCGCCCAGCGTGCCGGGCAAGGAACTGCTGGCCCGCATCGCGCTGGCCGAGGGTGCCCGGGCGGAAACCGTCCGCATCTATCAGGAACTCGGCGGGCAGTCGGCCGACGCCATGATTTTTCTATCCAAGGAAGCGTTTGCCGCCGGTGATTTTGCGCAAGCCCGCAAGTGGACAGGCAAGCTGGCCCAGCGGTTTCCCGAACAACCTGAATTCCGCGCCAACCTCATCGGCATCGACGCCGCGGAAAAACTCAAACAACCATGAGGCGGACCCAACAGATGTGGCGCGGCGGGAGCTTGCTGGTGATGGCGGCGGCAGCGATCTGGGCGCGGGATTTGGCATGGCTGGGGGCACCTGGGGACACCCTGCCGCTGGCACTCGGGCTGCCGCTGGCGTATTTCCTCGGCCGGCCGTGGCAGCTCCACAGGGGGGAGATTCCGGCCAATAATCCGCTGCTGGCGACCCTCGGTGTGGCGGGTTACGTTGGCGGTTGGATCCTCGGCAGTCTCACCTTGCTGGCATTTAGTTGGAGTTTTCTCGTGCTGCTGTGGGGGCACCACTGGTTTGTTAGGGAGCCCGGGCGCGGCCGCCTGATCGGGTTGCTGTTGCTCTCCTTCCCATGGCTGGTCATCGAGTGGCAAAGCCTCGGCTGGGTCTTCCGTCTGTCCTCGGCCAGCGTCGCCGAGCAGTTGTTCGGCCTGCTGCAACTGCCCGCCCAGCGGGATGGCACCCACCTCGACGTTCTGGGGGTGCCGATTGAAATCGAAGCCTCCTGTGCCGGGTGGAATTTATTGCAACTCACGTTGCTGACCGGGGTGGCGGTCGGTGCCTTCGAGATTCGTTGCTGGCGCAGCTATGCCATGCTGTTGGGCCTGCTGCCTGCCATTGCCTGGCTCGCCAATTTGCTGCGCATCCTCCTCCTCGCCGGGATCGCGCTTTCGTTTGGCACGCAAGTGGCTGCCGGGGTTATTCACGGGTTCACCGGTTTGGTGGTTCTCGCTGCGGTTTTGGCTGCGGTCAAAGGTCTGTGTGGGTTATTGGAACCGCCTCGCCAAGCCATCTCAAAAATCGTCAAAGCCACATGAACCGGACCGCCGAGTCACCCCCCGACAGCCTGGGCATGGGCTTGCCACTGGCAGTGTCAGGCCTCGCCGCATGGCAGGCTCTGCCTTCCCTCATCGAGGCCTGGAACCACGACCTATACTCGCGCGGCGCGGCCCTTGCCTTTGCCATCTGGCTTGTCACGCCAGGCTGGCTGTATTTCAAAAACCGTCATGCGCCAGCCCCTGCCAGCGCTGTCTGGTTGGTTCTCGCCTTGTTGCTGTGCGCCGCCGGAGCGATGAGTGGCTTGCGGGTGCTGCAACACCTGGCGCTGGCCTGCGCGGTGGCCGGCTTGCCCGGTTGGCGGCGCGGCGCCTGCGGCGCGGCCAATACGGACAGGTTAGCACAGGATTCGGTTATTGAAGGGTCCGGGCAGAATGCCCGGGCCACCGTGGCGCGGGCATGTTGCCCGTTGTCTGTTTTCACTCCCACCGCAGCCTTGGCAAAACTAACAGCATTGGGAGTCGCAGTGGTGGCCGCCCTTGCTTGGTTGCCCGCCAGCGGCTGGTTTCTGAGCCACTGGCAAGTCGGCGGTCTCAGTGGTTGGGAGCGGCCGGTGGTGGCTTCCCTTATGGCATTTTTCCTGCTGGCATTGTCCCGCGTGTCTCATTGCCCACCCCACTCCAGCCCCCCGGCCCCATGAAACGACCTGTCCTTTGGTTTTTCCTCCTTCTCGCCGCGCTCATCACCCTCGGCTGGCCGATGGTTCCCATTCCCACCGCCGCCAGTCGACTGGCGGCCATCCCCAGCACCAGCCCGGATTTTCAAGCCCGCGTGCTTGAGATCAACGCCGCCGACCGCGCCTTTCTCGGCAAGGCCGAAGCGGTCCAATTTCTCGTCGCCATGCGCGGCGGCGGCCGCCTCGTACTCACCGTCATTGATGGCACCCACAACCGCCACGCCGTGCACGATCCCAACTATTGCTTTTCCGGTGCGGGTTGGCACCTCCAAAGCCAACAAGCCGTCAAAGTGCCATCCGGCAACGCCACCTGGGTGGCCCTCACCAAGGACGATCAAACCACTGAGGCTCTTTGGTTTTTCGATGATGGCAGGCATCAATTCATTTCGCCCATGGAGTATTGGCTGGCCACCAGTTGCCGCCGGGCGACACTCGGCCAGAGCGGTGCCGAACCGGTGCTGGTCAGTCTGCGGAGTTTGCCTGGCGAGCCGGTCAATTGGGACCGGGTGCGCCAAATCCTGCTGCCCGCGCTCGGTTTTCACTAATTCAGTCACCCTCTGCCATTGCTCATGGACTCTCTCCTATTCTTAACCGAGTTGTTTCTGCTGGCGGCAGGGGTTGGCTGCCTGGCATTTTGTTGGATTTTGTGGGCTGCCATCTCTCGAGCCAGGAAAACCGAACTCAACTTGCTGCGCAGTTGCGCCGATGCGGATCGCTTGGCGCTGGTGGCCCAGCGCACTGACAATGCAGTGGTCATCACCGACGTCCTCAGCACTCCCGACCAAGGTTCAACCTTCCGGGTCACCTTGGCGCTGCCCGCACCCCTTATGCACGACCCTGACGCATTCGAAACCGCACGCCTCGCCTCGCTCAAAGTCCTTGTCGCGGAAGATGACCCTAACAACCAAAAGGTGATTCGCCTGCTCCTCCACCGCCTCGGCATCGACGCGGCTGTGGTCGCCAACGGCCAACAAGCGGTCGATGCCGCCCGCGCCAATGCCTATGACATCATCATCCTCGATCTGCAAATGCCGGTCATGGATGGGCTCGAAGCCAGCCGCAATATCCGCAAACTGGACATGGCCAAACGCCCGATCCTCATCGCTCTAACCGCAAATGCCTTTCAGGAAAATCGCGAGGCCACGAGTGCCGCAGGCATGGATGAGTATCTCACAAAACCCATCACCCTGGCCCGCCTGCGTGACATGTTGGTCAAAATCACCACCGCCGGTCACGGGCCGCCCGCCGCCATCCCGCCGCCGCAGGCCGCGGCCGCGGCCATGGTCGTGCCTTCTGCGCAACCCATGCTCATCGACACCCGGCAACTCGACACCTTCATTGACATTGGCAGCGTCGGTTATCACGACATTCTTGGGGATCTGATTCGCGATGTTCCCGATTATCTGAGCCACATCCGCGACTCCATCCAAGCGGGTGACGCCGACGTGCTCAAACGCCGCCTGCATTCACTCAAGGGGATTTTGGCGTGTTTCGGCTGCGTCGCCACGACCACCCGTCTCGCCCAATTGGAACAGCAGACCCGCGTCGATGCCGAACTGGCCACGCCGCTCCATGCCGAACTCCACGATCTTTGGGAGCAAAGCCTCGTCGCCATTCAGGCGTGGGAGCGGTCCGTGCCCGCATTCAACGCATGAGCTACGGGAGAGAATGTCAGATGAAAAGGGTTGCGCCTGCGCGTAGCCATGCCTCTCCTAACACCCACGCCGGAATGAAGCGGTTTTTCCCCGCACCCAAGAGCACTGCGGCATTGCTGCTGGCCATCCTCACAGCGGGTGTGTCCCTAATAGGGTGGACGGTGGTGCGGGCCGATCGCGAAATGCGGACCCATCTGCTCCAGCAAACGCATTTGCTGGCACAGGCGGTCAATGTCGAGAGCATCCAAGCGCTCACCGGCACAGCGGCTGACTTGGAGAAC
This sequence comes from Verrucomicrobiota bacterium, assembly GCA_037132955.1. Classification (GTDB taxonomy): domain Bacteria; phylum Verrucomicrobiota; class Verrucomicrobiia; order Verrucomicrobiales; family Akkermansiaceae; genus Luteolibacter. The sequence continues at coordinate 6,702 of JBAXPF010000058.1, read as the reverse complement.
CCCGAATACTTGCGGCTCAAGGAGCAACTCGTCGCCACCCGTGCGATCATCCTGCATTGCCGCTTCATCTATCTCATGGGTCGCAACGCCGCAGGCAAACTGTTTTTCTTCGTCGACAGCGAACCGGTCGAATCCAAGGACTATTCACCCCCCGGTCAAATCTACGAAGAAGCTCCTGCGGAATACCGCCGCGTTTTCGAAACTCGTGCCGAGGCGGTTGAAGGGCCGAAAACCGACCGTTGGGGCACTTGGATCACGGGCTTCGTTCCGCTCCGGGAACCGGGGGCAAACCCAGCCAGGATCCAGACCGGGAACCGCAACCCAGCCGCAGAGGAACCCCAAGCCCCTGGCTCCCTCCGCGCCGTGCTGGCAACGGACATTGATGCCCATGACTGGAACCGCATGCTGGTCCGCGCCGCGTTGCCATCCGCCTTGCTCACACTGGTACTCGCGGCGCTGGTCCTGGTGGGTGCAGTTCTGTTAGCTCGCCGCGCCCGGTCCGCCGGCCTGCCGCCGCGCTGGATGAGCCACCTCGAACCGGCGCTGGCTATCACCACCGGTACGCTGTTGACCGCCTTCGCCGCGCACATCGCTCATGAACGCGAAAGTTATAACCGCACCCAGGCATTTGAACAACTCGCCCGCAACCACGCCGATGCCATTGCCGAAATTTTTCACGGTCTCCGCCGCACCGAGCTGGAAAGTCTGGCTCGTTTCTGCGAACACAGTGAGGAGATCAAACCCGCGGACTTTCAACGGTTCACTGCCTATCTGACGAGAAATCCGGTGATCCGGGCTTGGGAGTGGATCCCGGTCGTGCCCGTGGCGGAGAGGGCTGACTTTGAAGCGCTGGTCCGCGCCGCAGGATCAACCGATTTTGCCATCTGGCAGAAAGATGCACAAGGCATGCGGGTGCCGGCCACCGGTCGCTACGTGTATTACCCCGTCCTGCAGATGGCACCCATGGCTGGCAATCAAGCCGTCATGGGCTTCGATCTCGGCTCGGACCCGCTGCGCCGCAAGGCGCTGGAAGCCGCCGCAGACAGCGGTCTGCTCACCGGCTCGGACCCCGTCACCTTGGTGCAGGAAACCGGCAATCAAAAAGGTCTGCTGATCTGTCGTCCGGTTTTTGATGGCGCCGACCCACCGCGCTTGCGCGGCTTCGCCTTGGCGGTGCTGCGTCTGGGAACCCTGTTGCGCAACGCGGCACCCGACGATCCGGCCCTCTTGGAACTCTCGCTGCTGCGACCAGACGCGCCGCCCGAAACCCTCGTCACCGATTGGGATGGCCCCCGACCTCTGGCCACGACCCTCTCCGTGACTCTTCCCGTCCTGGCCCTTGGCAAGGCCTTCGCCGTGACCGCCCACGCCGGCCCGGCGTTCCTCCGTTTGCACCCGGTCCACGTCGCCTGGTGGACCGCCCTCACCGGAATGATCCTCACCCTCGCGCTCGTCATCGTTATCCGTGTGCCGCTGCGCCGCCGCGAGGAATTGGAACACCTGGTGGCCAAACGTACCCGCGAAATACAAGAGAGTGAAGCCTATCAACGCATCCTGCTGGCCAATCTCCCAGCCGGCGTGGTCATCGTGGATCTGTCCACCCGCGTCATTGAGCAGGCCAATGACTTTGCGGCTTCCCTGTTTGGGGCTCCGACAGAGCATCTGATTGGGAAACACTCCTACGCGCTGTTGTGCCCGGCAGATGACGGTACTTGCGCCTTGCTCAATCTGGGCAAGGCTGTGGAAGGGGCTTGTTGCGCGTGCGACCTAGGCAAGGACCTGAATCATTCGGAGCGCGAAATATTGCGGGCCGACGGCAGCCGCGTGACCGTTCTCAAAACGGTGAAGCGCATCCACTTGAATGGGCGGGAAAAACTTCTGGAATGCTTTGTGGATTTGTCCGCGCGCAAGCAGGCGGAGGAGGCGCTGGCACTGGCCACCGACCGCTTGAAACTGGCCGCACGGGCGGGTGGGGTGGGTATCTGGGATTTCGACGTCATCAACAACCGCTTCGTCTGGGATAAACAAATGTTCCGGCTCTACGGCGTCACGCCGGAGCAGTTCAGCGGGGTCTACGAAGCCTGGCAGGCAGTACTCCACCCGGACGACCGCCAACGCGGCGAAGCTGAAATCCAACTTGCGTTGACCGGCGTAAAGGAATTCGACACCGAGTTCCGCGTGGTCTGGCCGGATGGCAGCCTCCGTTTCATTCGGGCCCTGGCCCTCGTGCAACGCGATGCCACCGGCCAGGCGTTGCGCATGATTGGCACCAACTGGGACATCACCGCGCTCAAGCAGACGGAGGAGGAGTTGCGCAAGACCAAGGAACTTGCCGAGCAAGCGAATGAGGCAAAGTCGCAGTTTCTGGCCAACATGAGCCATGAAATCCGCACCCCGATGAACGGCGTCATCGGCATGACTGGCTTGCTGCTGGAAACCCGGCTCGACGATGAACAACGATGCTATATCGAAGCCTTGCAAGCCAGCGGCGAGGTCCTCTTGAGCCTTATCAACGACATTCTCGATATCTCCAAAATCGAAGCCGGTAAACTCGACTTGGAGATTCTTGACTTCAACCTTGTGACCCTGCTCGATAGTTGCACCGAATTGCTCGCCCCACAAGCTCATAAAACGGGCCTCGATTTCACTTGTGTCATCGCCCCGGACGTGCCGTCTCATCTCAGCGGCGACCCCGGCCGCCTGCGCCAGATTCTGCTTAATCTGGTGGGCAATGCCATCAAGTTCACGCCGCAGGGTGCCGTCACCGTGGAGGTGAGCCGGGTCTCGGCCACCGCTACCTCCAGCGTGCTGCGCTTCGCGGTGCGTGACACGGGCATCGGCATCCCGGCCGCCAAGCAGGCCTTGTTATTTCAGAAGTTCAGTCAAGTGGACGCATCCACCGCCCGCCAGTTCGGTGGCACTGGCCTCGGCCTGGCCATCTCCAAACAACTTGTCCATCTCATGGGCGGTGAGATCGGCGTCACAAGCGGGGTTGGTCTAGGTTCGGAGTTCTGGTTCGCCGCCTGTTTCGCCGCCTGTCTGCGCGCCATTCCCGCGGCCGCGCCGCCCCCGCCCCCGCCCCCGCCACCCCGGGGCACCAGGCAACACTGGCGTGGTCTGCGCGTCCTGTTGGCCGAAGACAACCTCATCAACCAAAAAGTCGCCCTCGGATTCTTGAAAAAACTTGAGTTGCAGGTCGACTTGGTGATCAGCGGCACGGAGGCTATCCAAGCCCTCGCCAACACCCCTTACGTTCTGGTCCTGATGGACATGCAGATGCCCGAGATGGACGGACTCGAAGCCACCCGCTTGATCCGTGCGCCGCACTCCACGGCCGTCAACCCCCACATCCCGATCATTGCCATGACCGCCAATGCCATGCCGGGCGATGAGCAAATCTGCCTCGCCGCCGGCATGAATGACTACCTACCCAAGCCGCTGACACCCCTCGCCTTGGTGACCGTGCTGGAAAAATGGCTGCCCCAAGCACCGGACGTCTGACGGCTTCGATGGATTATGAGCGCGAATTGAACGAAGTTTCACGAATAAGAAACAGCTGTTTGGTGTTTAAAGCCCCCCCTGCGTTGGATGGCGTAGATGGCTGTGGCTGGCTGGATTTTTGGCTCGCCTTGGCGTTGATTCAGAAAGCCGATTGGAAGCGATAGGTTCCGGAACCGACGGCGTAGACAGACGCGGCGCCTTCCACGCGCAAAAATGTGACTCCTGGCGACTTCGCTGCGGGCTTGCCAGACTCGGTCACTGCGGCGGCTTCCTTTGCCGGGACGTACACGGTGGCGGTGGTGTTGGCTGGAATCGTGACAGTAAGCGTCAGCTGGCCGCCCGCGCGCTGCCACTTGCTGGCGATGTCGCCATAGGGGGACTCGTAGGTCACGCTGGCTTCGGACAGATCACCGACAATCTGCGGTTTCACGAGGATTTGTTTGAAGCCGGGGCCCGCCGGATCGCATGCGAGGCCGCCCAGGCCGCGATAGAACCATTCCTCGATGTGGCCTAACATGCAGTGGTTTTGCGACGAGCCGGGGTTGCTGTCCCATGCTTCTGTTAGAGAGGTGGCGCCCTTCTTGAGTTGATAGGCATAACCCGGTCCGTCATCGCGGACGAGCATGTCATAGAGCACATTGCCCTGGCCGCCATCAGAGAGTGCGCGCATGAGGTAGTTGAAGCCGATGTCGCCGGCGGTGACGCGGTTGCCACCGGCGCGGATCTGCGCCACCAGCCCATCCAATACGGCGGCGCGCCGTTCTTCCGGCACCAATCCGACCACCAGCGGCATGGCGTTGGCGGTCTGGCTGTTGCGGTCGTATTGGTTCTTCGCGCCGTTGAAGAATTTCCGGTTGAATGCCGCTTTGACCGCAGCGGCCAGTTCCTCGAACCCGCGCGCCTCGTCGGGCTTGCCCAGCAATGTGGCGGAGTCTTTAAGAATGAGCAGGTTTTGAAAGTAGATGGCGGTGGCGGTCACCCCTCGCGAGGTGAGGGTGGATTCGCCGGGACCGCCCGGGCTGGTGTCATACCAATCGCCGAGCCCGTGCGTGACGATGTGATCCTTGGATTTGCTTGTCAGATACGCGACGTAGCGTTTCATCCCGTCGTAATGGCGGGCCAGCAGCGTGCGGTCGCCATACATCTGATAGACCTGCCATGGCGCGATGACAAAGCCGCTGCCCCATTCGGGTGAGTCGCGGAAGCCGCCATCGAAGACGGTGAACTCTGGAGCGATGTCCGGCACCATGCCGTTGGTGAGTTGCGCCTCGCTCATGTCGTTGGAGATTTTGTGATAGAACGTCGGCACGTCATAGTTGTACATGAGGCAACCGGCCAACAGGTGGGTGCATTCCAGCCAGCCGAGTTTCTCGCGGTGCGGGCAGTCGGTGAGCACACTCTGCAGGTTGCTCTTGATGGCGGCATTGATCAGCTCGTGAACCCGGTTGACCAGCGGATTGGCACAACTGAATGAACCGACGCTTGCCGCGGATGAATGCACGAACTGGGAGGTGAGTTCGAGAACCCGCGGCGCGGCGTCCGGCGGATGGCCGGAGGTGTCGACCTGCAGGTAGCGCGAGCCATAATAAAAGAAACGCGGCATCCAGGTCTCGGTGCCCTTGCCGTTGAGCGTGTAGGTATAATATGCCGGACCGCCGCAACTCGCCTGCGAGACCAGACCCTTGCCATCCAACAATTCGCCCGGTGTCAGGCGGACGCTGGCACCGGCCTGCCCCTGCACCGTGAGTTTTGGCATGGAGGCGCAGTTTTGTCCGAAGTCATAGACCCACACGCCGGGCTTGGGTTGGGTGATTTTCGCTGGTTTGTATTCGTGCATCACCTTGATCGGTGGTGCCGACTGCGCCGTGAGTTGTCCGCCGGGGCCATCCATCACCGCTGCCGCTTGGAACACGTCGCCTTTAAAACCCGGCTTGTCCCAGCCCGGCAGTTCCATGCGCGCGTCGTAGTCCTCGCCGCCGAACATGCACGAGAACACCACGGGACTCGGTGCCCATGTCCATGACCCGTCGCTGACCACGGCCATGGAGGTGCCGTCGGCATACTCGACATGCAGTTGCAGAATAACCTTGGGCGGACCGAACGTTCCCTTGAACTTGGCATAACGTCCACCCGGCACGTTATACATGCCATTGCCTAACATGACGCCGAGGGCGTTGCCGCCGCGCGTCAACTGCGCGGTGACGTCGTAGGCCGTGTAGAGGCAGGTTTTGCGATAGTTGGTCCAACCGGGGTCGAGCACGTGGTCGCCAACCTTGCGGCCGTTGAGCCGGAGTTCATAAAACCCCAAACCACAAACATGGACCTCCGCCCGCTTGACCGGCTTTTCTAACGCAAACTCCTTGCGCAGTTGGATCGTGGCCGACGGCGGCAGTTTGACCGCCCCCTCCTTGTCTGCCGCGCCGATCCATTTGGCGCTCCAATCCTCTGGCGTTAGCAGGCCGATGGTCCAGGTGGCAGGCTCACTCCATGCCGATGCCTTCCCGTCCTGATCCCAGACCCGGACTTTCCAATGGCAGCGGCTGAGCGCCGCCAACGGCTTGCCGGCATAGGTTACCTGGGTGCTTTGGTCCGACATCACCTTGCCGCTGTCCCACAGGTCTCCGCTGCCTTTCTTGAGCAACTCCGGCGAACGGGTCACCAGCACCTGATAGGCCGTTTGCTTCTGGCCTCTGGGGAGTTCTGATTTTGAATTTTGAATTTTGGATTTTGAATTTGAGATTTCAGAATTCGACGCGCCAATGACCCAGCTCAGGCGCGGCGTGGCCACATCGATGGCGAGCGGATTGTCGCGGTATTCACAGCGCAAGTGGCTCACGTCAACCGCGGCGGCCACCGACAGCCAGCAGGCCATCACCATTCCAACGATAAAGCCGGCCTTCAAACGGGAGGGGAGGGGATGATTCACTTCGGGAATACTTGGACAATGACCGGAAGCTTTCATTGGGCAGCCGTGCTCTTCGTAGGCGCGCTGGTGACAGCGCGGGGGCTACGCCCGGTTACTCCTGGACGCTCCAACACCCAAGCCGCATTCTCACGAACGCGCCTACGAGCACCTGAAAACAAGGCGGTTAGCGATATCGTTCATCCTGAAAACCGAAGTTTGATCTCAGTAGTTAGTTAGGTTAACCACAGATTACACGGATTTCACGGATTGAAATAGGTTCCATTTGCAACTTCTCC
>JBAXPF010000057.1:0-16288 GCA_037132955.1 Verrucomicrobiota bacterium | reverse complement strand
GTCATGCTTGTCGGTCTCGGGGTTGTGGCGTTGATCGGGGTCGTCGTTGTTGGAGGAATTCTGGGCAAGGCGTTCGGCCGCCAAGTTGTCAAGGTATTGCGGCATCGTGCGGACGGTGTGCCGCCCGTCCACAGCTTCGCGGCGGGCGACTGGGCAACCCGCGAACTGGGAGACATTGCTTTGGATGCTCCCTATCAGTTCCGGCCGATGGCGGATGTTTCCGCCAAACTCCCGCCACGGATTCGTGATGCGATGGTGCGCTTCGAGGTGTTTGACTCCGGCGACGGGACCAACCCGCAAGTCTCGGTCTCGCGTATGGCCTACACCCTAGAAACTCTGGTTAGCTTGGATGGTGCGATGAACGGCGCGATGAGCGGTGCCATGAAACCCGTTGCAGAGAGCTTGGGTGAATCCAACCCGCAGTTTTCCTCCACAAAGACAACCCTCGATGGCTTGCCTGCCCGGCGGGCCAGCTACAGCGGTCGCAAAGGCAAAACGGTGGTGCATGTGGACGCCATTTTTGTGCAGAGTGGACAAAAACTGTGGCAGGTGCAGGCGATATCCCACGGTGAGGGGACGGCGGCTGATGCCAAGCGCATGCTCGACTCCCTTCACATCAAAAGCGATCGCTGACATGGGCAAACCGAATCGTCCCGGCCGACAGGCGATGGGCGTGGCAGGTGAGACCGGACGTTGATGAAGCGACGGACCGGACTCGGCAGGATAATGCTTGCCACTCACGAGAGGTACTGCGGAGTCATTTGCGCCGCAGGTAGGTGAGGGTGCGCTGAACCGTATCGAGCACCGTATCCAAATGCTGGCCCAGATCCGCGGCGAGAAAGCGCAGCACGAAATAACCGTTAGCCTGCAACGCCGCATCCTTGCGCCGGTCCCGCCGCCATGCTTCAACATCGCCCAAATGCTGGCCGCCATCGATCTCGATCACCATGCGCGCCTCCGCCGCCAGGAAATCCACCTCCATCTGACTGCGGTCATCAAAGGCAATCGGCAACACCGCGTTGAGCCGGAATACACCTGATAGATCCGGCAGGGATTCTAACCGGCGATAGAAAAACGCCTCGCTTGCGCTCCGGGCCCGCTCCGCGCCCACCGCCCCCGCGGCCGGTGCGGTGGTGGCATGGACAAACAACTGCGCCAAGGGACGATCCACGCCATCGCGGATCAGCCGCCGCACGCTTGCGGCGTAGTCCTGTTTCCACTGGGAATCCACCGCCAGCGGAACATCCGCGGGCCAGCCCGGCAAGGCACTCGCGGGCAGCAGGATCGTGTATCCCGCCGCCTCGTAACCCGCGCAGCGTTTGTCAAACATCCGCGACAGCATGGGCACATCCAAGTCCGCGAAATCATACACCCTCACGCTTTTCTTGCCATCGTGCAGGCGATGCAGACGCCCTACGTATTGCGCGATCGTGCCATGCCAGGACACCGGCATGGTTAGAAACAAGGTGTCCAGCCGCGCGTCATCGAACCCCTCGCCGAGAAAGCGCCCGGTGGCGATCAGCACCCGACCCTCTCCAACCGGGATCTCCCGCACCCGTGCCAGTGCCGCCAGCAAGGCCTTGCGTCCCATCCCGCCTTGCAGCGTGATGATGTGTGGCGCCTGCCCGCCTAGAAGTTCGGCAAGCAAGTGCAAGTGCTCGGTGCGTTCTGTTAGTATAACAGGCGAGCGACCTGCCCGCACCGCCTCGACCACCTCCGTGCAAATCATCCGGTTGCGCAACTCCGCGTGCATCACCGCGTCGCACAGTCGCTGAAACTCCACCCGCTTGTCGTCGGCAGTTTCACCATCCGGCAGAAACCCGGTCGGCCTCACCCAGACTTCATGGCTGAACGGACGTTCCGCCGCCTGTCGCCGTGCATCCACCTTGTGCCGCACCGGTCCGCACTGCATGAAAATGATCGGATGATGGCCGTCCTTGCGCGCCACCGTGGCGGAGAGCCCGGTGACATAGCGCGCCTTGGCCCGCCGTGCCACCAATTCAAAACTACGCGCCGATAGATGATGGCATTCATCGACCACCAGATGCCCGTAGTCGCCGACCAAATCCTGCACCACATCCTTGCGGATCATGCTTTGAATCAAGGCGACGTCAAGATTGCCAGTGAGTTTCTTGCGTCCGCCGCCCCAGCGGCCGATGGCCTTGGGAGCCATTCCGAGAAACTGCGACAAGCGCTCCACCCATTGCTCTAACAACTGCTGGCGGTGCACCAAGATCAAGGTGTTGACGCCGCGCTGGGCAATCAGCCAGGCCGCCAGCACCGTCTTGCCAAAGGCGGTGGTCGCCGCCAGCACCCCTGTTTCATGGGACAGCATGGCGGCTCCAGCCGTCAGCTGTTCTTCGCGCAAGGTTCCGCAAAACTCCACCGCCAACTCCCGCCCATGGCAACGCTCATCTCGCACCGCAACCTCCACCCGCAGGGTGGCTAACAGCGCCATCGCTTCCTCAGAGCACCCGCGTGGCAGGGCTATATGTAACGGATGGTCCTCGGCACACCCAATGATGCGCGGCTTGTCGTAGGTCGGCAGGCGCATCGCCTGCGCCTTGTAAAACTCCGGATTCTGAAATGCCGCCAGCCGCACCAGCGCATTGCGCAGCGACGGGCCCATGCCTTGTTTCGCGATGTAAAGTTGGTCGCCTAACACCATCTCCACTTGTTTTGGGATCTCACCCGTTGGCAAGGCGTCCCGCCTGCGTGATGGAGGAGTCATCCACGGTTCGGGGTCATCTTCATCCAGTGTTGCCATCCGCACGCCCACGATTCGGCCACGACCCTCGGCTGCGGTCACGATGTCCTCAAGACGCTGCTGTGTTATCCGCACGATTCCAGCGAGCAGCGCCCACGGGTCATCGTAGGGCACCCACGCATCGTCCACAAACACGCTGTTGCCAGCGTCTCGCGGCGCTTTCTGCATCGGCAGGGCAATCAAATTGCCAAACCCGCCTTTGGGCAGCGTGTCCTGGTTGGGAAACAACCGGTCATACGAGCGCAATCCGACTTCCGGCCTGCGCTCCATGGTTTCTGTTAGCAAGTGGGCGCCAAACTTGCGTGCCAGCACTGCCGACACCGGCTTAGCGAAAAACCACCACAGATGGCCGCCATTGCCCGAGCGCGACCTCTCCAGAAGAGCGGGAATGTCCATCCTCCGGCTGGTCTCTAACACGGCAGCGGCGTCCTCCCGCCAATGTTCCCCATCAAAATCCGCCGCCAGCAGCCAACAGCGTTCGTCCAGTAACATTGGATAGAGTCCCATAACGAACTCGCGTCCCCGGTCATCCACGCCGGATAAATGCCAGTGCAGCACCTCATCGGTGACCGGCAAAAACCGCTGGCAGGCACACTCGCTGCAACGGATCCTCGGCTTCTCGCAAACACCCCGCACCCATTCATTTCCACACACCGGTTGGTAGTCGCTAACACCCATTGCAGGACAAGGCAAAATAAGGCACCCATTGCCGATTTCTCTTGCTTTCCGCCTATTTCTGTTTACAGTTACGGCTACAGCAACCCCGTAACGACAATGGCCACCACCTACAGGACAGAGCAGAGCAAGTATTGGTTCGCACGCTACTTTGACGGCTCCGGCAAGCGCATCAGCCGATCCACTAAGACAGAATCCCGTCGGGAAGCCAAGCGGATTGCGGCGGACCTTGAATCGAAGGCGCGGAAGGCGGAAAAGAACAAAAACCGCGACGAACAAGAGGTGCCGAAAATGATCCGGCGCACGATGGAACTCGCCTCCTTGGAAATGCAGCAAGGCAAGCTGACCCTCCAACGTGCCGAGCAACTCATCCGGGAGATGCATCAGGCCGCCTCTCCCGAGGACACCGGCAGCAACTTCCGGCGGTTCTCCGGCGCGTGGTTGGATGCAAAGGAAAATAACTTGGCCGCAGGGACATATCGCGGCTACGCGGACGCGGTGAAGCTCACCAATCGCATTCTTGGTGCGAAGGCGGACGGTCCCATGCGTCTGATCACGGTGGGTGACATGGAAAATTTACAGGCGGAAATTTCCAAGGGGCGGCGCGGAAAAACGACTAACTATTATATATCGACCATCCGCCGCATCCTCGAAAGCGCCGTTCAAAAGGACATCATCCCAAAGAATCCGGCGGCATCACTGACCGGACGCGGTGTCGGCGATAGCACCCCGCGCAAGGAATTCACGCCCCCGGAGGTAAAGCAACTCCTGGCCCATGCCGATGTGGAAGGATCGGACTGGCGCGGCTTGATCCTCATGGCGGCGCATACCGGCCTGCGCTGCGGCGACCTAAAGAGGCTCACCTCCGACAACATCGTCGGTGGACGGCTACAACACCAGCCATCAAAGGGGAAAAAGAAATCCGGCGATGTGGTGGAGATCCCACTCCGCCCGGAATGTGTGGAGTGGCTGGAAGGCCGCACCGGAGTCCTATTCCCGACAGTCAAGGCAATGAACATGCACTCGATTCCCACGGTCTTCAGTAGGATAATGAAGGCCGCCGGCGTGGCAAATATCATCATCCTTGCCGCCGGTGATCCTCCGGTCATCGCCCGCCGGTCATTCCACAGCTTGCGCCATTCCTTCGCCTCATGGCTGGCCAATGCCGATATTCCAGCCGATGTGCGGCAGCGTCTGACCGGCCACAAGTCAAGTGCGGTCCATGCCAAATACACCCACCACGACGAAGCACTCAACCGCGCCATTGCATCCTTGCCCGATTTGATAGACCAGCCGACGCCAGCCAAAAAGAAAACCCGTAGCGCCAAATCCTAACTCGACCAGCACCATGAAGAAACACTCTATATCCAACTTCCTGCCGGAAATCTGGAATCCACAAAATTCAGATGCGCCGCCGATTCTTCTTTGTGCGCGACGTACATTCTTTGGTCCAAAACTGAAAGGCGCATCGGGGGACGGGCACAGCATTATTGGCAGTCCGGTGGCGATAGCTCTTTCATCGCCGGTGCAAATCCTGCTAGATATTTGTGTGAAGGACACAAGCGCGAAGTGGCAAAAATTACCTCTCAAAGCCTATGGCATTTCCGCAAAGGCGGCAGCGGCAGCACTGAGCGAGGCATGGCGCTTTGTAAAATCATACTCCCTCGACGGCGTGACGCTCGCTCCTCAAATCGTCATCAATGACAAGATCGCTGATTCCCGTTTGGCAAAAGTGATAGAGCGAAACGTGGCCGCCTGCCTGCTTTGGGACTCATGGAATCGTCAAGGTCTGTCACGCGAGGCGAGGGCAGAGATATTACGACGCAATGGTTATGATTGCACCGCAAAAGCCATTGAAAAAGCCATTGAAGAGGGGGCTGGTTTGATGATCAAAACAAACCCCTGATATTGACCCAAAAGCGGGGGCGGAGCCTTTTCAAAGCACGGGCAGACAAGCGAATGCTTGCCCGTGCAAACGACATCGCAATCCACCATCACCCGGCGCTGGCTAACTTATGAGCTGGCGGAAATCTATTCAGGCATTGGAGCAAGGACGCTTCAAAACCACATCAGAGCCGGACACATCCGCAGCTCTAACGCTTGCGCTCCGGGCGCGACCCGAGGCCGCCGGCTTATCGACCGCGAAAGCCTCGACGCATTCATCGAGGCCGGTGTCGGCGCACCCATGACCCAGCTTGCCATGAACTCCGGCGGGGCGACCCGTGCCTAATCTCAACATGAATACGATTACCAATTCCAACAAAACAACGACCATGTCATCCATCAAACCAAAATCAGCCAACGCGGTCTTAACCGTCAAACTCACCCCACATCCATCTATCAAAGGTGCCATGGTGGCAAGTGATATTCGCATCTCCACAACTCCAACAACTAACAAAACGAAACCAGAATGAAACCAACAAAATTCACAAGCCTGCTAGACCTCACCGCCGCCATCGCCACCGAGCGCGCCAAGCCCGGCAGCTATCGCGCCGCCATCCTCGCCGGAATCGCCACCGAGGCCGCGGTCATCGCACGTCTCGAACAATCGTTAGACCCTGCCACCATTGACGCGCTCGCAACATCGCAGGCCAGGCACGCCGCATTGACCGCTCGCCTCGATGCGTTCGACCAGATCGCGCTTGCCAACCGCGAGACACAAATCCTCGATGGGTTTTGCCGTGAAAATTGCGAGGAAATCGCCGGATTGTTAGATGGCGAACGCGCCAACCGCTCGAAACCCTCGACCGGATATTTCACGAAGATGGCCGACCGATTCACCACCGTCGCCAGAAAGTTTTTCGGCACCGAAAATTCGCAAGAGGATCTGCGTTTGGCCGGAATCGAAAGCGAGAAAATTCAAGCGGAGTCCGACCGCAAGACTTATGAACTGGCGACCGCTTCTAACACGCTGGCCCGCTTCAAGCTCGCCCCATCGTGGGAAACTTACAACGACGCCAGCCTTGCCGTGAATGCGCTGAATTTCCCGTGTAATTTCGGCCGAGGCCAAGGACTAGCTAACAGCCATGGAAGCGGAGGCCCGGCCCGTAGTTAGCACCGGGAATCTTCCAACCTAACCAAGCATCACCATGACCAAGTTATATTTCATTCTCGATTTCGCAACCCTCGTGTTCGGCGTCATCACCCTCGTCATGATTTTCGCCACCCTTCTGCCATGAACATCACCCAAATGGATCTATTCGCCCAGCGCCCCATTGCGGTTCCGAGGATGCCCGACACCGCGTCCAGAGGGACCAAGCGGAAGACTTGTCCGATCGTTCATGGCGGACTGCCACACGGACCAACCGCGGATCTTAGAATCGTGGTGCATGACGGAATCAAAAATCTCACATACTACGTCTCATGAAGCGCCCGAAGAAAATCCGAAAGCTGGTCGATAGCTTCGCTCACAACCCAGCCGAGCGGCAGGCCGATCACAAGACCAGAAAGATATTGAAGTTGCTCGACAGCATCAAGGTCGGCAGCGCGAACCATAACCGGGAGACGAACGCCAGATGAGCAATCAAGACCACTACTTCACATTTCCACTCGCCGCACTGCATGGCATCGAGATAACATCAACACCAGTATCAATCTTGGATTTGTGCATGAATTGTGGAATCCTCAGTGCTGGAATTGGCTATCAAAACAACAACACCCATGAGGAATTCAAGGACAGGTTGGATGAAGTGTGTGAGAAAAGGAACATCGCCGAATCGGTGCGCCCCGGACCATGCACTGTCGCGGCTAAAATACTTGTTGGATCCGCCCTCTGCAACGTGACACTTGGTAGCAATTCCAAAGAACACTGCAACAAGATAGAGCAAAGCGCCGCGAAGGTTGCCAAAGGCGGACCACTGGTTCGCATGTCATCATCATCAATGTGGGCGGCCATGGGACAGGCGAGGTGGGAAGCTGACCCATCGAAGGATTACCCTGACCGTGGCATCTCATGGCGGGAATTTCGGATTCTGTGTGCCATCCTGAGCGTCAAGGTTAACCGCCAGGGATTCTGCTTTGTTGGCTGGGAGACGATACAGGCCCGGGCTTGTGGATTTACCACCAAGGATGCATTCAAGGCGGCCACCGTCATCCCTGACCACTTGGCACCGCCACTGACGCGCAAGCAGATACGAGACACCGCCGACACGTTGGAGGATTTGGGATTCTTTGCCAGATTCAGAATGTCATCAGGGCCACGCGGCGGACTCATGGCCTATTCATTCCGCCACAAGGATCACGATGCGCTGGGTAATGCCGTATGTGAGGCAATCAACTTCCGCGACAGGGCCAATATCAAGGCAAACAGGGCCAAGGACGCGGAAAAATGCTTGCAGTTACTAGAAAGGGCCAAGGTAGGGCCAAGTAAGGACCAACAGTAGGGCCAAGGTAGGGGCCAAGGTAGGGGCCAACATAAGTATAAATCCACTCTTAGAAATCCAATCTTAAAAATCCCAGATGAGCTTAGTGCTTAGCGCACAGCATGATATTTTTTCAATTCATTCAACATCATTACTCTGAACAATCCATTCATCAACATTCAATGGCTATCTCAATTCAACAATCAAACATTACGGAAACCGTTTCCCAAAACGCCATGAACGACTCCCCCATCCTTCCAGCTCATCCCCTCGACATCAAAGGTGTGATGAAGATCCGGCTTTCCGCTGCCGCCTCCGATGCGCTCCGCGGCGTCGGCGAACATCACCTTGCCGTCATCAGCCGGGCGGACTGCACCGCGCCTGCCGAGGCACAGGACCGCATGATCCTGCACGTCATCGAACTGACCAAGGAACTGGCAACTGCGGTTTCCAGAGTCGCGCTTGGAACTCATGTTGCCAGACCTCGACCAATGCCGGCCAAGTCCGCCACCACTCCCGCGTCATCGTCGGCGTCATCGTCCGCGTCCGCGTCATCACCCATGAACTCACTCCCATGAACTCAATCCCAAACAATACGGAAACCGTTTCCGAAAATACACCCAAAGCGAAGCGGGGCAGGCCGATGGGAAGCGCACGCACTCTCGCTAACCGACTGGTTGCCGCCGGGCTTGGTCCAGATGCAAAATCCGAAAGGTCGAAGATCAACTTCGCGCTTGGTCTTCCTCTCATCGGTGCGATCAAAAAATTACAAGAGGCCGACCAGAGGCGCGTAATTGGATGCACTACCGGCGAGATCATGTCCGGTGCCAAGGATTATCAACCAGGATTTTTCACCACGGCCACCGAGATCGGGCGCTACTTGAACGGAGGCGGCGACATCTCGACCGTGTTTGAGATCATCCTCGATGCACGCGACAAGCACATCCCGTGGAAGGAAATCAAGGCACACTTCCGCAAGCTTCGCCTCGGTGAACGCAAGGGCAATGCGTTCTCTCTCTCTGCACATCTTGGCAGAGCTTACGACGAATACATCAGGAACTTTCCGGCCACCACTCAGCAGGCCAGGCTAGGCGGAATCCGCAACCTCTTGGATGTTGTGGAGAATCCTGAATAATGGAAACCGTTTCCGATAATGCCATGATTCATCACTTCCTATTACCAACATCAACAGGATGCACCAACACCAGACGCGCCAACCATGCGCTCAGGATCGCGCGTGCCGCGTCGCAAGGCTCATCCCCTGCCATTGTGCCACCCCCACCCCCACCGGGGGGTCAAGAAGATCTGTTAGACCTTTGCCTAGAGCTAGTCTGGGGCGAGGTGCTTAAAAAGCCTGCGGGACACGATTTGAAATTCATCCCGCATATAGCAGACCCGTTAGAAACCATCCCATGAACAAAAAAACAAAATCCCAGCCGCCGGAATTCGCGGTGAACATGTCCAGCGCCGAGCATCTTTTCGGCGTTCCCAAATTCGTGCAAGTCCTCGCCAAATCCCGAGGGTGCCCCGCGTTTGTCTTCCAGCGTGTCCACCGTCGGCCATTGCTCGCCTGGGTGAAGCGCAACGCCAGATTCGTGGCGGAAGTCACTGCCCAGCGTGAAGCCGCCGCCGCCGACCGTGGTGAGTGGGACCGCCTCAAATGCCGAAAGCTCGAATTGGAAACCGAGGCTTTGGGAATCAAGCTCCAGGCCGATAAGGGCCTAACGATGCTCAAGACTGAGGCCGAGGAACTTTGGAGCCACTGCGCCGCCATCGTCATGGAGGAAGCGAAAACGCTCATGGACCGTGAGCAATACCGCGACTTTATCGCCGCCATTAAGGGCCGATACGCCCAGCTGCAGGCGCTTGGCGAGGCTCAACATGGACCGCTGCCGCCGCCAGCCTCATCACTCTCATGAGATCCGAACAACCAACCAAACAAAACAAATGACCAATACACGAAGCAAGCCAAGCCCAGCCGTTATCTCAGGTCTCGCATATCTGCGCGACTGCTTCCAGACACCACCCCGGCGCGAGCCAAGAACGAAGTCCAACACTTCCACCTTGACGAACCGCAAAACCCGTGAAAATCAAAAGTCATGACTGCCACATCAAATATCAGATTCACCAGCCCAGCCGCCAAGAAGCAATTCGAGATCGGCATGGGAATCGTCCGCGCCAAGCTCGGGAAAGCCAAGCCGACAGCAGAGGAGCGGCAGCTCGCCTACATCGCCAAGGGCAAGAAGATCCTGGCTGCTAAGCTCAGTCCTAACGGCTACAGAAAGGCTTTCGGCGTGCCGCCGCCTGTGGTGACAGCCAAGCCGATCACGAAGCCAGCCCGAACGATGGCACCGTCGGCAGCACCGGCCGCGCCAGCATCACCACCCGCAGGCCGTCGCGAACTCATCCGGCATTACAGCGTCCCGCGTGGATTATTCTGACTTTGGGCAGGAAAATCGGCAATCGGCCCACCCTTGGCAATGCTGGGGGTGGGTTTTCTTTGCATCAAGCTCTACTGTGGTTTGACCTTCCCCAACAGGCGCAACTCATTCCCAACAAACAGCTTGCCTTTGATTTCCGTAGTCAATGAGCCTTTCGCCCCACGCTCCGAAATTTTGATGATTGTTCCAATTGGTATATCCGTCTCTTTCCCCGCCTCGTTTAGCAAGGTGAACTCATCGGTGGATATTACGCTTAACGGCAAACTAACACCCTCAAGATTCGTCAAGAATTCGGATTTTTTGGATGGCGTTTGATCGGTCGGGAGCGGAGTCAATAAATCATTGCCCGGAGGATTGCCCGGTTTCGCGATGGGTGGGGTTTTATTCTCCACACCGGGAGAGGCATTTGTAGTGTCATGCAACTTGGGATTTGGCTTGTCATCGCTATTGGGTGGAGACTTGGTTCCCTTCATGCCGGCCACGATTGCAAAAAACATAATAATCGCGACCACTATGAGAAACAGGCATCCGGTCTTTTTTGTGATTTTTGTCCTGCTGAACCCAGCTTGATCTCTCATCATCTTTGCAATGTCAATAAGGTTAGACGCCTGCCACTTGCCTAGTCTGGCAAGGTCGGATTCGTTCAACTTTGTCAAGCGTCGGAGGTAATCCAGTTGCTTTTCTGTCGCCGACTCCTCACCACGTTCTCTTGGTGGAACATCTTTGATTGAGATTTTCGCCTTTGCCATTAGAGGGGACTAAGATTTTCTCGAATGACTTACAAGCCAATTCCGGCCACCAAGAAGCAGCGACCTTAGCGGCAGCGCCACCCAGCACCCACACCGGCACCGGCACCGGTATGACGATCACCGGCCCAGCCGGATCACGATGGCACCGATGGGCGACATGGACAAGAGGATGCCATGGGGCAGGGCAGGGCATGGACACCACGATGTCCACCTCGATGTCCGGCGTCATGGACCGGGAGCGATGGCAGAGGGCAGAGGGCAGGAAGATCACCACGAGGATGCCGACGGGCGACATGGATCACGAGCATGGACATGGAGCGAGGGCGGCAAGATCACCCACCCGCCCAGATGTTAGAGAAAATCCCATCTAACACGGGTTTTGGCAGTAAAATCGGATATTGTGTTGCCACTTTCTGTGTATAGGCGCTTGGAAACCCTACGGAATAAAGGGAACCTACCGGTTGGTAGCCTGACTTGCCGGTTTTGCCACTGGTGAAGCGCCGCGCATACACCTCTTCGCGGCCGCGGAACAAGGACCGGAACAACCCGATCTTGTCTGCCACAGCGGACATTCGGTCCACTGGCCGGGTCACCGCCGCGGCAGACGTTGGGGTGAAAATCTGCACGTCTGGGGACACGCCGGATATTCTACTCTTGGTTTGATGTTAGGAAAGTCCGATTTCTCACAGCTTGAACAGTCCGCCGCGCTTGCCGCCGAGAACGGTGGCACCCATGATTGAAACTGTTAGAAAAGCCATGGCCCAGACGCCGAGGGCGGCGGCCAGTTCGGTGCCGTTACCGAGGGTGCTCAAAAGCGCGTAGATGGCCTTGGTGATCGGATAGTGTTGGGCTTGTTGGGCGAGGATGAGGCTGTCGCTCACCTCCAACATGGCGAAGGCAAAGGCGAGGATGGCGCCGGCCGCGACGTTGGCGCCGATGAGCGGAATGGCAATCCGGCGCAACACCCGGGCTGGGGTGGCTCCGAGCGACCTGGCGGCTTCCTCAAGGGCCGGGTTGCTTTGTTGGAGGCCGGCCACGGCGGCGCGCACGATGTAGGGGAGTCTGCGGATGGCGTAGGCAATGACGAGCAACATGAAGGGACTGCCACCCGCACCCATGAGGAAATGAAACACCTTGCCTTCCTGCGACAGCGCGAGGTAGCCAAAGGCCATCACCAACCCGGGAACGGCCAGGGGCAGCATCACCACGGCATCGAGCGCTCCCCGGAATTTCAGATCGGAGCGCACCACCACCCAGGCCACCGCCAGCCCGATGGCCAGGGCTAACAAAGTGGCGCAACCGGCATAGAGCAGGCTGTTCTGGATGGAGGGCACGACCAGTCCGTTGCCAAGCGCTTCCAGATAATGGCGCAGCGTGAGTTGGTCCGGGATGATCGTGCCATACCAGCGGCCCGCCACCGACAGCAACACCACGCCGAGGTGCGGGATGGCTGCGATGATAAACACGCCGGAAAACAACATCGTGCAGGCGGCTGATCCCAACGGGCTTATGCGGCGGGTCGTGGCACGCCCCTTAGGCCGTGGGGTGGAGCCTAATCTGGAACTGCCGACGAGCCATTTGGACAAGGCAAAAACCGCAGTCGCGACGATCAGCAGAATGGCGGTTAGGGCATAGGGAATCGGGTTTTTGTCCAGTCCCTTGATGCCATCGAAAATCTGCACCGGAGCCACGCGGGCATAATCGAACACCAGGGGCACGCCCAGTTCGGTGAAGGCCCAGATGAAAACGATGGCGGCGCCGGCAAACACCCCGGGCATGGCCAGTGGCAGGGTGATTCTGAAAAACCGTTTCCACGGCGGACAGCCGAGGTTTTCCGCGGCTTGTTCCATTGCCGGATCGAGGTTGGCCAGCGCCGCGGCGATGTTCATGTAGAGGATCGGATAGAGATGCAGCGCGTTGAGCACGATGATGCCGGCAAAGCGCCCGTTGGCCAGCCAGTCGCAGGGCAGTTCCGCGTCCATCAGGCCGCTGCGGATGAGCAGGGCGTTGAGCGCGCCATTCATGCCGAGGATTTGCTTGATGCCGACCGCGCCGACAAATGGCGGCAGAATCATCGGCGCAAGGATCAGTACGCCTAGCACATTCTTGCCGAAGAAATCATAGCGTTGCCCGACCAGTGCCAGCGGCATGGCGATGAGCAGGGTGGCGAGGGTGCTGGTGAAGCCCAGCACCAGGGCATTCCACAGGCCTTCCCGATAGATCGGATTGCGGAAAACCATGGCAATGAAGTCCCACGTGAAATACACCGCCCCGTCGGCACGGGTCCCTTCAAACGCCTGCTTCAGCACCATCCATGCCGGAAAGATGAAAAACACCCCCAGCAGCAGGGTTGTGATGGATGTCAGTAAAATGGCGGTGCCGCGTTTCATGGGGCTAATGGAGCGTGGCGCGCCTTGTAGCGGCGGTCATTGGCCGCCGTTGGCGTATCAGGGATATGAATTGTGGCAGGCATCTTGTAAAGCGTTAGACTGTCAAGGATTGCGACTTCATGGCCTGGCGGCGGTCAATGACCGCCACTACAGTGCTGGCGGGCCATCGCCTCGGCTTTGCGGTAATTGGCGCGGAACCAGGCGCCGAGTTGGGTGGCACGCTTTTCGGCCCGCAACGGATCGCTGCTGTCCAGCTCAGCATCACCCTTGCCGCAGGCGCCGTAGGGGATGCTGGAAACATCGGAGAACACCGCCAGCGCGTCGGCCGGCATTCCGGCGGCGATGATCGCCCGCCACGCGGACTTCATTTCCTCATGGGAATCAATGCAGATGATTCTAACAATCTGGCGCAGGCTGTTGAAGGCGGCTCCGGTGAGCTCGCGCTGATAGGTGAAGTTGCCACTATTGGTGTATGGATTCAGGTCCGGCAGTGTCGAGTTTGCCAGATTGGCGGGGGTGTAGACATCCTTGCGGATCGGCGTGCGATGCAATGCCCGGGCGCGCGGACCACCGGGGGTGCCGGGCTTGCCAAACCACAGCGTCTGGCCCTGCGGGCTGAGGCAGAACTCGACAAGCGCCTGCGCCAGTTCGG
Source organism: Verrucomicrobiota bacterium (assembly GCA_037132955.1). Taxonomy (GTDB): domain Bacteria; phylum Verrucomicrobiota; class Verrucomicrobiia; order Verrucomicrobiales; family Akkermansiaceae; genus Luteolibacter. The sequence continues at coordinate 2,253 of JBAXPF010000057.1, read as the reverse complement.
GGTGAGGCGCGCCTTTGAGCACGCCGATCGGGTCCGCACTGAGGGTGGTGCCGCCAATGGGGGCAATCCACACCACACGTGGCGCGCCATCGTGGGTGCTGAGATCGGCGGCATACGAGCGGCCATAGAAATCGATGCACATGCCGGCCGCGGCGTTGCCCTGGCCGACATCAAGGGGAATCTTCGATGAACTGTCGGTGAAGTAGCGCGCATTGGCGGCCATCCGCTGGATGAGACGCAGGCCGGTGTCCCAACCGGCGGCCAGGGCGGTGTCGTGATCGCGGGTCGTATTTGTTAGGGCGCGCTGCATTTGACCTTGAACTAACAATTCAAACGAGCGGGCGACCGAACCGCTCTTGGTGGGATCGGCCAGGGCGATGGCTCCGACATACCCCGGATCGCCCAGATCATCCCAGGTGGTGGGAGAGGGGAGGTGCAGGCGCTTGATGACTTCGGGGTTGTAACAAATTCCGAACTGCGACAGGCAGGTGCCGACCCAGACGTGATCGGTTGGATAGAAGCGCTCGCCGGAGAAAGATTCCATGATGGGGGCGGTTGGGCCAAACCATTCGGGATGATGGCTGAAAACCTCCAGCGGCATGAGGCGGCCGTGTTTGGCCTGGCCGGAAAAATCCGGTTCACCGCCGCCAAAGAGCACATCCACGCCGATGCCTGCGCGGCCGGTTTCGCGGGCAGCTTTGAAGCCGGCATCCAGCACCATCCGGATCTCGGACGTGCCGCCGGGCGTGCGCCAATCCAGGTAGACGCTGCGCCCGCTCTGTTGTTTCCAATAACCGGCAAACGCCTCGCCCAATTCCTGGCGCAGGGTTTCATTGTGCGGACTGAGGATCACCAGATAATCGTCGGCGCTCTCCGCCGTGCGGACGCTGGTGTTGCGGCGCAGGGTGATCGGCAGCGTCACGATGAGTGCCAACAAGCCGAGAATAATGGTGGCACGGATTTTCAGGGAAGGGGAATGGTTATGGGCGGTTGGGTATCCTCTAACACCACCACGTCCTCGTGGCGGACATGGAGGCGGAAGTTCTCTTCACCGGGTTGGTGCATCTGTTGGGGATTCGTTTCCACGACTTGCTGGCGGCCGGCGGCAGTGTCGATCCAATATTGAACGTGCCGACCCAGATAGCTGCGTTCGAGGAGGGTGCCGGTGATGGAGGTGTCGCCGCTTTCCGCGTGCAGGCGCCAAGCTTCCGGGCGGATGGAAAGCCGGACAGCCGTGCCGGGCGCGGGGTGCCAGTCCGGATCGGCGCGGCGTCCGCGTAGCGGGCCCGCCGCCGTGTCAATCGTGGCGGCTTGCCCACGGATTTCTAACACGGTTCCAGGGACCAGGTTGGTTTCACCAATGAAACTGGCGACCAAGGTGCTGAGCGGCGTGCGGTAGATCGCCTCCGGCGTGCCGATCTGGGCGATCCGGCCTTGGCTGAGGATCGCCATGCGGTCTGCCATGGCGAGGGCTTCTTCTTGGTCGTGGGTGACGTAGATGGCGGTCAGGCCGTTGCTCTTGACGATGCCGCGGATTTCACGGCGCATTTCAAGGCGGAGTTGGGCATCGAGATTGGACAGTGGTTCGTCTAACAGAAGACACTTGGGTTTGACCACGAGGGCGCGGGCCAGCGACACCCGTTGTTGTTGGCCGCCGGACATTTGGTCGATCGCGCGCGGGCCGAACCCTGGGAGTTGGACCCGTTCGAGGGCCTCCTCGACGCGGCGCTTGATTTCCGGTTTGGGCACGCGGCGTTCTTCGAGGCCAAAGGCGATGTTTTGGGCCACACTCAGGTGCGGCCACAAGGCGTAGCTTTGAAAGACCATGGCGGCCTCGCGCTGATGCGGCGGCCTCCGGGTGACGTCGCGTTCGCCGAAGCGGATTACGCCGCTGTCCGGAGTTTCGAGGCCGGCGATGCAGCGCAACAAGGTGCTCTTGCCGCAGCCGGATGGGCCTAGCAGGAAAAACAACTCGCCGGCTTCAACTCGGAGACTGACCCCATCGAGGGCGTGAACTTTTCCAAAGGATTTGACAATGGCTTCAGCGCTGATGGTTTCCATGACGGTGGCTGACACCATCGTCCCGCACTCGGGCCGCGAAGCAAGCCGGAAGCGCAGCTATTTTCCCACCGATTTTTTTCAAAGATTTCCTTGCCAAGCTGGCCAAGACGTCTTAACAAGTCGGTCCACCCAACCGGATGCTCGGATGGCGGAATTGGTAGACGCGCTAGACTAAGGATCTAGTAGGGAAAC
>JBAXPF010000056.1:0-16389 GCA_037132955.1 Verrucomicrobiota bacterium | reverse complement strand
CAGGACTGCCCTCTGCTGAGAATTTAAAGATTCGAGGAAAGTTAGCAGGACGCTATGTGCCGCGTGAGTCGTACCAGTCTCTCTTTCCGATCGGCATGGGTAAGATGTATAGCGGAAGTCACTTCGTTACAGCCCACAGCTCGCCGGATCTCGATACAACCGTCGCCTCCTTTTGGGGTTGGGTGGATGCCTTTGCTGCGCGTGTCTCTTTTTCCATCAGAGTCGAAGGCGCTCCAATCGGAGAAGGTGGAACCGAAGATGCGTGGCGGCTTGCTCGTCTGAAATGGCTCGATTCAACCATCGGCACGAGCGCCACCGAGGTGACACGTCCCTTCACTCCAATCAAAGTGGACCCAAAGGCCCGCACATTGGATATCCTGGGTCGCCGCATCACGCTGGGCGATAACGGGATACCCGCGCAATTCACCAGCTATGTCTCCGGCAGCAATACAACGATTCTGGCCGGTGGACGAGATGCTTTTTCCGAACCACCTCAACTCCAGTGCCTTGTCGCAGGTAAAGCGGTCGATTTAATAATGGAGGGTATCAAGTTCAAAAAACAATCTCCTGAGGCCGTCGAATGGGTGGCATCCAGCAGGGGGGCTGACTTGTTTCTATCCGTCCATGGGCGTCTGGAATATGATGGCTGTCTTCAACTTAGGATGCTTCTCCAGGATGATGGCGGAAATCTCGTCAAGGTGGACGACGTGCGCTTCATCACACGATGGAACAAGGACGTAGCGAAATATGCGATGGGCCTCGGGCTACAAGGTGGCCTGTGCCCAGACAGACATGATTGGAAATGGGATGTGGCAAAACATCAGGACGCAATCTGGATGGGTGATGTGAATATTGGAGTGATGATGCGATTTAAGGACAGCAGCAACTATCGGCGTCCCCTGATCAACGCCTACTATGACTTCCGCCCCCTGGTATTACCCGAGTCATGGGGCAGCGGTGGCATTCTCATTGAAAACTCAAATCATAGCGCAACGCTCACCACTCATTCAGGCCCAAAACGTGTGAGAAGATACTACGCTGACTCAAGTGTCTTTGATTTCGACATCGACTGGTATTTCACCCCCTTCAAGCCCATCGACGTCAAGCAACACTTCACTGACCGCTACTATCATCCGAAGCAAGGTGCCACGCTGGAAGACACTGCGGCCCTGAAGAAGGCAGGCGTGAACATTGTCGAGATCCACCACAACCAACTCAGCAATCCCTATATCAACTATCCCTATAACAGCGATTCGTTTCCACACCTCCAGCACTTTGTGAAAACGGCGCATGGCGACGGACTGCGGGTGAACTTATACTATACCACCCGCGAGTTGACGCAAAACTTGCCGGAGTTTTTCGCGCTCAAGAGCATGGCAGGCGAAATCATCCTGCCGCGCAAGGAGGGCGTGGCGTGGCCGGTGACCAACCCCGGCGGCCCTCACCCGTGGTTGAAGCAACACGCCGGCATGGACATCGTGCCGGCTTGGCGCGAGGACCTGAAGTTTCCGCAATACCAGCAGAAGCTCGATCTCGCAGTGATCACCACCCCCGACTCGCGCTGGAACAACTTCTATCTGGAAGGACTCGACTATCTTGTCAGGAAGGCGGGCATCGACGGCCTCTACATCGACGACACCGCGCTGGACCGCAAGTCAATGCAACGGGCGCGGCGCATCCTCGATGCCGACGGCAACACCGGACGGCGGGTGAACATGCATTCGTGGAACCATTTCAACGGTCTCGCCAAGTGGAGCAACAGCTCGATCGCGTTCATGGAACTCTATCCGTATTACGACGGCCTGTGGCACGGCGAGGGCTTCAACGCCAACGCGTCTCCCGAATACATGTTGGTGGAGATGTCCGGCATTCCCTATGGACTGATGAGCGAAATGTTGGATCATCCCAACCCCTGGCACGGCATGGTCTTTGGCATGCGCACGCGCTGGCCATGGAGCGGAGACCCGCGCCCCATCTGGCAACTCGAAGACCAGTTCGGCATCGCCGATGCGGACTACACCGGTTGGTGGGATCCAGCCTGCCCGGTGCAAACCGGCAGCCCGCAAGTGAAGGCGTCGGTCTATCGGAAGCAGGGCAAAACCTTGATAGCGCTGGCCAGCTGGGCACCCGCCATAACCGAGGTGAGATTGGCAATAAATTGGGCCGTGCTTGGCCTTGCTGAGGACAAGACGATGTTGCGGGCACCTGAATGCAAAGGCTTGCAGAGCGAGAGAATGTTCACGCCCGGGTCCGCGATCCCGGTCGAACCCAATAAGGGCTGGCTGTTGATAGCCGATGAGATACCACGCGGGTAGGCTATGGATGCTTATGGGGCGGCTTCCCGGGCGGTGGATCCGGCGTAAGAACTGGAAGTGCCGCGCACCAGGAATAGCAGATAGAAGGCTTTCTCACAGGCGGCGGATGTCATGCCTGAGCCCACGGTGTCGACGGTCATGACCTTGTCCGCCAGCATGGGTGCGAGTTCGCGGTACCAGTGATGGCCGCCGATCATGGCCAGGTTTCCCAATACGCCCAGGCGTTCGATGCCATACAAGCCGTAGCCATCGGTGATTTTCTGCGGCCAATGCGCTTGCACCCAAGCCATGCCATCGCACAGCGCCCGGTCCACATTCGGGTCATGCGCCTTGTGCTTGGGATCCTTCGCCTTGTCACCTGCCGGTGAGAGAAGCTCCGAGCGGGCTAGAATGATGGCCGTCAAGCCCGCGATGGTCATGTTCAAGGAGGCGCTGGGCGGCCCCGACGACGAGCGTTCATCGGTCTTATAGTCCCATCCCCTGGCCTGGGCGCTCGCCTCATAGCCATAGTCCTGACCGGCGGTTTTTTTCCAAGCGTCGGTGGAATAGTCCACGCCGCCGGTGCCGGTCTTTTCAGTTTGCACACTGAGTTTGACTTCCGGGCCATTTTTCTCTTGTGCCTTCATAAAGTGCTCCATGAGGGGGGTCCAAACCGTGGCCGGCGAGGATCCTTTCGAATCCCATCCGGAGAGTTTTGCCGCCTTCAGACCCAATGCCGCATATTGTGTGTTGGAATGATCGTGGTCACGGTAGGCTTTGCCACCGTAGCTCCAGCCGCCGCTGTGGCCGGCCGCCGCCAATTCGTTGGCGACCCGATTCACCCACTGGGTGATTTTCTGTTTGTCGTTGATGGCGAGCAACCACGCATCGCCGGAAGGTGGGTGGAGCATGGCTTCCACCAGCATCAGCCCGACCCCGGCGCAGTAGGTTTGATTGCATCGATCCCTCTGCAGGTCGTCCCAGATTTGCACCATGAGGGGATGATTCGGCGAGACGCCGGCCTTGACCAGTGCCAAGCCTATCAATGTTTCCTCACCCAGGCCATGGCGGAATTGCTTCGCGAGGTTACTGGGAAGCTTGCCCTTCTTGTCGGCCAGATTTTTCTCCGCAAGTTCAAGAGCCGCCGCCAGCCGCTTGTCCTTGTCCGGTTCCACGACCACTTCATCCTTGCGCGGCATGCGGCGCTTGTCCGTCATGGCGGGCTTCTTCTCAAGGCCCTTCTTCTCGGCTGGCGAGAGCATGCACTCGGCCAGCAACTCGCGCTTCAAACGGTCAATCGCCGCGGCCACCGTGGCCTGATCCGCGGGTGCCAGGTCGCCCGCTTGCCGGGGCGCGTTGTCCGCTGCCGGTGGCTTTGGGTTAGGGACAACGTTTGTCTTGCCGGCGCCGGATGCCGGTTGTTTTGTCAGAGAAGCTGCCGGCATTGCCGGCGGCACCGCTGCTGGCTCGTTGAAGGGTTCCGCCGCGAAGGTCACGGCAGCCAGCATGAAAGTCGCGACCCCTGCCAGAACCATCACTTGGCTCCCGCGGATGCCCGCGCAACTGCGGAAATCAGACCGGCAAGGAAGAGCCGGACTGCCGGCTGGTGGCGGGGAAAATCGGCGGGGGGCATGATGTCTGCCACGGGCAAGGCACCCATGGATCCGCGGGGCCGCGGGCGATGAACATGGGCGCGTCATCGCTGGTGGGGAGAGCTTGAAGGGTGTCATTGCGGATTTCATTGGGGTGACCTCATGCCGGGAGCTGCGCGTGGACACAACCCGGCATCATGTATTCTCATACGAAGTGGCTCAGACAAAGTGGCGGAAAATCATGGAATTGCAACCAGAGAGGAAGCGGAATATTGCTTTGACCTCCGGCTCTTTCAACGGCCTTATGAGGAGTGCGAACGCACGCCCCGCACTCTACACTGTGCTGAGCGCAAAGGTGCGCGGGGTGCTGGAGCCGGATGATATCCCGCCAGCCAGCCGCCTCGCGGACATACCGGTCCCGTATCGACTGAAACGCTAACCGGCCAAATCATACGGCATGGGGCCAGGAAAAAGACCGCGTGCGCGCCCCCGATCTGTTAGCCGCGTTCGACCAAGTCCGCCGCCGCGAACCACTCGATCCCGCCGTCGCCGCCTTGCTCGCCAACCAATACGGCTGAGCCGCTACTATTACACTCCGCCGAAACTCACGTAGTCATCGTAATCGAGCCACTCGAACCAAGTGGCCAAGTCCTCGCGCTCCGCACCACCGGCCTTTTCAATCGCACCGCTGATGTAGCTGCGGCTACCGTTGTCGCCCGGCGCGGAGTTTTCGCGGAAGCGACTCCAGGATTCGATCTCGTGATCGGCAGGTTGGTGGGGTGCGTTGGCTTGGATCCATGCTAGCACGGCAGCGTCGCCGAGGCCTTTCGCGACCTCGGTCTTGAGCGTTTCCGGATCAATGCCGGTGAAGGCGAAGAATCGCTGGTCGAGCGGACAAGCGTAGTTGTAGTCACCGTTCTTCCCGCCGAGCGTGGCGCGGCACTTGTCGAGGATGCGGGGCAAGATGACAAAACCGCCGAGGCGGACACGGGCACTGCGCGGCGGGCGTTGGGTGAGGTCTGGAGAGGTCATAGGCCCGCAACCTGGCGCGGAATCATGGGGTTTGCAACCAAAGATTTCACCAATGGGTTCACCATGAAAGGTTTGGGTAGGTTTATTCTCTCAAATTCCACGGAGGGCGAAAGCCGTTGCTCTTGACCAAAGACGGGGATTCCACTAGGTGAATTTCCTCCACATGCACTTGCAAAGTGCAAATCACCCCGGAAATTCCAAGGCTTTGAGCAACCCTATGTTTACATTCACAAATGCAATTGTTCGAACCCCAGGTCGTAGTATGATTTCCGGCCTGACCAAGGCCAACATGGGATTGCCGGATTATCACAAGGCGCTCAACCAGCATGGGGGGTACGTTGCAGCTCTGAAAAGCTGCGGGTTAGACGTTCTGGTTCTGGATCCGGATGAGGCGTATCCTGACTCGACATTCGTTGAAGATGTGGCGGTGTTAACCCCGCACTGCGCCATCGTGACCTATCCCGCCGCGCCATCACGAGTTGGTGAGACTGCCGGCATACGTGCAGTGCTGCCACGGTTCTATACACAGGTTGAGGAGATCGTCGAACCCGGCACGCTGGATGGTGGTGATGTCATGCAAATTGACAGCCATTTCTTTATCGGTGTATCGGCCCGCACCAACCGTAACGGGGCCGTGCAATTGATCGAGATCCTGCGACGATATGGGATGACAGGATCGGTGGTGCCGATAAATGAATTCCTGCACCTTAAAACCGGCGTCACCTGTGTGGCAGAGCATACCTTGCTGGCGACAGGTGAGTGTATCGCGCGTCCGGAATTCTCAGGGTTTACGGTTTTGCCCGTACCTGCAGGAAAAGAAGGGGCGGCCAACTGTATTCGCATCAACGATAAAATCCTGATGCCTGCAGGTTTTCCGGAGATCTGCAAAATGCTGATTGACAGGGGGGCGGACATCATCGAAATCGAGATCTCTGAATATGCCAAGATGGACGGTGGCCTGACATGTCTTTCACTCCGCTTTTAGGAGAACTCTGGGGTCAGTCCCCGCAGTGACACAAACCTCTTGTCGCTTGGACAAATCGAGTTATCTTGGGGTATGGCAAGACCACTACGTTTCCAGTATCCGGGGGCGCTCTACCACGTCATGGCTCGTGGTGACGGCGGAAAACCCGTGTTTGAGACCAATGACGACCGCTTGGTTTTTCTGAGTCGCTTGGGAGAGACTTGCGCCAGTTGCGGTTGGCGGGTGCATGCTTGGGTGCTCATGGGCAATCACTTTCATCTGCTCATCGAGACTCCGCTGCCCAATCTGGTCGCCGGAATGAAGTGGTTGTTAGGCACGTTCAGTCAGGGGTGGAACCGGGCGAGGCAGCGGCAGGGGCATGTGTTTCAGGGGCGCTACAAATCTGTGCCGCTCAATGGTAGCAAAGCGGACACTTACTATTTTCGGATTGTGGCGGACTACATTCATCTCAATCCGGCAAGGGCGGGACTGGCGGGAGGCCGCGCAGGCAAGTTGGCGAACTACCGGTGGAGCAGCCTGCTTTCATATGCGGGCGGCAAGGCACCGCCATGGTTAGAGATGGAGCGGGTGCTCAATTCCTTTGAACTGGCCAAGGATGGGCGTGGGCGGCGGGCCTACGTGGCTTGGCTTGAGGCACGGGCGGCCAACGACAGCGGCAATATTGACCCGGTGGCACAGGAGGCCTTGCGCCGGGGTTGGTATCTCGGGGAGGAAACCTTTCGTGATCGACTGCTGTCGCTCGTGGACAAGGCAAAAGGAATCAGGGCGCGAGTGAGCAGAAAAGCGGCGGGTCTTGAGAAGGATTATAGCGAAAAGGATGCCGAACAGATCATCCGGAGATGCGGACCGGAGTTGGGCATGCCGGTTGGCGAGAAGGATTTGGGCCATCTCAGAAAAGGCGACGAACGTAAAGCTCTGGTAGCCGCCCTGATCCGATGGCGGACAGCGGCAAGCACGGGATGGATTGCCAAGAGGCTGCAAATGGGCCACCCTGGCTCGGTGAGTCGGCAAGTGGGCATCGTGAAAAAAGATAAAAAACTAAGAAAAAAACTCAATGACCTTGAAGAATTGTTCTACTGCGGGGACTGACCCCAGATACTGCGGGGACTGACCCCAGATACCAGATATGTTTTCGAGTCGCAACGGTTCCGCGGTGACGGCCGTGACAGGTGAGACAAGCCCGCAACCCAAAACGATCCCGATTCGTCCAATCCGCTGATATATCATTGAGGGCTGATTTTTGGGGTTGTTGCCGGCCAGGCTGCGGGCAGCGCCCCAAACCTGATAGATGCTGCGGACCATGATACCGGACTGGGTGCCGGTGATGGACTGGGTGCCGGGCGTGGCGAAGGTCACGCTGAAGGTGTCTATTCCTGCTTTTGACCGTTATGGCACTCGTTGCACGAGGGTTCGGTGTTTTCCGAATCGATGTGGAAGAATGGCACGCCGGTCGGGGTGACCTTTTCCAGTTCCTTGCCGGCGCCTTGAGCGACAATGATGTGGCAGGCGGTGCAATCGCTGCCCTTGATGGAAGTCTTGCCGTCGCTGGCGAGGTGTTTGCCATCGTGACAACGGAAGCAGCCATTGGAGTCCTTGTGGCCGATGTGGTCCGGGTGAATGCGCCAGTCCACTTTCATCTCAGGGAAGAAATTTGCCTTATAAATCGCCTGGGTTTCCGCGATCAAGCCGTCCACCCGCTTGTCATCCGGGTATGCGGCATGCAAGCTGCTGGCAATCTTTTGATTGGCCTCCTCGCGGGTCGCGTAGGGCTGGACCAGCGCGTTGACCACCTTGGCCTTGGCCCAGGGCATCGACGTATCGATGCGCCCAAAGGCCATCGATTGATCCACCGCCGCATTGGGTGTGAGGTATTTGTGCGACGGGCGGTTATGGCAATCCATGCAATCCATCGTGCGAATCGGATGCTTGGAAATATCATCCTTGAAGTCCTCGCTACGGTATTCGGTCACTTTGCCGTTGGCATCGGTCACCCGCACCCACGGGATTTTGAGCCGCCCCTCATCGGTGGCAATGAACTCGACTTTGTTGGAAACATTCATGTGCGAGTGGATGCCGGCCACCGGACCATGCACCGGATCGCTGCCGCCCACTTTGAGCACCATTTGCACCGTGAAGGGCGTGTTGGTCTCGTCGGAGAGGAAATGCCGGTAGGTCTTTTGCAGGTCGCCTGTGTGCTTTTGCGACCAGTGGCACGATTGACAGGTCTCCTGGGCCGGACGCTGGTTGACGTTGTGCAATAACACCGGGCGCTTGAAGTCGCCCAGCACCGTATGATAGAGCTGGCGCATGCCGCTGACCTTGGTGCGGATGTAGTTGCCGGCACCCGGGCCCACATGGCAGGCGACGCAGGCGACCCTGGCGTGGGCCGAATGCTGATAGGCCTTGAACTGCGGCTCCATCGCGGTATGGCAAACCTCACCGCAGAACGAATTGGTCTCGGTCATGTGATAGGTTTGGTAGCTGCCCAGCGCGGTGAGAAACAGGAAACCCAGGCTGCCGCCGACAAAACCGACCAGCAGGCGGCGGTCGCGCTGGCGTGCCAGATTGACATGCAGAACAAAATTGGAAACCATCTCGGGATGGCCTTTGGGAATGCGGCGGGTTTCCAGGATATAGCCTAACAAGACCATGGCCAAACCCGTTAGAAGGAACGCGGGGGCCACCACGTAGGCAAGAATGCCCATGTAGGGGTTGGCGTGGGTCGCAAACAGGTCCACCGAAAACAACAGCATGAAGGCCAAAAACGCGGCGGCGGCCAGCACCAGGCCGGACAAGCTGAGCCAGTTGCGCAGGCGACTGAGACGGGTGGGCAGCGGGGCGGGGAGGGTGGAAGATTCTTCGCTTATGGGGAAGGTTTGGTTGGGGGGATGCGGGTGGCGGCGGAGTTTTGTCACACTTCGGCGCGGTGACGCAACGATGTTTTTTGGGAGATTCAGGAGTCGGCAGGCTCCTGACAGCTTTCGTCTGGGAAGTCAGGGGGCTTGAATGGAAACAGGGGGACGAAGATGACCACTGATAAAGACTGATTTCACTGACTGAAGATTTCTTCTCAGTGTGCTCAGTGGCAATCGGTGGCCTCAGTGGCTTCTGCTCCCGATCCACCCCACCAAGTCACGCTTCCACCCTACCCCAAGTCTTCCTCTTCAATCCGTGTAATCCGTGTAATCCGTGGTTTCCATCTCTCTGTCAGCATTTCACGCTCGGCTTGCGGGCAACGCCATTCAAAAGGTTAGCAAAAGGCGGGGGCTCGTTGCCGAACCCCCGCCGAGGATGCTTGCGGCTAATTGCCGCGACGACTGGTTATTTCTTGAAGGCGCGGATGAATTTGACCTGTTCCGCGGCTTCTTCCGCGGTGATCTTATCCTTGTAGCCCTTCATCTTTTCCTTGCCTTCAAGAATGACCTTGAGGGCTTCGGCATCGGTGAACGACGCTTGCGCCGTGGCATCGGTGTAGTCCTTGACCTTGGCTTTCTTGCCCATGGTGGTCTCGCCCTTGCCGTCCTTGCCGTGGCAAGAGGCACAGTTCTTGGCGTATACCTCGGCCGCATCGCCGAAGGCCGCAGGCGCGGCAATCAGCACGGCGGCAGAGAGCATGGTGGCTTGTAATTTCCAGTTCATAGTCGTGTGGGATTGAATTGGTTTCTTCTAACGATGATCGGGTTTGTCACATCAGAAACGAATCTGCAAACCGGTCGAGATCATCTGGGCGTTGAAGTCGTTGAAACCGCCCGTTTGATCCGGCGAGGGGTGGGTTTGGCTGGTTACGAAGCCGTAGCGCAGGTTCCAGACCATGTTGGCACTCAACGCGCGGGTCAGCGTCACGTTCACGGCGTGCTCTTGGGTATTCAGCCCGTAACCCATGGCATAGGCAATGTCGGCAGGCGAGACGGAGGTATAGGGAGCCCCTTGCTGGGAATAATTGCTGGCTCCGTAATAGGTGTAATTGGCGGTGATGTCCGTTCTGTCGTCAATCGCATATCCCACCGTCAAGCCGGCGGATACGTATTCGTTATTCGAGTCTGGAACCCACAGGGTGTTGGTGTCGGTTTGCGCCCAAGTATAACTGATGTTGCCTTGCACATAAAGCCGTGCCAGCGGGTTCCAAGTGGCACACTCGCTCACGATGTGAGCCGTGACATTGCTGCTTTGGACTTCGGGCAGGATGCCAGTCATGGGCGGACCGACCGTCGGAGCGGGAGGGCCACCCGCAATAGCGGTTGGGGCCCACCTGACGCCACGGTTAGAATACTCGGTTTCGCGGAAGTCATAGCGGGTCACGAGGGAGAGATTGCTCATTGGACGCCAGGTGATGCGCAAGTTGACGTCATCCACCGTGGTGTCATGATCAATCATATTAGGCTCGAGCGTGAAGGCGCCACCAGGACCGTTGAGCCCTCTCGGGGTGTAGGAGGCATCACGCTCCGAGTAGAGCCCTTGCAAGGACACACTCAAGCCGCTGACCGGATACCAATTGGCACCGGCGGTATACTCCTGGTAATTCGTGTCGATATCCTCACGCAGCCAATCGGTTGGGACCCAGCCAAGGGCGACAGCAGGTTGCGAGGCATTCCAAGGCGTATAAATGTCATGATATATTTTCGCTTGTTCCTCAAATCCACACACGCCTTTGGCATAAAGCACCACGTCCGAAATGCCGGTGTAGCGCAGGTCCAACTCCGCGGTGGTCGATGTCGTATCGGTGTCTGCCGTATAGGCCAGTCCCGCAAGCGTCGTCACGGGATTAAGCGGGAAAGCAGCATAACTCGGCGCATATTTGTTAATCGCAGTGACGGTGTCTTGGGATGAATGCTCAAGGCGCACGGACGGGGTGATGGTCAAATCCGCAATCGGATTCCACATCAGATTGAGGTTGCCGACGCATTGCTGATAGTCGCCGGCGCCATTCTGGGTATTGAAGGAGCTTTCGGCTCCAGTGCTGGCGGGAATGCCGCCGGGAGTGCGGACAATGCTGCCGGAGCCATCACTATCGCTATTGAGCGTGGTGTAGGCAAAGCCGCCGGAGAGCCACAACTTGTCATTGAAGCGGGTCACACTATGGATGTTGCCTGAGAACATATCCAGGGTGTATGCATCCTTGCGAGTGACATCGACCAAGGAGTTCGCAACGGTAGGCGGCGTGCCGGCAGTGGTCTTGACTGCACCGCGATCAAATGAGAGTGTGTTAGAATAGTCCACATGCTCGTAATTCAGGCCGATTCCGAGATCGGTGTTGCCCACTGTATGTTCAACATTGAGATCGAAGGTATCGACTGTCTCGTCAATGTTCCACAATGAGGGCAGGAATTTGAAGGCCGTGGTGCTCGTGCCCGTGGTCTTTGGTCTTTCGCCCCAGCTCGTGCTGTCTTTCTGACCTTCCCGGAAGGCGTGCTTATACTTGAAGGTGATCTCCGGCAGTTTTTCCATTCTCAGCCCGGCTTCAAAGTTGAACTCGCCGCGGTCCAGATGCAGCTCGTCGCCCCCTGCGGGCTCGGTGTATTGCGACCCCAATTGTGACATAAAGCCACCGCTGCCGTCATAATATGTCCGGAATTGTTTGTAGCCGGCCTTGATGTAGCCGATATCGGCTTTGGTGAGGGTGAGGTTACCCTCGTAATCTTCCAAGCCTGGCAGGGCGTGGCCGTCGAGCGTCAGCGTGGTGGACTTGTCGAGGGCTTTGGTGAACTGCATCGAGTCGATGCCACCGTAGAAGTCGCCATTGGTCCGGGTGCGTTGCATCATGGCCGCGTCATCGCCATTGACGAAGGCACCACCGATGGTGAAGCCGATCCAGTTGGCAGCGGGAGTTTCCCCTGGAACCGCAGGAGCTGAGGGGGAGCCGGCCTGAGCCAGCGTCATGGAGAACACCATGGCCGATGCGGTGAGCGCCGGGCACAAGATGCGGGATTGGCTGAGTATCTTTGAAAATTTGATAGCTTTCATATCGTGATTGATTGAGTGATTGGAGAATGATTCGGTGGGTTAATACATGAGTCTGTTATTGGTGTTGGATCCATGAATTGAGAAGTGGCAGCCAGCGCTCCAGCAGGCGCCGCGTTGCCAGTCACTGCCATTGCCGCCATGATTGCCAGAATTGCCCATGGTCCCTGAGTTACGCGTATTGGCGTCAAAGTGGCACTTCAGGCACAAGGTTTGGTTGCGCTCATTGAGCATCTTCTGGTTGACGGAGCCGTGCGGGCTGTGACAAACGGTGCAACCTTCCTTGACGGCGTCATGGGAGAAGACGAAGGGACCGAATTGAGGCTTGTGGCAATTGTAGCAAGTTTCGTTTTTGCTGCTGAGCTGGGTGCCGCCGCCTTTGACGACATTGCCCGTGTGCGGGTTGTGGCAGTCACTGCAGGAAACCTTGCCGGAGAGCACCGGGTGGGTGTAGGGCAGACTGAACTGAGCCTTCTTGTCGAGATGGCACTGGAAGCAGGCGTCCGGGGATTTCTTGGGATTGACGATGGAACCCGCACCGCCGCCGGCGGCAACGTGCTTGCTGCCCGGGCCGTGGCAGGATTCGCAACCTATGTCCTTGGCATTGGCGCCCTTGGCCTGGAGTTTCCCGTGGTCCGCCGTGCGGAAGTCGCGGACAAGTTTCTCATGGCAGGTGGCGCATTCCTTGGTGCCAACAAAGGTGGCCCCCGGGATGCTGGGGGGGGCCAGCATGGTGCGCGAGGTGGCGCAGGACAGAACCAACGCGAGGGAAGCCCCGCCGCCGGCAACCCATAACAGATTGCTAGGCTTTTGAAGGATCCATCGGCTGATGGTGGAGATATTAGGGAGTTTCCAGCTTGTTTTCATCGGTTGTTGGTATTGGGGATTGAGATGGTCTGAGGGTAGGATTGCGGTGGATTGCTGAGTTGGCTTTGGATTTCGGTATGACAGAGGATCAATGGGCTTTGTGGGTGGGTGCTATATGACTTCGTCCGGCGGGTGTTCCCGCGCAGAAGATGGCGGACTCTGGAGGCCAGCGGGGGAACTGACTACGCATAATCGGTCATAAACTGCGCAGATTTGGCGGGGAGACCGGATTCTCTCCGTTTGCTTAGGGTTTTGCGCGGAGGTTCGGCAAAAAACCAAGGAGGGGCGATTTGCCTGATAAGTTCCAATAGGTCAGTCAGGCTATCTTCGCTACGCTACGGTTCCGAATCGCCCTTGGCCATGAGGGAGCAATGGGAAGCGGGTTCCCGCCACTCATTGGCTGAAAATGGGCAACGGCGATTCGGAGATCGCCGCTCCTTGAAATATGCGCCGATAGGTGCCGCAGGTTTGACCTTTGCAATCAACCCAGCCTCGCCTATGGTGGTTAGGCCGGAACCGGCTTAATGCATGCACTGGATAGACTGCCACAATCACCTGCAATTCCCCTGCCTGGGAGCGGCGGATCCCATGTTAGAGTCGATGCGGCGTGCCGGCATCAGGCGTTGTGTGGTCAATGCCACCCGTGAGGCGGACTGGGCGGCCGTGGCGGCCGTGGCATCGGCCTATCCGGAAATGATCGTTCCGGCATTCGGGATTCATCCGTGGCAGGCACAAGATCTGCGGCTGGAAGATCTGCGGCTGGAAGCCGCAGCTACGGCCGCAGGCACGGCGACGTGGCAGGCGCGGCTGCGTGGATTGTTAGAGCAATTCCCGCAGGCGGTGGTGGGGGAATGCGGGTTGGACCGCGGGGCGGCCGCGCCTGGGCCGGAAGTGCAATTGCCGGTGTTTCTCGGGCAACTGCGGCTGGCGCGGGACTTGCAGCGGACATTGACGATCCACTGTGTCAAAGCCTGGGGGCTGTTGATAGATGCCTTGGCGGCCGAGGCATCCCCGCCGCGCTTGTTGCTGCACGGGTTCGGCGGGTCGTTGGAAATGGCGCGGCGTTTGCTGCCACTGGGTGCGTATTTTTCTTTTTCTGGGGCGATCCTCCAGCCGCGCATGGCGGCCATGTTAGATGTGTTCCGACAACTCCCGCGGGCGCGGATTTTGTTGGAGACGGATGCGCCGGAGAGCCTGCCGCCACCGGAGTATGTGAGTCATCCGCTGGCGGATGGCCGCAATCATCCGGCGAACCTGCCGGCGATCGGCGGCGGGGTGGCCCGCGCGCTGGGCATGACTGCCGGAGAGCTTGCGGAGCTAACGAGTCGTAACGCGCAAGCGTGCTTCGGGTGGTAGCGGGGTGGTAGCCGTGGACTGCGGCAGGCAGGGACGCCTTTCCGAGGCGTCCGGTGGGGGCGTGGCTGCAGCCGACATTAACGCACCCCCTTGCGCAGTTCCCGCCCGCGCAGCCAGAGGAAGATGACGGGCGTGACAATGAGGATGTGCAGCAGGCTGGAAAGCATGCCGCCGATGACCGGGGTGGCCAGCGGTTGCATAACTTCCGCGCCCTGGCGGTGGCTCCACATGATGGGCATCAGGCTGGCGACAATCGTGGCCACGGTCATGACCTTGGGACGCAGGCGCAGGCGGGCACCGTCCTTGACGGCCTGGACAAGGTCCGCATGGCTGAAGGCTGCGCCCATTTCCGCCATGCGGGCTTTGACGGTTTCCTCCAGATAGACGACCATCACCACGCCGGTCTGCACCGCCGTGCCAAACAACGCGATGTACCCGACCCACACCGCGCCGTTGAAGTTGTAGCCTAACAACTTTTGCAGCAAGACGCCACCGCTCAGCGCGAAGGGCACGGCGAGCATGACGTGGGCGGCTTCCAGCGCGCTGTGATAGACAATGTAGAGCAACACAAAGATCACCAGCAAGACCAGCGGGAAAACCACCTGCATGGTTTGCACAAAACGGCGCTGGTTTTCGTATTCACCGGTCATCTTGTAGGTCATGCCTTCCCAATTGACGGCCTTGAGTTTTTGCTCCACCTCCTGGACAAAGCCGCCGAGGTCGCGGTCCTGGACGTTGGCCTGCACATACGACCGGAGCCGGCCGTTTTCCGAGGCGATTTCATTGGCGCCCACGCCGCGGCTGATGTGCGCCACCATGCCGAGCGGGATGTAGGGGATGTTAGAACCGTCGCCTGTGGCACCCACTGCCGCACCCACTGCCGCGCCCGCCGCCGCGCCGCGCCCCCCGCCCATGGCACCTCCGCTTGGTGCGCCGGTGGCCGGTGGGTTCATGCCGGGTTTGGCGGCGATGAGAATGCGGCTGAGTTTTTCGATGTCGTCGCGCTCGCCGCGCTCGACCCGGATCTGGATGGGAAACCGCTGGCGGCCTTCAATGGTGGTGCTGACGTTCTTGCCGCCGATGGCGATTTCCACGGCATCGAGCACCTCCCTGGCGCTCAGCCCGTAACGCGCCATGGCGTTGCGATCCACCTCGATGTTGAGATAGGGTTTGCCTTGGACCCGGGAGGGTGAAACGCCCGTGGCGCCATCGATGCCCTTGATGATTTTCTCAACCTCGAAGGCCTTGCGTTGGATCGCGTCGAGATTGTCGCCGTAGATTTTCACGCCCAGCTGGGCGCGGATGCCGGTATAGAGCATGAGGATGCGGTTCTCGATGGGTTGGAGCAAGGCCGGCACGTAGCCGGGCACTTGCTTCATCTTCTCCGTGAGTTCGGCCTTGAGTTTTTCCTTGGTCATGCCCGCGCGCCACGCCGGGTTGCGTTTGACGCGCAACCTGCCGTCCTCGATGTATTCCGGTTTGAGCATGATGGTGGTTTCCAACATTTCGGTGGGGGCCGGGTCGGTGGCGGTTTCAAAGCGGCCGAGTTTGCCGGCGACGTTTTCCACTTCAGGGGTGGCGGCGATGACCGCGTCCTGCCATGCCATCACGCGCTGGATTTCCTTCAGCCCGGTCTTGGGCATCATCACCGGCATGAACAACAGACTGCCCTCGTTGAGCGGCGGCATGAACTCCCGGCCAAACCCGCTGACCGTGGCCGCCAACCGCGGATAGCCCGCGTCGTGGATTTTTTTCACACTGGCACGTGGCAGGCCGAACGCCACGGACAAGGCGAAGGCAAGGATGAGGCCGGCGGCGGTGAGGACCGTCCTGCGGTGGGAGAGCGCCCAGTCGAGGGTTGGCTCGTAGATCCACAGCAGTGATTTCATCACGAGGTTCTTGTCCTCGGCATGGAACGGCCCCCGCACTAACAACGAGCACAGCACCGGCACCAGGGTCACTGCCAACAAGGTGGAGCCGATCATCGCGAAGGTCTTGGCGAAGGCCAGCGGATGGAATAACTTGCCCTCCTGGCCGGTGAGTGCAAACACCGGCACAAAGGCGAGGACGATGATGGCCATCGCGAAGAAAATCGGCCGGCCGACTTGCTTGCAAGCGGCGAGGGTGGTGTCCCAGGTTTCCGGGCGGGTGAGCGACCGGCCCTTGTCCGCCTCGGCCTTTTCGCAATGCCGGATGACATTTTCCGTGACCACGATGGCCGCGTCCACCAGCACACCGATGGCGATGGCAATGCCGGTGAGCGACATGATGTTGCTGGTGATGCCGAACTGCTGCATCAGCAAAA
>JBAXPF010000055.1:0-16504 GCA_037132955.1 Verrucomicrobiota bacterium | reverse complement strand
CGCCCGTGATCTCTCCTTCATTGGCACACGGGCAAGCTGCCCGTGCCCCCCTTGATGACGGGACTTGGCAAGTCCCGCTCCGTGGTCGCTCTCACACTCGTTAGCGGCGGCCAACCCCAGCGTGACGTGTTCCGCATCGGTCTAACATCCTCGTTGCCGCAACTCGCCTGGGGCGTGCGGGTGGCGGATCCGGTGATCCGTGGCGCCCACGCCGCCGCCTGGGACCTTCTCACCCAAGGCCCGCACGTCCGCTGGCTCAACCAAGTGCTTCTCGAGACAGATATCGCAAGGGACGACTGCACTGGCTCGACCGCTGCATATTTTAAAGAATTCAAGAGGGCAAGATCAGAGGGAGCGAATCTGCACGGTGCCTCACTTCCGCCCCTGCGCCAACGCGTAGTATCCGGCCTTGCCGGAGCCGACGAAATCGATCTTTCCGGCGAGGTCGCTGAAGTCGCGTTTGGCGGTGGCGGTGGATATGTTGAAGTGGGCCGAAAAATGAGCCACGACGATTACAGCCAACGCCAGAAAACCCGCGACGCGGAATACGAGCGCCAATACAAGGCGTGGATCAAATCGCTACCGCCTAACGAACGCCGCAAACTCGAAGCCAGGGACTGGCCGAACCCGATCTGGCCCGCCACGGCAACGGGTCCAACTCCGCGAAACTCCGCGAGGAAAAGAGAAGATAGAATTTTCAGCGATCTCCTTGTCAAGACCGAATGGTTGGGTATGCTGCGCGCGCGGCGAAGAACTTTCCGATGAATCTCTGCCCCCCCTTTTTTTTCCGCCCTCCGGTCCGGCCATTGGCTCTTGCAACGGCCTTCACCGGGAAAGCAATTTCCTAGCAGTAATTTCCTAGCAGTAAGATCTGATATGATATGAAATGTTCCATTTTTCCGGCGGCACTGTTGGTTTGCGCCATGAACACGCAGGTGTTCGCCAGCGGGTCCGCCGATCCCGCCGATGCCTCGTCTTCCCGCGGTGCTTCAGAAGCTAAATACGAGGTCAGGGCGCGAGGGATCTCACTGCGTCTTGGGAAGAGCGGTGCGATTGTGGACATGCGGATCGGTGATTCCGAGGCCGCCTGGCCGGTCACCGGTGAAACCAGTCTCGAGGGTTTCCAGACCGAGGGCGAGGTAGAGGTGACAACGGCGGGGCCCGGTGACGCGCTGGTCTTTTCCAGCCGACAGAAAGACATGCGAGGCCACACCTGTGTCGTCAACGAGCGGTTCACGCCGGACAAGGGCCGCATTCGTTGGGACGTGGTGATCACCAGTGCGGACGCGGTTTGGACCACGCCGGTGAGTTTTGGGCTGAGGTGTGCCACGCCTGAGGGGAGACTGATCTGGACGGCCTGGGGCTCGCCCGATTTCTCGGGTGCGCAGTTGGCACCGGAACTCGCCGCGCTGGTGCAGGCGGGCAAGGCGTCGGTTAGCGGCGCGTGGAGTGACCCACTGGTGCCGACGGGATTCTTGAACCGCCGCTGGCACTACGGCAACGTGGCGCAGAGCTGTCCCGTGGGCGACGATTATGTGGCGCTGCCTTTGGTCACGCTGCTCGCGCCCGCCAGTGACACCGGTCTGAGTCTGGTGGTGGCGCCCGATGAGGTGCTCCTCGGCATGGAGCTGGAGGTTGGCGCAACCGGGCTGGTCCAGTACACTCGCGCCAACCATCGCTTTGGTGGCGGGAAAACCGTCGCCTTCACTTCCTTTCTTGTCCCGCATGAGGCGTCATGGCGCGGCGGACTGCGCTTTTTAACGGAATGTTATCCCGGGTATTTTGAGGCACACAATCCGCGGGTGCACCAACTCGGCGGCTGCGGGGCCTATTCGATATGCGAATCGCCGGTCGATGTCGCCAAATTCAAAAAGATGGCATTCGGGTTTAACTGGAAACTCTCCGATGACTTTCCTTACATGGGCATGTTCATTCCGCCGGTCAAGGACGTCGATGAGAAGTGGACGCGTTCCGGTGATGAAAAGGCACCGCCTGAGAAAGGCCCGACCACCTCGTGCCGACAGATGAATGATTACGCCAACTACATGAAGCAGAATGGTTTCTCCGTGCTCGACTACTTCAACGTGACCGAATTTGGCAAGAACATGTACGGGCGTCCGGCGACGGCCCGGGCGGACGATCCCGCGCTCTGGAAGGATCCGGTTGCATATCTGAAGTACAAACTTCCCCATGCCGTTTTTGACCCCGGTATCCAAACGTGCTATAACGCACTCATCACCGATCCCGGCGATCCCGAATACCTCTCCTTCATGCTTGAGCAGGCGGAGCGTCATATCAGACTGATACCCGCCAGCGATGGCATCTGCATCGACCGCACCGATTGGTTGCGCCTTTACAATCCCAGCGCGGATGACGGGGTCAGCATGGTCAACGGCAAGCCGGCCCGCTCGCTGTTCCGCTCATGGGCCGATCTCATGGCCAGGCTAGGGCCGCTGATGCACCAGGCGGACAAGGTCATCTTCAGCAATCTCATGACCATGCGGCTGGAACTGGGAAAGGAGTTGGACGGAATTTACACGGAATTCGGCAACAACGGCAACGCCCTGAATGCTTCAGCCCTGCTGGGCACGCGCAAGCCGGTGGTCGCCTGGACGTATAACGAAACGCTGCGCCAGCCGGATCCGGATGCGTTCATGCAGCGGCACCTTCACCTGGGGGCTTTCCCGACGGCCCCCTATCCGCATAACAACCACTGCATCAATCCCGAACCCACGGCCGATCAACTTTACCTTGATTACGGCACACTGCTCGACGCCATGCGCGGCAAAAAGTGGGTGCTTTCACCCCGGTGTGTGGAAACGACAACTCCGGGCGTCAAAGTGAATCTGTTTGAAGTGCCGGGCGGCTACGCCTTGCCCATCACCTTCGGGGGTAAGGCCGCGTCCGCCACCGTCATCCTGCGCAACCTCCCTGACCTTGAACGGCTGCGTTGCGAGGTGCTCCATCCCGGTGCCACCAAGGCATCCGCCCTAGCCACAACACCCAAGGACGGCAGTCTGTCTCTGGAGGTTCCGCTCCAACGAGGCTGCGCAATGTTGCGCCTGCGAAATCCATGATATGAAAAGCTCCTTCTTGCCGACGGCACTGCTGGTTTGCGCCATCAACGCCCAGACAATCACCAGCGGGACCGGAGTCCCGGTTTCGAGCACGCAGGTGGCGGCATCTAACGAATCCGGCGACACCTCGTCCTCCCGCAGTGTGGCGGGAACAACCCCCTTTTCCCCGCCCTCCGGTCCGGTCACCGGCTCTTTCAACGGACCTCACATCAAATGCAAATTTCCGGCAAAAAATCATGAATCGTATGAAATCCATACGCCCGCACCCATCGTTCCGGCCTCGGCCGTCACACTTAACGCCGCCGGATTTTTCTTCAAGGACGGCGACAAAGTCGCGATGATGGGCAACAGCACCACCGAGCAATGACACCAATGACATCAAGAGAGAGGGTTATCTCGGCATTCAACCGGACAGGCTATGACCGGATTCCGGTCAAGCATGAGGCCACGCCGGAAGTGAACCGGATGCTGATGGACCATTTCGGTCTGACTCACGTGGAGCAATTGCTGCGGGTTGTCGGCGATGATTTCCGCTATGTGGAGCCGGTGTATTGCGGCCCGGAGCTGCGGACGTTTCCCGACGGGAGCATCGAGGGCTATTTCGGCGAACGCTACAAGCGCGCCGAGTTCCAGGGCGGCAGTTATCTCGAGGCCAGCTATCTGCCCTACGCGGGCATCGAGACGCTCGACCAACTGGACCGCTCGCATTTTCCAAGTGCCGACTGGTTTGACTACTCGACCATCCGGGCACAGTGCGAAAAGCTCCGTGACCAGGGGGTGGCGATTTGCTATGGCACGGCCGGCGACATGGATTTCATCAACAGCATCGCCCGCTCCCGGGGCATGGAGGAGGTGCTCATGGACCTGCTCGAAGACAATGAGGTTTTCATCGAGATCATGCAGGCGCGCTTTGATTTCTATCATGATATGCATCGCCGCGTGCTGGAGGCGGCGGCCGGACTGATAGATTTCACCCACATCGGCGAGGATCTGGGGAACCAGCGTGGCGCTATGATCAGCAAGGATATCTTCGAGCGGCATTTCGCCGGGAAATTCAAGCAATACTTCGAAATGGCCCACAGCTACGGTGCCCGCACGATGATGCACATGTGTGGTTGTGTGGAGTCATTCCTGCCGCGCTTGATAGAACTCGGGCTGGATGTCCAGGACGTGGTGCAGCCGACGACTCCGGCAATGGACATCGCCTATCTCCACGAACATTATGCCGACCGGTTGCGTTTTTGCGGCAGCGTCTGTGTCCAGACCACCCTTGCCTTCGGCACACCTGAGGCGGTTGCTGCCGAGGTCCGGCGGCGGCTGGAGTTATTTCCTCAGGGCGGCTTGTTCCTCGGCCCCACCCATGCGATCCAAGTCGGCTCACCGCTTGAAAACGTGCTCGCCCTCTATCAAACCGCCGGCAGTCTGTGCGAAACGATCGATGATAAGATCCTTGCCGTTGGCGAGGATACTGCTGCAGCCAGCGGGATCAACCTGTCAAAACTTTTTTAAACAACATGGCTGCAAATGCATTATTGGGGGTTTGTTTGCATGCCATCGGCGGCGTGGCGCATGGGAGTTTCTATGTGCCATTGCGCAAGCTCCGGCACTGGCGCTGGGAGACCGGTTGGCTGGTGCAGGGCAGCGCCGCCTGGCTGGTTGCGCCGTGGTTGGTTGCAATCTGGACCGGGACCCATCCGCTGACGGTTCTGCAACACAGTCCCGGCGGAAGCCTGGGACTCGCCTATCTGTTCGGCTTGATGTGGGGCTTCCGCAGTCTCACGTTCGGCTTGACTATGCGCTACCTCGGCATGTCGCTCGGGATGGCGGTCGCGCTTGGATACTGCGCGGCCTTTGGGACGTTGCTTCCGCCGCTGGTGGAGCGAAGGTTCGGCGTTCTGCTTACGACCGTGCCAGGCTGGATGCTGTTAGCCGGCGTCGCGGTATGTCTCATCGGAATCGGTCTTTGCGGTTATGCGGGCATCCGCAAGGAAAGGGAAATGACCGCCACGCAGAAGAGCGTCGCGATCTCGGAGTTCTCCCTGGTCAAGGGCTTTCTGGTGGCGACGTTCTCGGGCATCATGAGTGCGGGATTTGCCTACGGCATCAATTGGGGCAAACCCATTGCAGCCGTGGCCCTGGACCTGGGTGCGCCTGATATCTTTAAAAACGCGCCTGTCTTCATTGTGGTCATGGCAGGCGGCTTCACGGTGAATTGTGTGTGGTGCCTGCTGCTCAACTGGCGCAATCAATCGCTGGGCGATTACGTGAGGGTCAAGGATGTGCATGGTTCCGGTCCGGCAAACGGCGGCGCGCTGATGAGGGCCAATTATCTCCTGGCTATTGCTGCCGGCGCGATCTGGTATGCCGGGTTCTTTTTCTACGGCATGGGCACCACCAAAATGGGCCGCTATGATTTTTCCAGCTGGTCGATCCACCTTGCCTTTGTCATCATGTTCAGCACTCTGTGCGGGATTCTCGCCTTGGAATGGAAGGGCGTCAGCCGCCGGACCATGCAATGGGTGTTTGTCGCGATTTTCATTCTGATGTTGTCCACGGTTATCACCGGAATTGGCAACGCTTGGGCTGCGAAATAACCAGAGGCAAAAACGATGAATTCACGGGAACGGGTACTCACCACATTGCGAAGAAAGGGCATTCCGGACCGGATTCCCTTCGAGATCAGTTGGGGCGCATTCACCCCCATGCTGATGAAAACCTACCGCGAAAAAACCGGGTCCGACCAGCCGCCGGAAGAATATTTCGATTTCGACACAAGATTCGTTCTGCCCGGTCCCACCCGGCTCAAAACCGACTTTGCCGGGTATTTTCCAGAGCTTGATGCGGATGTTAGTTTTGACGAGTGGGGTGTGGGGTCGGTTCCCACACGTTACGAGATGCCTGACTACAAGTATCATCCGCTTGAACGGATGGAACACGCCAGCCAGATAGGCGCCTATGAGTGGCCGGATTTGGGCGAGGCATACCGCTACGAGGAAGTCCCGGCCAAGGTGCATGCCTATCAGGCGCGCGGCTATGCGGTTTGTGGTGAGATGTATCAGACCATCTTCGAAATTGCCTGGTTGATGCGCGGCATGCAGACGTTTCTGACGGATTTTCATCTGGAGCCTGACATCGCACACGCCATCTGCGAGCGCATCACAGAGATTAGAATCCTCCAGGCCCGCCACTTCGCGCAAGCCGGCGTGGACATCATCCGCCTTGGCGATGATGTGGTGACGCAGCGCGGCCGCATGATGTCAGCCGAAATCTATCGGGAGTTTATTCAGCCCCGGGTGAAACGGATCGTGGCTGCCGCCAAGGCGGTCAATCCCGCGGTGATTGTATTCATGCATTGTTGTGGCCGGGTCGAAGAGGTGATAGATGATCTGCTGGATGCCGGCATTGAAGTGCTTAACCCCATCCAACCGGAATGCAACGATCTGCGCCGCATCAAGGCGCAATACGGCGACCGTCTCGCGTTCTGGGGTGGAATTGGTGTGCAATCGGTCATGCCGCACGGCACCCCTGATGATGTCAGGCGGGCCGTGCGCGAAACCTCCGCAATCCTTGGCGCGGACGGCGGTCTGCTGCTGGCACCCGCCCACATCCTGGATCCGGCCGTGCCATGGGAAAATGTCGAGGCTTTTATTGACGCCGCACGCCGGTTGGGTGACTGATTTCACCGCAGATTCATGCGAGGAATGACAGACTTGTGCCCGGTGACGTCTGGCTCAATGCCGCCACGGGATGAAGCGGTGAACCCGTTTTTCGTAATCGGCATATTCGGTGAATTTTTTCCGCAACCATCGTTCCTCATGCCGGGCCTTGGCGTGGAAGAATGGAATGAGAGTCATGGCAACCCCAAGTGACGGCCAACTTTGCCAAACCAGCGCCCAGCCGACCGACACCGCCATGACGCCCGTGTAGAGCGGGTGGCGGACCACCGCATAAATGCCGTGCCGCACCAGCTGCGCCTGCTCTGCCGGCTTGGGAAACGGGGTGAGGTTTCTGCCGAGGGCCAACGCACCCGCAAGCAAGACGCCCATGCCAACGATCATAAGCGCGGCACCTGCAATAACGGCCACGAGCGGAAATTCACCCTGGCGGGAAAAGATGGCCAGCAAGACGAGTGCGCCGAGCAGCACGCCCTGCCCAAGCACCCATGCACCACCGCGTTGAATGAAGCGAGTCATATTGCTGCTGCGCCAGGCCAGAGCCTCAATTCACGCATATGACCTCGTGCGCTTGGGTGGTTGCGCTTGCCCACTCCCATCTCGCCGCGGTTCATTTTGGTTCCGGCTGCCGCCTCGACACGGGCATCCCGCCCGGCCGGGGTTTGTTAGAGACAGAGCCGCCGGAACAGGAGGTCGAGGGGCAGTTGCATGCCGATGTAGAAGTCGCCAAAGTCGGCATAGCGGGCGGACACCTCGTCGAAGCGCATTTCATAGACGATGGCCTTGACGTCGCTGCTGTTTTTGGCGAGCAGGGTGACGCCCCATTCGTATTCATCCAGGCCAGTGGAACCGCTGATGACCTGGAGGATGCGGCCGGAATAGGTGCGGCCGACCTTGGCGTGACCGGCCATCAGCGTGCGGCGGGTCTCGAAGTCCAGCGCATACCAATTGTCATTGCCGCTGCGGCGTTTGGACATCGGATAGAAGCAGACAACAGGCCAGTCCGGCAACACCGGATAGAGCCGGAACTTGAGGTAGTGCGCCATGCGGACGTCGAAGTCCTTGAGGGCGGCGGCGAATTCCGAGCTGCCCGCAGCCAGGCGTTTTTCGGCGGTGAGGGTTTCGGCGATGTATTGTTCGCGGGTAGGGGTGTATTCGGAGGACTCGGTTTGGGAGAGATAGGAATAGACCGGGCTGAGAATTTCCGGGCCAAGGCTGAGGCTGAGTTGCTTTTCAAAGGCGTTGGCCACGTGCAAATCGGCAGTCAGCAGCATGAAGCCCAGATCGGCTTTGGGCGTGGCGATGGCAAACCCTAACAACTGGGTGTCCGGGGTGGCCCGGATTTCCTGAACCAACTCGCTGAGCCGGGTCTTGGCTTGGCGTTTCTCCTCGTCGTTGAAGAGCGACCATTGCGCGTGATCGACTTGATAGAAGAGGTGCATGACGTGCCAGCCTTCAAGCGGCACGAGAGGGGGAATGGCTTGTTCAGACATGGTGGCGATGGTGGGGGTTAATGCTTTTCGGTGGCAATGGGCATTTCCAAAAGTTTCTTGAAATCCTCTTTGGGGGCGTTGGCGGAGGGAGCCTCAAACAGATGCAGCGTCCAAGGCTTGGACTGGGCGGTGAGATACACGGCGTGCATGCTGATATCCTCGAAACCGTCGGTGGCCGCAAGAATCAAGGTGGCTTCACCATTGACCTGCCGGGTGATGGGATCGCCGACCGCGATGCCGTTGTCGTTGTGGACCAGCATGCGGATGGCGGCCGGCCCGCCGCGCAGGCTCAGCTCGGTAACAGGAATGAGCACGACGCCGCGCCGGACGGTTTCCACCTGGCCCATTTTATTGATAGGCGCGCGCCAGTAAGTGACGACTTTAGTCACAGTGAGGAGGCTGCCTTGGACGGGGAAGGTGACTTTGCTGGTCTGCGTCGACTGGGTGCGCAGGCGGCTGAGGCTGTTTTGATAGACCCAGAACCCGCCTAGCAACAGCACCAAGGCAAGGGCAACGAGGCCGAGCACCTCCATTTTGGAGAGGCCGAGTTTGGGGCGCAAGGGGGACTGCGTGGCGTTGGATTTGAGTTTGGGAGAAAACTCGTCGCGATCCGTGTCGGGTACCGTGGTGACCGCGGGGGTGACTCCGTCGTCGGGCGTGGCGGGTTTTGGCTCCGGGCCGCCTGCCGACACGGGTTCTGGCGGGGCCATGGGCAGAACATCGCGGGGACGGACAGGCGCGGTTGCGGGAAGCTCGTCGGCAAGATGCCAATCGTCGAGGTGGTGGAAAGGCTCCTCGAGCATGTCCACATTTTTGA
Organism: Verrucomicrobiota bacterium; assembly: GCA_037132955.1. Taxonomy (GTDB): domain Bacteria; phylum Verrucomicrobiota; class Verrucomicrobiia; order Verrucomicrobiales; family Akkermansiaceae; genus Luteolibacter. The sequence continues at coordinate 7,443 of JBAXPF010000055.1, read as the reverse complement.
ACGGCGCTTGCGGGGCGGCGGGCTCGGTCCCTGCGGTGGCTGGCAAGGGAGTGGCGCCATAGCCGCGACGTTCCAAGTGCGGGTTGTGGAGGGTTTTGTGGCGGGGCAAAAGCGGCACTTCAAGGATTGGCGGTGGCGTCTCTCTGGCCTCCGGCTGAACCCGGGGGACGGCAACGGGCAGCGGCGCGGTGACGCGGGTGAGGTCTTTGGGAGGCAAGGGCGCGGCGGAGTCTTCGGTGGGCAGCTCATCGAGATCCCAGAGGTCCTGTTCCGTGGAGTTTTTGACAAGGGTCTTCACATCCGGGCGGTGGCGCGGGGAAAGTGAGGGTCCTGCGGCAGGAGGTTGGGGCTCGGTCATGAGGGCGACATGGGGATTGTGATGGCGAACCCTCCGCTTGGCCAGTCTGAAACACGGATTTAGACCACGGGCCGGAAAAATATCTGAAAAAACCTTGCAAGTTCCGCCGCCAAGCTCCAAGCAGGGGGTGCAAACTCCTCGAACCACCATGGCAGACAAAGAAGACAAGAACAGTTCTAACGTTGCTGGAAAGTTTTATGTGGACAGTCAGTGCATTGATTGCGACCTGTGCCGCGAAACCGCTCCCAACAATTTTTCCCGCGCCGAAGACGAAGGCTATTCCTACGTCCACAAGCAACCCGCAAACGACGAGGAAGTCGCCCAGTGCCGTGAGGCCATGGAAGGTTGCCCGGTCGAGGCGATCGGCGACGACGCAGACGCTTGAGCGCCGCCCGCGCGATGAAACCGCACGCCGACCCGCGCAGAATCCGTGAGGAAATTCTGGGTGAATGGCGGGGCTGTGAAGAGGCCGCGGATCTGAATGCCGGCATCCATCAGCCTAACGAATTTGTTGCGGCGATCCTGCGGGGCTTGGCTGCGACGGGTGCGGTGGATGGCTTGGACGAAGAGGCGGTGCGGTCCGCTTGGAAGGAACTTGCCGGAGACTTCATTGCCCGGCATGCCGAACCAGTCTCGGTGAGGGGTGGGCATCTGGTGTTGCGCGTGACCCAGCCGGCCATGCGCTTTCATCTCGAACAGATGAAAACGCTGCTGCTTGAACGCATCCGCACGCAACTTGGCGGAGAACGCATCCGCTCCGTCAAATTCACCCTCGGCTAAGACTCCTCCCGCCATGTTTCAAAACTTCATTTTTGATTGGTCTGGCACGTTGGTCGATGACCTGGGGCCCGTGATCGAGGCAACCAATGTGGTGTTCGGGAAATACGGCCTCGCCCCGCTGGACCGCGAATCGTTCCGCCGCAACTTCCGCCTGCCCTACCGCGAATTCTATGCCGAAGTGCTGCCCGACGTCGCTCTGGAGGAATTGGAGGGACATTTCCGCCAGGCGTTTGCCGCGGCGCTCACGCCCGTCACCGTGCTGCCGCATGCCCGCGAAAAGCTCGAATGGTGCCGCCGTCTGGGACTGCGCGCGTTTGTCCTGACCTCGATGGATGCGAGCGCGTTTGAGCGGCAACTCGACGCCTTCGGATGGCGCCATCATTTCGAGGCAACCTATTCCGGGGTGCTCGACAAGCGCGACGTGATTCATCGGATCTTGGAAACCCACCAACTGGACCCCCATGAGACCGCCTTTATCGGCGATATGACTCATGATGTGGAAACCGCCCGCCACGGCGGCATTTTTTCCATCGCGGTGCTCACCGGTTACAATCACGCGGAGCGGCTCGCCTCGGTCAGTCCGGACCTCACGGTGCCGGATCTCCGGGCCTTGCGTGAATTGTTAGATGAGCGGCGCGGCGCCAGCCCCCGATCTAACTAAAAAACAAAACCCCGATGAACCTGCCCGACTCCATTGAAATCCGCCGCCTCCGGGTGTTCACGCAGATTGGCGTGCCGGACGCAGAACGCGCGACCCCGCAGAGCGTGTTCATCACGTTGCGCCTCATGCCCAGCCAGGGATTCGACGGCCTGGCGGATGAACTTTCCCGCACCTTGGATTATGCCGCCGTGGCCCAGCAGATCGCTGCCATGGCCGCGGACCGCCCCCGCCGCTTGATTGAGACCCTCGCCCTCGACATCGCCGACGGCCTGCTGGCGGCCCATCCGTTGCAGCGGGTTGCTGTGACCGTCGAGAAGCACATTCTGCCCGAGTGCGAGTGCGTGGCGGTCCATCTGGAACGCGGCCGCTGAGGGCAAGCCGGCGGTGGCGGCGGATTTCGGCGGCATTTTGGCTTTCCGACTTTACTTTGGGAGGCGTCGGGAGTCTCCTCAACGCGATGTTGAAACGTGGTGCTCTGATCCTTTGGTTGCCGCTGCTTCTGCCGCTGGCTGCAGAGGAGCGACCGGTTCTGCCCGAGGCGGGTGAACCGCCACCTGTGGACACCCTCACCCCGGTGCCGCTTTCCGCCAATCCACTCAATGCGCGCGATCCGTTGCGGCCAACGATGCCCAAGGAGTTGAAAATCGACAACAAGGGCACGGTCGAGGGCACCGTGGAAACGGGTGTCCGCATGGGAGGACCGGTCAAGATCGACGGTGACAACGGCCTGCAGGCGTTTGCGGATACGGCCGTGCTGGACCTGAAAGAAAAATCCGTCATCCTGGAGGGCAGGGTCAGCGTCTATCAGGGAAATATTCTCCAGCGCGGACGCCGCGCGGTTTATTATTATGAGCGGAAATACCTCGATAGCCGGGATCTAACCATTTCGACCGATCCCATCATCATGGAAGCCGGTAAGTTCACGATGGAAAACCACGGCGGCAAGCAGGTTTTCGTCGGCGAAGAGGCCCGCGTCACCACGGATGACGTGGAGCATCCGAATTTCTGGGTACGCGCCGCGGAGACCAAGGTTTACCCTGGCGACAAGGTCACCTTCAAGAACCTGCGCGTGTATGCCGGCGATGTGCCGATTTTCTGGTTGCCCTATCTGAGCCAGCCGATGAATGCGGAACTCGGCTATCACCTCCTGCCGGGTGCACGGTCCAGTTGGGGCCCCTACTTGCTCAACACCTACGGCATCATGCTCGGCGGCAAACTCAATCCGCAAACCGGCGAAAATGAAGACGCTTGGTTGCTTTCACAGTGGCACCTCGATCTGCGCGGCCTGCGCGGCGTCGGCACGGGCGTGGACTTGTCCGACACCCGGCTCAAGGATAACAAGAATTTGACCGGGTTGAGTTTATATTACTTGAACGACCTCGCGCCGAAAACCCGCAACTCGGGTGTGCCGCGCGGCGTGATCGATCCGGATCGCTACCGCATCGAGCTCAAACATCGCGTGCCCTTGGATTTGCCGGATGCCGCCACTTGGTATCTGGACGCCAATCTCACCATGCTGAGCGATAGCTATTATTTGCAGGACTTCGAGCCTCCGCTCTATCGGAAGGATCCGGAGCCTGACAGCACGCTGGGCGTTTTCCGGAGGGATGAAAAGTCGCTGCTGTCGCTGTTCACGCGCCTGCAGCTCAATGATTTCCAGAGCACGGCCACCCGCCTTCCCGAACTGGCCTATGATCAGGCCCGGGGCCCGTGGTTTGGCCTGCCGGTGCTGCATGAGGGCTCCACCTCGCTCGCTGTGTTGGGTGCCCAGGCCGGGGACCTGACCCGCCGCGCCGTCATCGAGCCTTTGCTGGCGATGCCGCTTGGCGATAGCAGGGAGGCGGGTCTGCTCAGCCAGTTGTCAACTTATGAGCGTGATCTCACCCAGCGCATCCGCAATTTGCTTCCCGGAGACCCCCGGACCGCAGCGCTCAAGAGTCAATTGTTAGACACCGGCTACACCCGCTTCCATACCTATCATGAATTCTCACTGCCAATAATGTTAGATGGGGCGTTCAGCCTGACTCCGCAAGCGGGCGTCGGCTACACCCGCTACATGGCCGTGGAGGGCCCGGCCACCTCGGATGATCGCATCCTCGTGCATGCCGGGGTGGAGGCCGCGATGAAATTTTCCAGTGACCTGGGGGATTGGAAAAACCACGCATGGGGTTTGGACGGCCTGCTTCACATCGTGCAGCCCTACGCCAACTGGTCGGTGCTGTCGTCCAATGACGTGAACCCGCTCTATCCCAGCGTTGACCGGCTCACTGATTCGACCCGGCCGCCAACACTCTCGCCGGCACGCTTCACCGCGATTGATGACATGAACGAGTGGAACATTATGCGGCTGGGCGTGCGCAACCGCTTGCTGACCCGGCGCGACGGGCAAGCCCATGACTGGCTTTACCTCAACACCTACATCGACGCCTTCGTCACTGATCCGATATTGCACCGGAGTTTTTCCAACCTATACAACGATCTGCGGTTTGATCCGGTGCCGTGGATGTCGGTCTCGGTGGAAACCCAGTTTCCGGTGGTCAACGGTGGCTCAGGCTTCAATGAGTTCGCCACCATGCTGCGGTTTTTGCCCACTTCCAACTTGGAGTTCTCCCTCGGCTATCGCTGGTTGAACAACAACCCGGCGGTGTTGAATTCCGACCAAATCGATCTGCGTGCCTACGCCCGCATCAACGAAAACTGGGGCGTGGGCATGCAGCAAGTCATCGAGCTCGATGATCAAACCATCGAGCTCCAGCAATACACCCTGCACCGGGATCTGGGCAACTGGATCGCCGCAATCGGCCTGACCCGCCGGGATAACCGCGTGCAGCAGGGATACGGCGTCGTGGTCAGCCTCACCCTGAAGGATTTCCCCTCGTTCTCGCTGCCGTTCCGTATCGATTCGAACTGACAGCGGAACCTGCAATCCAAAGGTGGTTTATCTAACCGAACTTATGCTTGAACTTCGCCGTTGGCGTTGCCTCGATCAAAACGCCTGTTTTCTGGGTTCCGGGATGTCCAGAATGCGGAAAACATCCTTCCTGAGACGGTTGACAACCTCACCCATTGTCTTGAATTCCTTCACCTTGCAATTCAGTCCAACATTGAGGGAAGGAACCTTGCCCACCGGTGAATCCGCTTTGCCAAGCTCCACAAACAGGCGCTTCCCAAGGGCGTTGGCGGCTTCCTCGTCCGAAGCCAGCTTCATCTTCTTGGCTAGACCCACGTCCTTGCTCACTTGCACCAGCAGGGCATGCTCGCCGAGCTTCTGCTTGAGCAGCTTCACGGTCATATCCAGCCGCTCCGCGGGCTGGTCCGGATGGATCGGCAGCGGCAGCCAAACTTGTGTGGATCGATTTTGCTGGTAGGTTCGATACGCAAACGCGCCACCCACCATCATGAGCCCCAATAAAAAACCGATTGCGACAATCCACCGTTGCATGACGTTGTTTTATGCCCCATTCACTTCCCTCTCCAAGCCTATATTTCATGGATTACCCGATTTCTTCCGCCACCGTTGAAACCCTGCCTAACGGTCTCACCCTGATCCTCGATCCGGACCCTGCCGCGCCCGTGGTCAGCACCCAACTCTGGGTAGCCACCGGCAGCATGCATGAGGAGGGTCGCCTCGGCGCCGGCCTCTCGCATTTCCTGGAGCACATGGTTTTCAAAGGCACCCGAGACTTCGATGCCAACTCGCTCGCCGAAGCGGTGCAAGCCGCCGGCGGCCACTGGAACGCCTACACCACCTATGACCGCACGGTCTATTTTATCGACGGCCCGGCGGATTCCCTCCCGGTTTTCCTCAAAACCCTCACCGGCTTGGTGTTCTTCCCGCGACTGCCAGAAGCGGAGTTCGACAAGGAAAAAGACGTGATCCGCCGCGAAATCGACATGGGCCTCGATGATCCGGACCACGCCGCCACCCGCCTCCTCTTCGCCACCGCCTTTGTCCATGACCCGCGCCGCCACCCCGTCATCGGCCATCGCCACCTCTTCGACGCCCTCCGCTACCAAGACCTCACCGACTACCACCGCCTCCGCTACACCCCGGACCACTCCGTCCTCGTCATCTCCGGTGACTTCGATCCCCAACAGGCACGCACCGCGGTCGCCCAACTCACCGCCGAGTGCCTCTCCCCGTGGGGCCGCGAGCCACTCATGGCCTCCGATCCACCCCAACTCGGACCCCGCCGCGCCCGCGAAACGTTCGCCATACCAACCAGTCGGATTTCAATGGCGTGGAAAATCCCGGCCCTCGACCATCCCGATGCGCCCGCCTTTGAGGTGCTGGCGGCCATGTTGGGACGGGGTCGGGCCTCGCTCCTGCAGCGGCGTTTGCGCGAGCAACGGGCCCTTGCGCTTGAAATCTCGGCCTTTGCGTGGACCGTAGCAGGTCGCGAAGGTCTGATTGCGGTGTCAGCGGATGCGGTTCCGACCAAGCGCGATGCCCTCATCGAAGCGATTTTTGCGGAACTTGCCGGCATCTCCGCGCTTGCGCTCGACGCTGATTTGGCCAAGGCCAAGCGGCAGATTGCTGCCAGTCAGTTCAGCGGTCTGACCAGCGCGTCGGGACGCGCCGCCGATCTGGCCTCCAACTGGCACGAAGCCCGCGACCTCGACTTCACCCGCCACCACCTTGCCGCCATCCAAGCCGTGACGACCGATGCGATCCGCCGTGCCGCCGCCACCCTTAGCGACCGACGGCTCACCCTGACCCTTCTTGATCCGCTGGATGCGCCGGCGCCAGCCCGCATTGTCAAGGCAGCGCGCCGCCGCGAGGAAATCGCGGTGCACACCTTGCCCAATGGTCTTACTCTCGCGCTGGTGCCGGATCATCGGGTCCCGCTCGTCCACCTGCATGCCGCCGTGCGGGCCGGCCTGCCCTCGGAAACCCCCTTGAGCAATGGCCTCAATCAACTCCTCGCCGCCACCCTCACCAAAGGCACCGCCACCCGCAGCGCCCGGCAACTCGCTGTGACCTTGGAGTCGCTCGGTGCCTCCATCGGCGCCAACACCGGCAACAATGCGCTCCTCGTCCATGCCGGAGGTCTGGCCCCGGATTTTCCCACCATCGCCGATGTCTTTGCCGAGGTGCTCCACTCGCCGGCGTTTGCGGCCGATGCCATGGCACTGGAAAAAGCCAGCCAACTCGCCATGCTCGAAGAAGCGTTGCAAGACCCGCTGCACACCGGTTTCCGCACGCTTCGCCACACCCTCTTCGGCGGCACCGGCTATGGCTTGGACCCGCTGGGTAAAATCGCCAGCCTAACTGAACTGGAGCGCGCCGCGCTGGTCGCCCACCACGCGCGCCATTTCACCGCCGCCAATCTCACCCTCGCCATCGCCGGCGATTTCGATCCCGCCGCCGCCCTCGCCATCCTAACGGAAAAGTTCGCAACCCTGTCGGCGGGCCACGCGTGGGTCGCCCCGGCCAGCGTGCTGCACCCCGGCGGCGCCCACTGCGCCCGCCTGCCAAAAAAGCAGGCCGTTCTAACCATCGGTTTCCCCGGTGCCACCATTGGCGGCAGCGACCGCCACGCCCTCGCCATGCTCCAGGAATACGCGTCGGACATGGCGGGTCCGCTGTTCAAGCGCATCCGCGAGGACCTCGGCCTCGCCTATCAAGTCGGTGCCACCCCGT
>JBAXPF010000054.1:0-16810 GCA_037132955.1 Verrucomicrobiota bacterium | reverse complement strand
GCAGTCCGCGCGCGATCAGCTTCGACGAGCGGACCCAACAATGGCCGGCCAACAACCTGGCCATGAGCCAGACTCCACAAGCTTATCTGGACGCCTGGCGCATCACCGGCGAGCCAAAGTACCTGGCTCAAGGAGAGGCTGTGCTCGATTACCTGCTCTTGTTCCAACAGTGCTGGACGAATCCGGCCATCGACGGCCTCAGTTGCCGGACGATGTTGTTAGGCGGCACCACCACCCAGAACTCCGACGCCGAGTGGTCCGACTGGCGGCACAGCCAGATCGGCAACGTGCTTTTGGATTACCATCGCGCCACGGGTAAAGCGGAATACCTGCTGCGCGGTGTGGCCGCGTTGCGGGCGTCGTTCCCTGTGGCCCCGGCAGAGAATTGGGCGCACACTGGCTACGGGGGGCGCGCCGGCGAGTCGAGCTTCCACACCGGCACCGGCAGCGGCATGGCGGGCATCGAAATCGAGCACGACTATCTGGGCGACGCCGTCGTCGATGTGAAGGCCGCCCGAGGCGTCGGCGTCAACGGCATCAACCTCACCGATTGCCAAGTGACGGCCGGCCAGATCAGTCTGACCATGAACAGTCCCTTTCCGTGGACGCGCCCGGCGCGCGTCGTCCTCCGCAACGCCGAAGAGGGGAAGCGCTATCGCTTGCGCGTGAACGGCCGGGATCTGGGCGAGCGCAGCGCTGCCGAGATGGCGGGCGGCATCGAGGTTGCCTTGGCCCCTTGAGAGGATGATATTTCAGCGTGCTACGACTTCTTGCTTTCCCCTGTCACGTTTTCTGTTAAGCACGGTGTTGCATGAGTCTCTCTGAAGCACGCGATCTCCTCGGACTCGGGTCGGACGAGGATCCATGTCTGCACCGCAGGGAATTGGAGGTTGCACGCGAGCGCATCGCGGAGATGGCACGCAATGAAGCCGATGCAGAGTTGGCCGCACGCTACCAAGAGGGGCTGATGGATTTCGACAAGGCCCTAGCCACCGTGCGCGAAGCTCTCGGCGAGTTCGGATTGACGGCTCCAGCCATGGCAAAACCGCAGGTCGCCAAGGCACCCGAAGCGCCGAGGGGTCCCGCCGCGTCTGCGCCAGAATCACCCCGCAGCCGGCATGCGGACATTTTCGTCTGGCTTTGCATCGGGCTGCTCGGCGTGGGTGGGGGTGGCTGGCTTTTCCTCAAAATTCAGGAGGAATATCAACTCCAACGCCAGGCTCGCATCGTCCTGCTCGAAGGCGCAGGCGCGGCCCATCTCGAAAACCGCCGCTGGCCCGAAGCCGCCGCCGCTTATGACGAAGTCGAGCAACTCGCCCCCGGTTCGCCCATGGTCGCGCAGGGCCGCCGCAGCATCGAGGTGGGCATGGCGGAAGAGCAGCAACAATTTGTCGGTTACTGGACCGGCCAGGCCCGCGCCGCAGTGGAGGCCGGGCGTTGGGATGAGGCGGCAAGCGCCGCCCGGCAGGTGATGGGAAAATTTCCGGCGGACAAGGAATGCGTTATCTTGTTAGAATCGATCGCCGTCGCCCGCGCCGCAGCCACCCGCAGTGCCGTTCTCGCCACCGCCCGCGCACTCCTGGACCGCCGCCAGTGGGCCGCCGCCATCGTGGCGCTCGCCCCGCTCCTCGCCAGCCGCAGCGATGATCCGGACGCCCGCGCGCTCCTTGCCGCCGCCACCGCCGCCAAGGAAAAATCCGCGGTCGAGAGTGCCACTGCCCGCCGCTTGTTCCGGCAAGCGCTCGCGCGCGATCAGGGACAGTTCGACGCCCAAGGGCTCGACTGGCTGCGCGAAGCGAGCGTGCTGGCCCCGGAAGACCCGGAAATCGCAGCGTTGCTAGAGAAAATGTCGGCCTACACGCGCACCTTGCGGGTGCCGCGGGATTTTCCGACTCCGCGGGAAGCGCTTGCCAATGCCCGCGATGGCGACCGCATCACCGTCAACGAGGGCACGTGGCAAGGCCCGCTCACCCTCAAGGCCCGCATCGAACTCCAAGGTGCCGGCTCTGACAAAACCCGCGTCGAGTGCCCTGCGGCTGCCGGTTGCGCCATCACCCTGGGTCCCGCCGCGAACGGCACCCGCATCAGTGGCATCACGTTCCGCCACGAATCCCAAACCGGAGACGCCGAACGCTTCTCCGCCGGCCTTATTCGCGGCGCGGCGGTCGCATTGCTGGATTGCCAATTCAGCGATGCCTGTGGCCACGGATTGGCTGTCATTGAAGGCGGCAAGGCCAGTGTCAACCGCTGCCGGTTTGCCAACAACGGCTGGGACGGAGCGGCCGCGATGGGGGCGGGCAGCGTTCTGGAAATCCGCGATTCGCAAGCCACCAGCAATTTTGAGCATGGCATTGAAACCTGGGACGGTGCGGCGCTCGTGGTGGTCAACACCCGCTGCGCGGTCAACAGCCGCAATGGCATCCACGCCGACAACGCGCAAGCGCCCGCCACCATTGAAGGCAATCAACTCATCGACAACCGAGAATTTGGTCTGGTGCTTGCTGCCGCCGGGTCCGGCCAGGTCCGCAAAAACACCGCCCGCGGCAATCTCCTCGGGGGGCTTGTTATCCGTGCCGCCAGTCGCATCCCGGTCACTGGCAACCAACTCAGCCAGAATCAGGGCCCGGGCCTCACCCTTGAAAAAGGCCTCGATCCCTCCGCTTTCGCCGACAACAGCCTATCCGGAAACACCGGCACCCAGATTCTGATAGATTTTGTGTTTTCCCCAACGCCGGACATCGCCCCGTAGGGGCATTCGTTAGAATGCGGGGGAGGAGGAAGTAAAAACTGAAAACTGAAAACTGAAAACTGAAAACCAAACCGGTCACCCGGTTAGACAGTGTATCAAACTCCAGCTTCATTGCCTTCGTGTGCTTCGTGCCCTTCGTGGTGAGTGCCGTTTTGCCAAAAATCCGGGATTTCTCGATTCCGAAAACCTTTGCGGCTTTGCGCGAGAAAAAAGTCTTAACCGGGGGATCTGTCAAAGGTGCCGGGTGCAAAGAGTGACTCGCGCAAAGGCGCAGAGACGCAAAGGACAAAGGAAGATGGGTTCTTGGAAATTGGATATTGGACATTGGGCGTTGGAAATTTCCTCTGCGGGCGCGGTCATCATTTTGCCAAAATCTTCCTGCCCATAATTTTTCTGCCCAAATCCAAAAATCAATGATTTCAGCGCCCCTCAGGCCTCTCAGTGGTTAGAAATCTGACAATAGAATGGAGACAATAGAATGGAGATGGGGACGCTTCGATCTTGTTCGTCTGTCTCAAATTCTTTTGTCTAACACATGGTTGGAGGGTGGTTGGTTTTCTTCCTTCGTGGCCTTCGTGTGAGGCAAATCTTGCTCCGCTGGGCACCCCGCGCCTACCAAGAGCCCGCGTTCTCACGAACGCGCCTACGAAGAGGGTTGGCGCCTCGCAGGTTTGCCTCCGCTCACTTCCGGCTGCCGAAGCGGAAGACGGTGGTGCTCTTCAAGGTTTTGCCGGGTTTGAGGATGGTGTTGGGGAACTTCGCTTGATTAGGCGAATCCGGATAATGTTGGGTTTCGAGGCAGAAGCCGTTGCGCTTTTCATACGGTTTGCCGGCCTTGCCGGTTTGTTTGCCGTCGAGGAAATTGCCGCAATAGAACTGGATGCCCGGTTCGGTGGTGAGCACTTCGAGGGTGCGGCCGGTGGTCGGTTCGTAGACGCTGGCGGCAACGGCGAGCTTGCCGTCCTGGTTGTTGAGCACCCAGTTGTGGTCATAGCCGCCGCCCAGCTTGATTTGTTCGTTTTCGGCTGCGATGCGGGCGCCGATGGCGGTGGACTTGGTGAAATCAAACGGCGTGTCGGCCACTGGAGCGAGCTTGCCGGTGGGAATGAGCGCGGCGGTCACTGGGGTGAACTTCGCGGCCGCGAGCATCAGCTTGTGGTCGAGGATGTCGCCGTTGCCCTCGCCTTTGAGGTTGAAATAACTGTGCTGGGTGACGTTGATTGGCGTGGCCTTGTCGGTGCTCGCCTCATACTGGATTTTCCACTCGTTTCTGGGGGTGAGCCAATAGGTGACGCTGACGCTGAGGTTGCCCGGGTAGCCTTCTTCGCCGTCCTTGCTGAGATAGCTGAACTTCACGCCCTGCGAACCGTCCTTGCCGGCCAAGCCCTCGCCTTTCCACACCACCTTGTCGAACCCTTTGAGGCCGCCGTGCAGCGAGCATTTGATGCCGCCGTTTTCATTGTTGGTGGCCAGCGTGTAGTCCTTGCCATCGAGGCTGAACTTGCCATTGGCGATCCGGTTGCCGCAGCGGCCGACGACCGCGCCGAAGTAGGGCGTGTCTTTGATGTATTCGTCCACCGTGTTGTAGCCGAGCACGATGTCGGCCAACTTGCCGTCGCGATCCGGGGTCTCGAGGCTGAGCACGATGGCCCCGTAGGTCATGACCCGGAGTTTTACGCCCTTGTTGTTAGTGAGGGTGAAAACCTCGACAGCCGTGCCGTCGGTGGTCTTGCCAAACGCTTCGGCTTTGGGCGCTTCCGCTTTCGGAGCCGGGGCTTTCGGAGCTTCCGCAGACAGGGCGCTGGTGCACAGGGCGACGCCGAATAACAGGACTTGTGATTTCATTGGGGCTGGGATGGATTGGTTGGGTTGGGCCGGTGAAAAACGACCGCCGGCCACCGCGGTTTTAGGGATTTGTCCCGGCGATTTCAAGCTCTATCTGCACTTTTCGCCTGAAGGATCGCCCGCACTCTTCGCCGGCGTGCGGGTGATCCCATCTTGCGGGGCGGGGGCGAAGAAGAAGAGGTTACCGCAGATGAACGGTGGAGTCAGAATCCAATGGACGTCGTTAAAATGTGCCCAATCATTTTCCAGGAGGATAGTGAAATAGGTTGAGCGAGGGGACGCTGGTGCTAAGCTGGCCATGTCCATGCACGCCGACCCGATCCTGCCACCCCCCGCGTCCGGCAAGCTGGTGTTTGCGGCGCGCGGGCTGCGCAAGGTCTATCATACCGGGGAGCTCGATGTGGTGGCGCTGGATGGCGTGGAAGTTGAGCTGCATGAGAGCGAGTTTGTCGTGTTGTTGGGGCCCTCGGGCAGCGGCAAGTCCACCTTGCTCAATATCCTGGGCGGTTTGGATGTGCCGAGTTCCGGCCACTTGAGCTACAAGGGTTGGGCGTTGGATGGTGCGGAGGAAGATACGCTCACCCAGTTCCGCCGCAACTGCGTCGGCTTCGTGTTCCAGTTTTACAATTTGATCCCTAGCCTCACGGCGCGCGAGAATGTGGCGCTCATCACCGGCATCGCCCGCAACCCGATGCCGCCGGAGGAGGCTCTGGCCATGGTCGGCCTGCAAGCCCGTATGGATCACTTCCCATCGCAGCTCTCCGGCGGCGAACAACAGCGGGTCGCCATCGCCCGCGCCATCGCGAAACGCCCGGAGTTGTTGCTTTGCGATGAACCCACCGGCGCTCTGGATGTGACCACCGGCATCACCGTGCTGGAGGCCATCGAACGCATCAACCGTGAACTCGGCACGCTCACCGTCATCATCACCCACAACGCGGTGATGGCGGAAATGGCCGACCGCGTGCTCTATCTATCTGATGGAAAAATCGTCAGGGAGCGGCGCAATCCGCTGCGGCTGCCGGCATCCGGCTTGGAGTGGTGAACCCCGCCATGATGGACCCGCTTGATCTGAAACTGTTGCGCGACCTGGGCCGGATGAAGGGCCAGGTGGTGGCGGTGAGTCTGGTCATGGCCTGTGGCCTGGCCATGATGATCATGACGCGCAGCTTGATTTTCACTCTGGATTCGACGCGCTCGGCCTACTATCAGAAAAATGCCATGGCGGATGTGTTCGCCACCCTGAAGCGGGCGCCGCTGGCCGTGGCGGAGCGAATCGCGGCGCTGCCGGGGGTGGCGGTGGTGGAGCCGCGGGTGGCGGTGGATGTGACGGTGGACTTGCCCGGCGTGGCGGAGCCAGCGACCGGGCGCGTCCTTTCCTTGCCGGAAGATGGCGGGCCGCAGAAACTCAACCGCCTGTTCTTGCGCAGCGGCCGGATGCCGCAGCCGGACGCGCGGCGGGAGGTGGTGTTAGGCGAGGCGTTTGCCAATGCCAACGGCTTGCAACCCGGGGCGTCGCTGGTGGTGGTCATCAACGGGCGGCGCGAAACGCTGGAGGTTTGCGGCATCGGCCTCTCGCCGGAGTTTGTGTTTGAGGCGCGGGCGGGGGAGACCCTGCCGGACCACCGGCGCTTCAGCGTGATCTGGATGAACTATCGCCCGCTCGCCATCGCCTACAACCTCGATGGTGCGTTCAATGACATCTGCCTTGATCTAACACCCGGTACGGCGCCCGAGCCGGTGCTTGCGGAAGTGGATCGCTTGCTCGCCCCTTACGGCGCGAGTGGTGCCTACACCCGCAAGGAACAGGCGTCGGCCCAACGGCTCGATGACGAGTTGCGCGTGCTCACCTCGCTGGCGGTGGCCTATCCGCTGGTGTTTTTGAGCGTGGCAGCGTTCATGGTCAATGCGGTGCTCTCCCGCATCGTGCGTTTGCAACGCGAGCAAATCGCCCAGATGAAGGCGCTCGGCTATGCCTCGCGCCAGGTCGGTGTGCATTACCTGAAGTTCGTGCTGGTCATCGGTCTGTTAGGAACGCTCATCGGCGGGGTGGGCGGACGTTTCCTGGGAGCGGTTCTGGTCAATCTCTACACCTTGTTTTTCCGTTTCCCCGAGTTGGTGTTTCAGATGGATTACAGTGCGCTGGCGCTGGCTCTGTTAGTCAGTCTGGGCGCTTCGGTGGCCGGGGTTCTCACCGTGGTGTGGCAGGCGGTCAAGTTGCCGCCGGCCGAGGCGATGCGCCCGGAGCCACCGGCTGATTTCAAGGCCTCGTTGTTTGAGCGCATCGGGCTGACGAACTGGTTCAGTCCGGCGTTGCGCATGGCGCTGCGCAATATCGAGCGGCGGCCGTGGCAGGCGGTGTTCACGGCTTGCGGGGTGGCGCTGGCCACCGGGCTGATGGTGTTGCCGGGGGCGATGAGCGACAGCATTGATTATCTTCTGACATTCCAATGGAACCGCCAGCAGCGGCAGGATGTGACGGTTTTTCTAACGGAGCCGGGCTCGGGCAGCAGCTTTCATGACTTGGAGCACCTGCCCGGCGTGATCCGCGCCGAGCCGATCCGCAGCGTGCCGGCGCGTCTGCGCTTCGGCCATCGTTCGCGCAAACTGTCGGTCACCGGGATCGCTCCGGGATCGCACCTGAATCGATTGTTAGATGAGCGCGGCGAGGCCATTGAGATGCCTGACGAGGGCGTGCTGATGTCAAAGAAACTGGCGGAGGTCATTGGCGCGCGGGTGGGTGACGTGGTGCAGGTGGAGGTGATGGAGGGTAGGCGACCGGTGCTGCAGGTGCCAATTCGCGGTTTGGTCACCGATTTTGCGGGGGTGGCGGCCTACATGGACATTGGCGCGTTGCGTCGCCTGATGCAGGAGAGCGACACGATCAACGGGGCCCTCATTGCCATCGATCACGGGCGTTGGGATAAATTCATGCGGGCATTGAAAGATACGCCCCGCTCTGCCGCCGTGATGGTTAAGCGCGACCAACTCGCCGCCTTCCGCGAAACCACCGCGGCAAGCATCGGCATGATCCGCAAACTCTATTTTGTGCTGGCCATCATCGTCGCGTTCGGGGTGGTTTACAACAGCGCCCGGATCGCCCTGTCTGAGCGCAGTCGGGAGTTGGCAACCTTGAGGGTGGTGGGCTTCCGCCTGCCAGAGGTGCGCGGCGTGCTGATCGGCGAGTTGGCCATTTTGGTGCTGGCGGCGTTGCCGGTGGGTTTGCTCTTTGGCCGCGGGCTGGCCATGTTCATCATGGCTTCGTTCAGCACCGAGACGGTGCGCATGCCGATTGTGATCAACCCCGCCACCTATTCACTCGCCGTGACCGTCGTGCTCACGGCGGCGCTCATGTCATTTGCGCTGGTCGGCCGCATGGTGGGCCAACTCGACATGGTTGGAGTCTTGAAAGCCCGCGATTGATCTCCTAGATTGACCCCGCAAGCTCTATGGCAAAGTCCACTTCCCCATCCATCGTTGAAACCGCCCCATGGGAGGCCAAACGCAATGCCTCCGGCAAACATCTGTTGCGCCGTTCGACGTCATGGCTTGCCGCGTTGCTGCTGCTTGCACTCATTGTCTGGGGGTTCTGGCCCAAGCCGGTGCGGGTGGAAACCGCCGTGGTCGCACGCACCGCGCTCACCGTCCGGGTGTCCGAGGAAGGCAAGACCCGGATCCGCAACCGCTACGTGGTGGCCGCCTCAGTGGCGGGCAGGATGCACCGGGTGCCCCTCAAACCGGGAGATGAGGTGCACGCCGGGACGACCCTTCTCACCGTGATTGAGCCGGCCGCCTCACCATTGTTAGACAAGCGGGCCCGCGAACAGGCGGAAGCCGAGGTGTCGATGCGCGAAGCCGCCGGCAAGCAAGCGGCCCAATCCCTGGAGGCCGCCCGCGCCACCTTGAAATTGGCCGAGGCGGATCGCGACCGCCTCCGCTCCGTGCGGCGCAGTGGCACGGTGTCCGACGCGGATCGCGACCACGCCGAGGGCGAGGCGTCGATCAAAGCCGCCGAGGTTCGCGCCATCGAGTTTTCCATGCAGGTCAACGACTTCAGGCTGGCCCAGGCCCGCGCGGCCTTGGCGCGTCCCGGCCTTGGCAGCGCCGACGAGTGGGTGGAAATCAAGTCGCCGGTTTCCGGTCGCGTGCTTAAAGTGATGCAGGAAAGCGAAATGGTGGTCACCCCGGGGTCGCCGATTCTGGAGGTGGGCGATCCGCAAGACTTGGAAGTCGAGGCGGAAATCCTCTCCCGGGATGCGGTGGCGATCCATCCCGGAGACTCCGTGGAAGTCGAGCAATGGGGCGGGGAGGCGCCGCTCAAAGGCCGTGTCCGCCGGATTGAGCCTGCTGCCTTCACCAAAATCTCCGCCTTGGGCGTCGAGGAACAACGCGTGATTGTCCTTTGCGATCTGACCGATCCACCGCCAGCCGCCAAGGCGCTGGGCGACCGTTTCCGGGTGGAGGTGCGGGTGGCCGTCTGGCATGGCGACGACGTGTTGGTGGTGCCGGCGGGTGCCCTTTTTCGTGAGGGCAATGTGTGGAAAACCTTCGTCTTTCGCGATGGCATGGCGCGTGCCCTCACGGTCGGTGCCGGGCACTCCGACGGCCGTCTAACCGAAATCCTGTCGGGCATCAATGCCGGCACCGAGGTGCTGTTGCATCCGCCCGACACGGTCAAGGACGGCACCCGCGTCACCCGCCGCACGGGCGCGGGAGGCTAGACTATTCCTCCTTGGGCATGGCAGGCAGCTTAATGCTGAGCTGTTTGCCGCCGCGCAATATTTGTAGGTTGGTGGCTTGCACGGCGGCCGAGGCGGCCAAGTGAATCGATAATTCGTTGGCGTTGGCCACCGGGGCTTGATTGACAGCGAAGATCAGATCGCCTGGTTCGACCAGGGCCTCGGCCAGTGACTTGGGAGTGACCTGGGTTACCAACGCGCCGCGAAAGCCGCGGAGGATTTCCGGCAGTGACAGATCGCGTGCGCCGATGCCGATGAGTTGCAACACCCGGTTCGGATCGCGGGTGCCGCCCTGGGTCTTGCCATCGCCGGATTTCAGCACTTCGTTTTCCGCGGCAGTGCTTTCAGTGATATGGGCCTTGAGCTCAAGGGTGGAGCCACGCCGCCAGATTTTGAGGACGGCGGTTTGGCCGACGCGACTGCGCTGCACGAGGCCGATGAGATGGGAGGTGGAGTGGATGGCTTCGCCGTCGTAGCTGAGGACCACATCCCAGGGTTGCAGACCGGCCGCCTCCGCAGGGGAACCGGGTGAAACCCCAAGCACGGCGGCTCCGGTGGTGCCGTCGTAATTGATGGCCGAGCGCACGGACGGATCCAGATCGCGCATCTGGACGCCGAGGTAACCGCGAATCGGCCGGCCGCGCTCGAGGATCTGAAACAGCGCGTCCTTGACGTCGTTGGATGGAATGGAGAAACCCACGCCTTGGAAGCCGGGATTTTCCCGGTCTTTGCTGTAGATGGCGGCGTTGATGCCGATGATTTCGCCGCGCAGATTGACCAACGGGCCACCGGAATTTCCCGGGTTGATGGCCGCGTCGGTTTGGAATAGGTCGCGCTGGTTGTCGGAAAGCGAGCGTTCCTTGGCGGAAATGATGCCTTGGGTGACGGTCTCACCCAGGCCGAAAGGATTGCCGATCGCGAACACCAACTGGCCCACCCGCACTTGTGAGGAATCGCCAAGTTTCAAGGGCACGAAAGGTGCTTCGCCTTCAATTTTGAGCACCGCGATATCCAGCAGCCGGTCTTCACCGATCAAGGTGGCCGGATAGGTCTTGCCACTGTGCAGGGTGACTTGAATTTTTTGTTGGCCGGCAATGACGTGGTGATTGGTGATGACGTGCCCCTCCTTGGTGACAATCACCCCCGAACCCTGGCCCTGGGTCGGATAACTCCGGATTTGCGAGCGGCCCCAGCCATCTAACATCCTTTCGGTGCGGATGCCGGCCGTGTTGATGCTGATGACGGATGGGACCACCGCCTCGGTGAGGCGGGCGTTTTCATCATTGAGGCGGGTGAGCAACTCGGTATCTTTGAGATTGAGAGGGGAGAGGTCGGGCAGGGTGAACTTTTCCGGATGGAAAGAACCGGAGCGGGTTTCAAGGCCGGGAATGAGGCTGCGCCAACTGCCACCGGTCTGCCACACGCGCAACGCGGAGACACCGAGAAACGCAATTGCAAAGACAGCGGCCAATGCCAACAAACGGCGAAATCCAGAAATCATAGGAGTGGGGGCGGCTCATAGGGTGAACCCGCAAGGCGCGGGTTCCAAGTCGGAATGGAATCTTTCGGCAGAATTTTTCTCACCGTTTTTTGCGCAGGCGTTTGCCGGACAAGCGGGAGGCGATGAGATTCGGGCAGCGGCCCTTGGTGCGAAGTTGTTCGCAAGTGGCCTCGATCTTGAGCGCCTGCCGGATCGGCTTGAAGCCGAGTCGCCGCGTCACGCATTCATTCAACAATTGAATGTGTGAATCTTCAAACTCCACCACCCGGCCACAATCGATGCACACCAGGTGATTGTGGGTCGGCCGGTTGAGAAAATTCGGATCGTAGGTGGTTTGATTGTCGCCTAGGTCGATTTCGCGCAACAGGCCGGCCTCCACCAACAGCCCGAGGGTCCGATACACTGTGGCACGGGACGTGTTGGCCGTCGTCTGGCTCACCCGCTCAAACAACTCCTCCGCGCCAAAATGTTCGTCGTGTGAAAACGCGGCGTTGACGATGGCCACGCGTTGGGCCGTGCGGCGCAGGCCATGGTGCCGAATGAATTCATCGAGCCGTGCTTGAACCGAGGCGTCCATGCCGGGATTCTAGCTGAATTGCCGCCCGCACGGAAGCACAAAGCGTGAGGGCGCTGTCCTGGGTTGACGTGGCCCGGAGGCGCCACTACAGTTCCGCACCCGATGACCCTCCGCACTTTGGGATGGAACTCCGACTTTGCCAAGGCATTCGCGCCCTACCGTGCGAAAGGTTGGGTGCCCGCGCGCCTGATCCGCGAGACCCCTATCAACTACGGGGCCTTGCTCGAAGACGGTGAGGAAATCGACGTGATCTTGTGCGGGCGGCTCTGGCATGCTGCGGCTTGCGATGCGGAATTGCCGGCGGTGGGCGATTGGGTGGTCGTGGAACCGGGCAATGACAATCAGGACCACGTTATCCGCGCGCTGCTGCCGCGCCGCACTTGTTTTTCGCGCAAAATGTCCGGCAACAGCTCGCAAGCCCAGGTCATCGGCGCCAATGTCGATTGGGTCGCCGTGGTCACTGATGCCGGGCCGGATTACAACCTGCGCCGCATGGAGCGCTATTTCACGCTCATCGGGCGCAGCGGAGCCAAGGCGCTGGTGCTCATCAACAAGTCCGATCTGTTTCCCCCCGAACAATCCCGCAAGGCCGCGGAGGAAATCGCCGCGCTGTGGGATGGTGCCACGGTTTATATCACCAGTGCTCTCAGCGGCGAGGGGCTTCAGGTTCTGAAAAAACACCTCAAGCAGGGAGTTACGATGTGCATCGTAGGTTCCAGCGGCGTGGGCAAGTCCACCCTCGTCAACCAGCTCAACGGTGAGGACTGGCAATGGACCAGCGAGGTCAATGCGGTGACCGGCAAAGGCCGTCACACCACCACCAGTCGCGAGTTGGTGCCACTGCCCGGCGGCGGCATGCTCATCGACAACCCCGGCATGCGCGAAATCCAAATGTGGACCGATGAAGCCTCCCTCCGCGACAGCTTCGCCGATGTGGAAGCACTCACCGCCAACTGTCGCTTTGGCGATTGCCGCCACCGCGAGGATGCCGGCTGTGCGGTGCGCTCCGCCGTGGAAGACGGTCTGATCGACCGCCACCGCCACGCCAGTTTCCTCAACTTGGAAAGCGAAATCGCCACGCTCAAGCAGCGGGCCGCCAAACGCCAGATGGCCGTCGAACGCTGGGCCAAGCGCAACAACCGCGTCAAGGCCCGCAACCTCAACGACCGCATCCAACTCGAAAAGGACGCCCGCGGCGATCTTTGAAATCAGGTTGCCAGTTATCAGTTATCAGTTATCAGTTATCAGAAATTAGAAATTAGAAATTAGAAATTAGAAACTAGAAATCACCAACCCAACCCTCCCATGAAATCCGCCGTCATTCTTGCCGCCATTGTCGCATGCTCCGCCCTTGCTTCCGCCCAATCCCAACCCGAGGCCACAGGTCCGGGATGGACGCCCTTGTTAGCCGCCGACCTCGCCAACACCGACAAGCCGGATGGCGTCTGGTCGCTCGCCGACGGGGAACTGACCGCCAATGCCGACCAATGCATATGGACCCAGGCGGAATACGAAAACTTCACGCTCGATTTGGAGTTCAAGACCGCCAACGGCACGAACAGCGGCGTCATCATTTATTGCACCGACACCAAGAATTGGATTCCCAAATCCGTGGAAATCCAGATTGCCGACCCCTTTGCCGCCAAATGGGCCAAGGCGGATCCGACTTGGCACGGCGGTGGCATCTTCGGTCATCTGGCACCGGCCAAGCAAATGACCAGGAAGCCCGGCGAGTGGAACCACATGACCATCGAAGCCAAGGGCAAGAAACTCAAAGTCTGGCTCAACGGGGAACTCACCGCGGACATGGACATGGCCCTGTGGACCTCCGCCAAGAAAAACCCCAATGGCTCCGGCATCCCTAACTGGCTCAGCACCCCCTTCGCCGAGTTGCCCACCCAAGGCCACATCGGCCTGCAAGGCAAACACGGCGATGCCACCGTTTGGTTCCGCAACGTCAAAATCAAGGCCTGACTGAGGTGGCGTAAATGAATCGACTTTCGGCAAAATGATGATGAGGCGAATTCTTCAATCAAGAGTCCTGAGGCGGACGGCGTAGGGTTTTCTTGATAGACAGGATGCGTTTGTCGGCGACCGAGCGTTGCTTGGAGCGGCGCGAGCGGCGGCGTTTCTGGCGGCGGATTTTTTCCATCTCCTGCACCCGCTCGGACTCCTTGCCGTCGCGGATGGCTTCCAATTCTTCGCAGAGTTCGCGGCGGGCGAGGAAGCGGTTCATCTCACGCGAGCGGTCCGCCTGGCACTTGATGGTCAGGCCGCTGGGCAGGTGTTTGAGAAACACGCAGCTTGATGTCTTGTTGATCTTTTGCCCGCCGGCGCCGGAGCCCCTGACAAATTTCTCCAACAAATTCTCCGCAGTGATGCCCAGCGCCTGCAGGCGCTGCTCAAGATCCGTGAGCTTTTCCGTGGAGATCGGGTTTTGCATGGCGGGCGGCTCAGATCTCCGCCAGCACCTCTGCAAACACGCTGAGCGTGTCGTCCAGGTCCGCCTCGCTGTGGGCGAGGGATAGGAAACCGGTTTCGTAGGGGCTGGGCGCGATGTAAACTCCTTTGGCCAAACAGCCCCAGAAGAATTTTTTGAACAGGGCGAGGTCTTGTTGCATCACGTCGCTGACGTTGATGATGTCGCGGTCCACAAAGAACAGGCAGAACATCGAGCCGACGCGGTTGACGCGGTGCGGAATGCCCTTGGCTGTGAGGAGCGCGCGCAGGCCCTTTTCAAAGTGCGCGCCCAACGCATCCAAGCGGGCGAATCCCGAGGATTTTTCCAACTCGCGCAGTTGGGCGAGGCCGGCGGCCATGGCCAGCGGATTGCCGGAAAGCGTGCCCGCCTGATAGACCGGGCCGATGGGCGCCAGATAGTCCATCACGTCGGCCCGCCCGCCGAAGGCACCGACCGGCAGGCCGCCGCCGATGACCTTGCCGAAGCACGACAGGTCGGGTGTTAGATTTTCAAGTCCCTGGACGCCGGCCTTGCCGAGGCGGAAGCCGGTCATGACTTCGTCGAAGATGAGCAGGGCACCGTATTTCCGGGTGATGGAGGACAGCAGGTCGAGGAAACCGGGGCGTGGGAAAACCAGGCCGGCATTGGCCGGATAGGATTCGACGATGATGGCGGCGATTTGTTCACCGCAGGCGGCGAAGACGGCCTCCAAGGCGGCGGGGTCGTTGTAGGGCAGGACCAGCGTGTGCTTGGCAAAATCCTTGGGCACCCCGGCGGAGTCCGGTTCGCCATGGGTGAGCGCGCCGGACCCGGCGGCCACTAACAACGAATCGCTGTGGCCGTGGTAGCACCCGTCGAACTTCACGATCTTGTCGCGCCGGGTGAAGCCGCGGGCGAGGCGGATGGCGGACATGGTCGCCTCGGTGCCGGAGTTGCACATGCGCACTTTTTGCACCG
The DNA here is from genome assembly GCA_037132955.1 of Verrucomicrobiota bacterium. Classification (GTDB taxonomy): domain Bacteria; phylum Verrucomicrobiota; class Verrucomicrobiia; order Verrucomicrobiales; family Akkermansiaceae; genus Luteolibacter. The sequence continues at coordinate 1,981 of JBAXPF010000054.1, read as the reverse complement.
AGGGCACCCAGTCGTGGATGGTACGGGCCATTTCCACCTCGAAGGGGTTCGGGATGCCGAAGGAAATCCCGTCTTTGGCCACCTCGTGAATGATGTTGGTGATGACCGTGGGGGCATGGCCGAGAATGTTAGGTCCCCACGAGCCGATGTAGTCGATATAGCTCTTGCCATCGACGTCCTCGATCCGACATCCCTTGGCGCGGCGGACAAAAAACGGTTCGCCGCCGACGTTGCGAAACGCGCGCACCGGCGAGTTGACGCCGCCTGGAATGAGGTCTTTGGCGACGGCGAAAAGCTTTGATGAAAGCGTGGCTGAAGGATGCGAGGTCATGGTTGATTCGCGCTTGCGGGGCGCGCGGCGAGTTTCGCCCGTTGCCGGCCAATCCGCAATCCGCAAAGACGCCGGAATGCGGAAATGCCTATTTTTGATTGAATAACATCTCATGCCGGACCGTCGCAACCCTGACTTCCTTTCGTTTTTCTTGAGAGGGACCCCCCTGTCACCATGAAAGCCGCCTGCCAATTGTTTCTCGCCCTGTGCCTTGTGATTCCCGCAGCGGCGGAAATCAAACCCGTCAAAGGCCGCAAATCGTTGCTCGAAAGTGATCCGGATGTGGTCTATCTGGCGCAAACGGTGAAAAAACCCATTGAGCTGACCGTCATCAAGGAGGCCCCGGTCTTTTCTGACAAGAATGGCAAGGTCCGCATCGGCTCGCTCAAGGTCGCTCAGGTGGTGCCGTTGGAGGCGATGACGGAAAAAGCCTATAAAGTCCGGGGGCAGGGGACGCGTGAGGCCGTCGCCGGATGGGTGCCACCATGGGCGTTTTCATCCAAAGACCCGGACTTCGTCGCCAACCTCAAAAAGCTTTATACTCGCCAAATCGCGGTGCAGGGGCTCATCGCCGTCAAAGGGGTGGCCATCGGCATGACACCCGATGAAGTGACTCTTTCCAAAGGCAAACCCACCAAGACCACCCTGCGCCGGACCAAGGCCGGACAAAACGGGACTTGGGAATATGTCGATTACGAAACGGTCAACCACTACACCACGCGCGTCGACCCGCGCACGGGTCTGGCCTACCGCCAATTCGCCTACGCCACGCAGGAGGAGAAGGGCAAGATGGTGATAGAATTCACCAGTGATGTGGTAAGTGCCATCGAGGAGAGCAAGGATCAAAAGGGCGGCAACGTCCGGATCATCGTGCCGCCAGTGGTGTTTGGCTGGTGAAGTGGAGAAATCCTTGACACTGGCGGAAATTAGAATGCAGCTTGCTGGGTTCCGTTTATGAGTTCTCCGGTGATTCGTGTGTTTGATAGAAAGGATGTGGCAGCGCGCGAGCTGGCTTGCGAGGTGAGCCACCTGATCCGGTCCCGCGCGGCGGCCGGGCGCAATGCCGTGCTTGGCTTGGCCACGGGCAACACGCCGCTGCCGTTTTATCAGGAATTGGTCCGTCACCATCGCGAGGAGGGCCTGTCCTTCGCCAATGTGATCAGCTTCAACCTCGATGAGTACCTCGGCCTGGCCGACGCGCACCCGGAAAGCTACCGGACCTTCATGCGCCGCCACCTGTTTGATCACATCGATCTGCCGGAACCTAACATCAACCTCCTCAGCGGCAGTTTGCCGGAAGCGGACATCCCCGCGCACTGCGCGACCTACGAATCCCGCATCCGTGACGCGGGCGGCCTGGATTTTCAGTTGCTAGGCATTGGCGGCAACGGCCACATCGGCTTCAACGAGCCCGGCTCGTCCAAAGACTCCCGCACCCGCCGGATGGACCTCGATGTGAGCACCCGCCGCGATGCCGCGGTGTCTTTTGGCGGGCTGAGCCACGTTCCGCCGCAGGCCATCACCATGGGCTGCGGCACGATCCTCGATGCCCGCCACATTGTGCTCCTCGCTTGGGGGGGGGGGAAGGCAAGCATCGTGCGCAAGGCGCTGCACGGCCCCATCACCGACCAGATCAGCGCCTCCTTCCTG
>JBAXPF010000053.1:0-16854 GCA_037132955.1 Verrucomicrobiota bacterium | reverse complement strand
GTGGAAATCAATGACAAGCACATCGAGGTCATTGTCAGGCAGATGCTGCGCAAGGTGAAGATCACCGATCCGGGCGATGCCGATCAATACCTCTGGGGCGACCAAGTGGATCGTTCCACCTTCAAGCGCGTCAATGCCGAGATCATCGCCAATGGCGGCAAACCCGCCGAGGGCGAGCCGGTCCTGCTGGGCATCACCAAGGCGTCCTTGGAAACCGATTCATTCATCTCCGCCGCTTCCTTCCAGGACACCACCCGGGTCCTCACCGAAGCCGCCACCCTGGGCAAGGTCGATTATCTAACAGGTTTCAAGGAGAACGTCATCATGGGTCATCTCATCCCGGCGGGTTCCGGTTTCCACTGCCACCGCGAAGCCGAATTCGAATTCACCGTCGAAGAACCCGAGCCCATCATCATTCCCAAGGAAATCTTCGACGAGGATGAAAACTCCAGCAACATCTGAGTTGCCGGGATTGACCCCCTGCGAAACAGCGGCTTGACATCGGCGGACGGATCGGGAATCTTGCAAACGTCGGTGTGGAAAACCACGCTGGCGTGAGAGATTACAACCCTAACAACCAAACCACGACCATGGGCGACAAATCCCCCAAAGCGAACCAGAAGAAGTCCTCGCAAAAACAAGCCAAAGCCAGCAGCGCCTCGCAGGCGAAGAAGCCGCCCTCGGCCGGTTCTCCGGCCTCCGGCAAGAAATAGTGGCTACGTGTCTGCCCGTTTGCGCGAGTCACGCCTGATGCAACCCATCAGGCGTGACGTTCATTACCGGTCTTCGCTCGGGGTCCCGTACGCGGCAGGTCAATGAACCTTCGTCAAGCAAGCTCCCGATTTTATGAGCGAATCCAAATCCCACGCGCCGCATCCCCGGATTGAAGAGCGCCAAAAGGCCGGCGTTCATCTCACAAGACATGAGCACACCGGGTTCAACGGGCGCTTGGCGGTGTTAATCACCGGCGCGGTCAGCACCATGTGGTGTGCTTATGTGTTTGCCGCCATCGCGCTGATCAGTCTGCCTGCGGCGCTGCAAGCAGGGACTGCCGCCATTGTCTCATGGGTCGCCCAGACCTTTTTGCAGTTGGTGCTGCTGTCGGTCATTATGGTGGGACAGAAGGTCGCCGCGAAGGCATCGGACAAACAGGCGCTGCAGACCTACAAGGATGCAGAAGCGCTCTTGAAGATTCAGGACGAACTCCACAAGTTGCTCAAAATCAATAATGAGCTGACCATGGAAATTCACCGCCGCACCGTCGAAAACAACGGATCACGGCCCACCTGATGCGCGGCAAGGAGCCGTAAAGAAATATGCCTATTTACGGCTCCTAAGGCCGCCGCGCCTGGTCTGCCAGAAAACAACTTGTATGAACGCCGCGGGAATCCGCGTAGCGGATGCCACGCGCCGCATGCCTGTGGCGAGATTTGGGAACCCCGAAACCGCCATGAGAGCACACTGCAATCGCCATATGATGAATTCACCGAAGACGCCCGCCACCCGCTGGCTCGTCGCTTGCGGCATGTCACTGCTGCCGCTACATGCCCAAGCATGGGAGCCCAATGCCAAGGAATTGGATGCGGCACTCAAGGCCGGGGATTTTACCGCGTATTTTTCTAACGTTTCGGCCTGGTTGAACCGGCAAGTGCCCGCCGCCGCGGACAAGATCACAGACGCAACGCTGCAGGCGTTGCTCAAGGATCCGGTGTTTTCCAACACGCTGGACCAACGGCAATTCATCGCAAAACTCGGGGCGGATAAGGCCGGTGCCTTTGCCAAGGCGGATCCCGCCAATCCGGAATTGTTCGCTGCGTTGCTGAAGGACACCCGGGTCATGGACTTGTGGCTGGAAGCCGTCGGGCCCACGCCGATTCCTGCCCGCGACCAGAATGGCTACGGGCTGGCCACTGAGTCCCTCAACATTTGGAAAAAAATCCTAGCTGCGGATCCGCAAGCCAAGGAGGGGATCTATCAGAGGCTTGCCATCGCCACGGCGATCGCCCCTCCGGGCACCGGCGCCCCGGGTGCCGGCCAGGCCAAAACCCCCGTGGATCCGCTGGAGCGATACAAGCATTTCAAGGCGGCCCAGCAAAACAAGGAGCTGTTTGCGAGTTTCGACAAGCTGACGGTTTGGGAGTACACCAAGGTGGTGCAATCGGGAGCGTCCAATGAGGACTTGGCCTGGGCGCGGGAAATGGTCAACAGCTGGCGGCCGGACTTGCGAATTCATGAGCAGGTGGTGGATTCGACGCGCGAGGTATGGCGTCGCAACTCCCCGATCTCCTTTGATAACAGCTACAAGAACGTGTTGGCAGGTGGTGGCAAGTGTGGTCCGCGCTCATCGTGGGCGGTGTTTATCTGCCAGGCGTTCGGCATTCCGGCCATCGGCGTGGGCCAACCGCAGCATGCCTGTGTCGCCGCCAAATCCGCCTATCCGGAGATCGAGCCACAGCCCGGCAGCGCTTGGAAAGTGCACCAAGGCATGGGCTGGCAGGTGTCCAAGCTCGAGGGCACCAATGGCCCCGGTTTCCTGGAGGCGGTCGAGGAGCGGGCACACCCGACTGAATTCTCACAGATAGAGCATCTCCGCTGGCTGGCTTCGGCCCTGGTGGCAAAGGAGGCGGCGGATGCCGTTAGAACCGCCTCTAACAAGCTTCGGCAAGCGCTGCCAGCACATGCGCCGATACGTGCCGGTGCCCCGGCCATTGATCCGAACGTGGAAGGCGTGGCCAAGGTCACGCCGTCGGTTGCGGTCACGCCGGCAACAACCCCGGAAGAGCCCGTCAAGGTAACACCCGGCACCCTTCACATTGAGGCGGAAGCGTTCACCAAGAGCTTCGCCGAAGCGGCCTATCCAGCCGAGCAAAAGGGTTGTGTCTATGTGCTGGATTGTTACACCGGCGGCAAACAACTCAATCTCCAGAAAAACATGCAGACGTGCTGGGTGGACTATGCGATCGATGTGCCGGCGGCTGGAACCTACGCCATGATTGTCAGGGCCACCGTGGTGAACATGGATCAGGTGCTCGAGGTCAGCACCGGGGATACCAAGCTCGCCACCATCAGCATCCCTAACACGTATGGTGTGTGGACGACCACCCCGGCGGTGGAGGTGAAGCTCGACAAGGGTCCCCAGACGTTGCGCCTTTCCGCACCGATGCAGAGAGGTGTGGCCATCCGCTGGTTCGAACTCAAGGCGAAGTGAGGCTGTTTTAAAGGATCCGGGCAGAATGCCCGGTCCATGTTGCCCGCCGCCCCGTCAGAATCCGAGCGTCGCCCGCACCCCGAACATTTGCGGGTCGCCCGGTGAGCCGGCCTTGATCAGCGAATTGATGAAGGTGTAATACCTTTCGTCCAACATATTCCGCCCGAACACTGCCAGCGAGAAATTCTCTCTCGCATAGCCGATTTCCGCATCCCAGCAAAGATACGACCCCTGGCGGTATCGGCTGTCGTTCATCTCGTCGAAGTAGGTGGCACCGGTCGCGCGCAGCGATGTTTGGGCATAGAAGCCTTTGGGAAAATCATAGCGGGCACCCAGGCTGGCGGTGAACTCCGGCACAAAGGGCACCGCGTTGCCGGCATAGGGATGGGAATCAAATTCCGTGTTCACATAGCCCGCGCTGCCCTGCACCGTCAGCCCGTCCAACGGTTTCCAGCGCAGTTGCGTTTCCAGTCCCAGCGACGTCACTTGCTTGGCGTTCACGGTATAATAGTCGGTCGAATACAAGTCCGGGCGGTTCACCTGATAGTCGGCGATCCGGTTGACGAATCCCGTGAGCGAAAATGTCAGATGGGGGTCAGGCAGGGCAACCTCCATGCCCACCTCGTTGGTCCACGCCCGTTCCGCGTCGTAGCGTGCCAGGGCGGGGGTGCTCGCAAAGGCCGAAAACCCGGCCGGCTTGATCCCGATGGCACTGCGCGCGAACAGGCGCGTGTTATCGGTTAGACCGTAGCTGGCGCCGAGTTCCGGCGAGAAATACCAGGCACCCAACCCGTCGCGCACCGTGCTCGGCGGGGCATAGGTGGGGGTTTTGGTGCGGTCGATCTCGGTATCGACATACTCCAGTCGGGCTCCTGCTAACAACGTGAGCTGCGGGTTCACCGCATACGAGGCCCGCCCGTAGGCTGCGACATTCCATTGATCCAGATCATAGAGGGTGCGCTCCGCAAACGGCCCACCCAAGACCCGCGTCGTGTCGCCGCTGCTCGCCTGATTCATGAAAAACACGCCTGTGCGCCACGCCCACGGCGCCGCATCCTGCGGCGATTCCCAACGGAATTCCTGGGTCCACAGCCGTTGGTCCTGGATGATGGTCGAACTCATCCCGTAGCCCGGAGGGCTGTTGCTCAAATCCAAATCCGTCACGCTCGGGTCCAGCTTCCAATCCTGCCACGCGGTGATCGACTTGAACCGCCCCCACGAGCCCTCCTTGCTCCAGTGCACCGACACCTGGTGGCGCTCCATGACCGTCTCGCCGGGAATGTCCGAATAAACCTTGAACGGATCGGGGTTGGCTAACAAACTCAACCGCTGCCCGCCGTCATCCGCACGCTCAGCCAACACCCGCAGCCGCCATTCGGTGTCCGGCGAGGGTTTCCAATAAAGGTTGGCCAGACCGCCGGAAAGCGACCGGTTGTCAATCGCCCGGCCCACGGTTGGATCGTATATGAACCCGTCCCGTTCCTGATGATAGAGTTGGAGGGTTTGTGAAAAGCCGTTGCCCAAGGGGCCGCCAGTGCGCAGCTTGGCGCCCCACGCGTTATACGACCCGTAGTCGGTGGTGAAAAGCATCTCATTGGTGAGGCCCGGACGTGGGGTGGCCATGTCGAGCATGCCGGCGGCGCCGTTGCGGCCGTAGATGGTCCCCTGTGGGCCGCGCAACACCGTCACCTGATCCATCTCCAACAAGCCGGCCGGGTAGGTGGAAGTTTCCCCCATAGGGACGTCGTCCACCATCATGCCCACTGCCGGCGGCGAGAAAAACAAGGTGTTGGTCGAGCCCCGCATGCTGATGATGTCGCCGTAGCCGCGGGTGTCGCTTGTCACCACTGAGAAATTCGGTGCCAATCCCGATAGATTCGCCACGGATTCCACTTGGAACAGATCGAGATCCTTGCCTAACAAAACACTGCCGTCGGAACGCTCCGCCGTCACTACCAGCGGCTCCATGGTAGAGTCAGACTGGGCCGCGCGCAGCAGGCCGGGCGACCAACCGCCAAGTGCCAAGGTGGTGAACAAGATGAAGTGATGTTTGCTACGAATAATCATGGGAGGGGTGTCTACGCGTTGGCCGATGCGAAATACTCCAGTGAGCCTTGCGGGTCGGGCTTCATGGTTTTGTCACCGGCGTGCCAGTTTGCCGGGCAGACTTCGCCATGCGCTTCGAAGTGTTGAAGCGCATCGAGGACGCGCAGCGCTTCATCGACGCTGCGGCCGATGGGCAGGTCATTGACCAGTTCGTGGCGGACCTGGCCATCGCGATCAATAAGGAAAAGACCGCGCAGGGCCACCGCTCCATCCGCGGTCAGGACGCCGAAGTCGGCGGCGATTCTCTTGGTCAAATCGGAGACCAGCGGGTAATCGAGGCCGCCGAGGCCGCCGAGTTTGCGCGGCGTGTTGATCCACGCAAGGTGGGTGTAGTGGCTGTCCACCGAGATGCCCAGAATGACGGCATTGCGACTTTCGAACTCCTTGACCTTGTCGTTGAAGGCAATGATCTCGGTCGGGCAGACGAAGGTGAAGTCAAGCGGATAAAAGTAGAGCACCACGTATTTTTCGCCGCGGTAGGAACTGAGGCTAATGTCCTTGAATTGGCCGTTGACGACGGCGGTGGCGGTGAAGTCGGGTGCTGGCTTTTGAACGAGTGTGCTCATGAGGGGGGTGGGGGGTGGGGGAAGCGACAAACTATGCGATACGGCCGTGAGGGCAAGTCAAATGAGGCCACACGGGACTTTGGTGAAACCCTCTGCGTTTGATTGCCGCTGTCTGAAAGATGCTTTGACAAGGGTGAGTAAATGGCCTCTGTAGAATCCGTCCACCCTGCATCGCACCTCATGAAAAACCAATCAATCACAACCCTCAGTATTGCAGGCGCGCTCGTCGCCATGCTCCCCCTCGCGGGCTTCGCCCAAGGGGATTCACCAGGCAAGTCCGCGCAGGCAGTGGGCAAGGGGCCGGTCAAGGTCTTCATTCTGGCCGGTCAGTCCAACATGGACGGCCAAGCCGACAAGCGGACGATAGATTTTCTGGGAGAGGACAAGGATCCGGCGCGGGCCGCCCTGCTCAAGACCTTCAAACCCGATGGCAAGACTCTGGTCACCCGCGGCGACGTGTGGGTCACGAGCGACGATGTTTCCGGCGACCTGAGCCCCGGTTACGGTGGCCGCAAGGATTACTCGAAACTCGGCAATAACATCGGGCCGGAATATGCATTCGGCTATTTCATGGGCGAGGCCATGCCCAATCAGGTTCTGCTCATCAAATATGCGCCCGGCGGCCAGAGCTTGTATAAGAATTTCCGCCCGCCCAGCGCCGGTTTGCCAGATCCGCTGCCGGTGAAAGACGGGCCTAACAAGACAAAGGTGCCGTGCACGCCCGAGGATTTCGGCGATCAATACCGCGGCATGGTCACCAGCGTGCACGAGGTTTTGGACAATCTCAAGAAGCGCTTTCCGGCATACGACGAGAAGGCCGGCTATGAGGTTGTGGGGTTCGTCTGGTTCCAGGGGTTCAACGACATGATCGAAGGTGGCAAGCCGGTGGCCGAATATGGCAAAAACCTGACTTGCCTGATCAAGGACATGCGCAAGGAATTCAAGGCCCCGGAGATGAAGGTGGTGGTCGGCGTCATGGGTGTGAACGGAGTGAAAAATGAGGTTGGCAAGCAGGGGGATATCCGCAACCAGATGCGTTCAATGAACACGGTGCCGGAGTTCAAAGGCAATGTGAAGGCCGTGGAGAGCGCCCCGCTATTGCACCCGGACGTTATCGCCCTCAAGACGGCCGGTTGGCTCAACAAGGACCGCGATTTGAAAACCCAGCCGATGACCCCTGAGGAGAAGACCCTGCTCGATCGCGCGACCTCCAACCTCGGCTTCCACTATTATGGCGAGGGGCGCTTCTTTATCCTGTTAGGCAAAGCGTTCGCCGAGGCGATGCAAGAACTGCTGAAGTAATTATGAGGGTCACCCTTTTGTCACTGCTGCCCCTGCTGATGGTTGCCGGGGCAGGGGTGGGGCGTGCCGCTGCCGCGGCCCAGCCTAACATTTTGCTCATCATCTCCGATGACCAGGGGTGGGGGGACTTCGGATTCATGGGCCACCCGCAAATCAGCACGCCCAACCTCGACAAGCTCGCGGCGCAGTCGCTGACGTTTCATCGCGGCTACACGCCCGTGCCGCTGTGCCGCCCGTCGCTCGCCTGCATTGCCACCGGGCTTTATCCCCACCAACACGGCGTGACCGGCAATGACCCGGATCTGCCTGATGGTGCCAATTCCATGGGGTCGCGTGGCAACCCGAAATATGCCAGTTATTACCACAAGGTCGTGGATCATTTCTCAGAACATCCCAATCTGATTCGCGACCTGACCGCGCGCGGCTACGTATCCTTCCAAACGGGCAAGTGGTGGGAAGGCGACCCGGTCAAGAGTGCGGGGTTCAGCCATGCGATGACGGCGGGCGAGGGCAAGGGCGACCGCCACGGTGGCGCGGGGTTGGAGATTGGACGCAAGGGGCTGGAGCCTATCTATCAGTTTATCGCGCGGGCCGGTGATAAACCGTGGCTGGCCTGGTATGCGCCGATGCTGCCCCACACGCCGCACACGCCGCCTGCGGATCTGCTGCAAAAACACCTTAAACTGGCGCCCAGCGAGGCGATCGCGCGCTACTGGGCATGTGTCGAGTGGTTTGACCGAACTTGTGGCGAGCTCATCGGGCATTTGGAGCAATCCGGCCAACTTTCCAACACAATCATTCTATTCACCATCGATAACGGATGGATTCAGCACCCGGCCAAAGCCAGTGACTTTGGGGATCGTTCCAAGCTGACTCCTTATGAGGGCGGTGTGCGCACCCCGCTCATGATTTGTTGGCCAGGCCATGTGAAACCGCGCAGCGACAAGCAACACCTCGCCAGCACCGTGGATTTGTGGCCGACGCTGGCCGCCCTGTTGAAGACCCCTGTGCCGGATGGCCTGCCGGGAATCAATCTGACAGACGAGGGTGCGGTGGCTGCGCGCGAGCGCATCTTCGGCGAGCAATACACCCACAACATCGCCGATGTGGACCGTCCGGTGCGCAGTCTGGAGACCCGTTGGATGATCGATGGGTGGTGGAAGTTGATTGTGCCTAACAATGCAAAGCGTCCGGATGCAAAACCGGAGCTCTACAACTTGCAGAACGATCCGTGGGAAAAGGTGGATTTGGCAAACACGGAAGCCGGACGCGTGCCGCCCCTGCTCAAGAAACTCGACGCCTGGTGGCAGCTATCCGATAATTGATTCCAACCCGCATCCACTTATGAAACAATCCTTGATGCTCATGAGCCTACTGCTGGCTGGCCCTGTGTCGGGTGAGGACCCCAAGTCCGCTTCGCATGGCGATGCTAGCAAGGGCTTGGTGTTGGATACTCCGATTCCACAGGACTGCCCGTTTCCCAAGTCGCAGAGTCTAACCGGATTATCCTTCACCGGGCGCCATAGTGACTATCACTGCGGCGATACCTGGTATCCGTGCTGGGCCAGTGACGGCAATTTGTATTCGCCATGGACTGATGGCAAAACCGAGGGCATCGAGTGTTCATCGGATGGAGGCGCGGCGGCGCGGACCGGCCACGCGGCGATGCTCGGTGACGACCCACTCAAGCTGACCATCCGCAACACCGCGCCGCCCAAGCAGGCGAGTGCCCTGCCCTACAAAGGCCGCTACCCGGCCGGATCCCTGGTGCATAACGGCATCTGGTATTACGGCACCTACTGCCTCGGGCCTGAAGGGTCGACGCCTCACAATGGTTTCACTTGGAACTGGCCCAACCTCGGGCCGATGCCGGGATTCCAGATCTCGCGCGATGCTGGCAATACCTGGGAGCCCTCACCCCACACTGCAGACAAGCCGTTGTTTCCCGAGCCGCGGAAGTTTCTCGGACCGGTCAAGATGGGCGCACCGCATTTCGTGGATTTCGGCAAGAACATGCAATACTCGCCGGATGGCATGGCCTACATGTTAGGTATGGGTGCCGAGGAGAATGACTCCAAGCCACGTCCGTGCATCAAGCGTGGCAGACCAGGGCAAGCCTTTGAGACGGTTGATGGCTGCACCAGTGATTTCGCCCATGCCAACCTGAGTTGGATCACCGCCGACCAAGTCTATATGGCGCGCGTCAAGCCCTCGCCGGAAACCATCAATGATCTCAAGGCCTACGAGTTTTTTGCCGGCCATGATGCCGCCGGTAAAGCAGTCTGGACTCACGACTTCGGGCAAATCAAGCCGCTCATCGAGTGGAACAACCACATGGGATGCGTCACCGCCACGTATGTGCCGGGGCTCAAGAAATTTCTGATGTGCGTGACTGATGGCTGGCCGACGGTGGCCAAGATGACCTCGTATATCCTGGAGGCCGACGCCATCACCGGGCCGTGGCGGATGGTTTCCTATATGAAGGATTTTGGTGAGCAGGGATACTTTTTGAATTTTCCCAGCAAATTCATCAGCCCCGACGGGCGCTCATTGTGGTTGTGCTATTCCGCGAACTTCAGCCCCGGCTGGAATGGCGTGAAGCTCAATCTCAATCCCCCGGGCGGGCGCTACGGATTGTGTTTGCACGAGGTCAGGCTGCTGACGCCTGAGGAACCGGGGAAACCCTGACAACTTACAATCAATTTAAAAAACAGCATGCAATTCATCCAACTGGCATTATTTCTATCAGGGACGATCCTTGTCGGCAGTGCCAAGGACTTTTACGTTGCCACGAGCGGAAATGACAACGACCCCGGAACCGAACAGCAACCGTTGGCGACGCTGGCGCAGGCCCGGGACCGGGTGCGTGAATGGAATCTGACAAACGACCCTGAGGATATCACGGTGTGGTTGGCCGGAGGGGAATATTCGCTCACCGCAACCGTGGTTTTTGGCGTGGAAGATGGCGGCAAACCCGGCCAGAACATCACCTATGCCGCGATGCCAGGGGCTCAGCCCATCCTCAGTGGGGGGCAACGGATCACGGGCTGGAATGTTACCGATGGGCGCTGGACAGTGATGCTGCCCGACGTGGCAAATGGCGAATGGGACTTTGCGCAGCTGTTTGTCGATGGTCAGCGCCGTTCGCGCCCGCGCTTGCCGCGCGAGGGGTATTACTACATCGCCGCCGCCGCTCCGTCGAGTCCCCAGCAACCGCATGGCTTGCATGACCGGTTCCACTTTGCCGGCGAGGAGCTCAAGTCGTCGTGGAATAATCTATCGGATGTTGAGGTGCTTGTCTTTCATGAATGGTCAACCTCGCGGTTGCGGCTGGATGAAGTGAACGAGGAGGGTGGCCTTGCTGACGTCGGTGGTGGCAGTCGTTACCCGCTCAACCGCGGGACGCGATATTTGGTTGAGAATGTCAAGGAGGCCCAGGTGTCTGGCGAATGGTATCTGGACCGCAAGACCGGTGAGTTGACCTATATGCCGTTGCCGGGTGAGGTGCCGGAGCACCTCACGGTTGTCGCGCCACGCGTGAGCCGCTTGCTGGAAATCAAGGGGGACGCGAGTGGCAAAAAGTGGCTTGAGAATCTGAGTTTCCGCGGGATCACCTTTGCCCACGGCAATTGGACCACCGAACCGACCGGTAATTGCATTCCGCAGGCGGAATCGACCCTGCCGGCGGCACTTCTCGCCGAGAATGTGCGCAACCTCACCTTCAAGGAATGTGTCTTCACCCGGATGGGCGGCTATTGCCTTGAACTCGGCGACGGCTGCCAGCGCAACACCATTGAAAGTTGTGAGTTCACCGACATTGGCGGCGGCGGCATCAAGATCGGCCCGACGCGGACCGATGACGAGGATGTTCTAACAAGCCACAACACGGTGCGCGACTGCCTGCTGGCCCACCTCGGCCGGATGCATCCGGGAGCGGTCGGGATTTGGGTCGGTTTTGGCCACCACATCGTGGTCGAGCACAATGAGATCTATGACTTGTATTACAGCGGCATTTCGATGGGATGGACATGGGGCTATGCCGACACGCCCAATCACGACAATGCCATCAACTACAACCGCGTTCACGACGCGCCGCAGTTGGTGCTCACCGACGGGGCTGGTATCTATACCTTGGGGCGCCAGCCGGGCTCGGTGATGCGCGGCAACGTGTTGCATGATCTGCTGGGTTTGCCATGGGCGGTGGGAATCTATCTGGACGAAGGCAGCAGCGGTTGGACCTGTGAGGACAATCTCGTCTATCATGTAACCACCCATGACTTCAACGTGAACTACGGCCGCGACAACATCGCCCGCAACAACATCTTCGGGCCGATCCTCGATCCCGGTGCGCCGCTGCTGCGGTGCGGTCGGATTGAGGATTTCCGATCCATGACCATTGAAAACAACCTGATCTACTTCACCGTGGGCGATTTGGTGGATGAGGTGTGGCCGACGTGGCCGGTGAAGAGTTGCTTGCTGCGCAACAACCTCTACTGGAATGGGGCGGGCCTGCCCGTGAAGTTCCGTGACAAGTCATGGGAGCAATGGCAGTCCAGCGGCCAGGATGAAGGCTCGCTCATTGGTGACCCGCTGTTTGTGGATGCGGCCAATGGGGATTTCCGCCTCAAGCCGAACTCGCCCGCCACGCTGATCGGTTTCAAGCCATTTGATTTCAGCCAAGCCGGACGCCTGGGGGGTCAGCGCCAAGCCGGAGAGCTTTTCCCAAGGGCCTATCCAAAAGCACTGTGGAACCCTCCGTATACCCTCGCGTTGCCCGAGGCACCACGCTACTGAAGTGGCCCAAGGTTTGTCGGTCTATCAGATTCCGTCGAGCAGCAGGCGGATTGGCGCTTCAAGGGAGGCTTTGACGTGGTTGAGGAAGCTGACGGCTTCGCGGCCATCGACGAGGCGGTGGTCGTAGCTGAGGGCGAGATACATCATCGGGCGGATGACGACCTGGCCGTTGAGGGCGATGGGGCGCGGTTGGATGGCATGCATGCCGAGGATGCCGCTTTGGGGAGAATTGAGGATGGGGGTGCTGAGCAGGGAACCAAAAATCCCGCCGTTGGACAGGGTGAAAACGCCGCCCTGCAGATCTTCAAGGGTGATCTTGCCGGTGCGGGATTTTTCAGCATAACTGATGATGTCCTGCTCGATGCGGGCCAGGGATTGCCGGTCGCAATCCCGCAGCACCGGAACGAACAGCCCCTTGTCGGTGCTGATCGCCACGCCGATGTCGTAGTAATGGTTTTCAATGACATCGGTGCCATCGATGCGGGCATTGAGGACAGGCACCTGTTTGAGGGCGAGGACCACGGCCTTGATGAAAAACGACATGAAGCCGAGTTTGACGCCGTGTTTGCTGAGGAAACTTTCCTGGTGTTGCTGGCGCAGTTCCATCACCGCGCTCATGTCCACCTCGTTGAAAGTTGTTAGAATAGCGGCTGTTCGCTGGGCGGTGACCAGTTGGGTGGCGATCTTGCGCCGCAGCAGCGACATTTTACGGCGGGTGCTGCGGGCGTCCGGTGGGGGCGGCGGTTCGATGGGACTGATGGGACTGATGGGACTGGTGGGACTGGTGGGACTGATGGGACTGATGGGACTGGTCTGACTGGGGGCTGCCAAGCTGGTGTCGAGGCGGGCGATGACGGTGCCGATGGCCACTTCCTGGCCCTCAGGAGCGAGGATTTCGAGAATGCCGTCGGCGGCGGCTTCCAGCTCGTTAGAGATTTTGTCGGTTTCCAAAGTGACGAGAAGTTCGCCCTTGCGGATGGTGTCGCCGGAGGCACGGTGCCAGCGGGCGACGTTGGCGGAGGTGATGGCCTCTCCGGCAGCGGGGATCGTGATGTCGATGAGCATGGCGGGGGGTGGTTAATGTTAGATGGTGAAGGCCTGGGCGACGAGCGCGTGTTGCTCGCGGGAGTGGATGGCCTTGGAGCCGGAGGCGGGACTGGCGGCGGCCGGGCGACCGGCGTAGCGGACGTTGGTGCCGACGCAGGCCGTGAGCAGGGGGGCAATGTAAGTCCATGATCCCATGTTGGCAGGTTCTTCCTGGCACCAGATAAAGTGGCTGGCGTTGGGGTATGGGCCGAGGAGTGACTCTAACATGCAGCGATGAAATGGATAGAGCTGTTCGATGCGGAGGATGGCGGCAGTTTCGATGCCGGCTTGTTGGCGGTGGGCACTGAGGTCGTAGAAGACCTTGCCGGAGCAGAAAATGACCCGCTCGATGGCGGCGGGAGCGGCACACGCTTTGGGGTCCGGCAGGATTTCCCGGAAGCAGGTGCCGTCGAGGAAATCCGCTGCGGATGAGACCGCTTCCTGGCGGGTGAGCAGGCTTTTCGGGGTCATGACAATGAGCGGCTTGCGGAAACTCCGGTGTTTTTGGCGGCGCAGCGCGTGGAAGTATTGGGCGGGCGTGGAAAAATTGCCGACGATGAGATTATCCGCCGCGCACAGTTGCAAGAAGCGTTCGAGGCGGGCGCTGGAGTGCTCCGGTCCCATGCCCTCATAGCCGTGTGGCAGCAGCAGGACAATGTCGCTGGGGGTTTGCCATTTGGATTCGGCGCTGGCGATGAATTGGTCGATGATGACCTGGGCGCCGTTGGAAAAGTCGCCAAACTGCGCTTCCCAAAGCGTGAGCATCGACGGGTAGTCGAGGGAATAGCCGTAATCAAAACCTAACACGGCGAACTCGGACAACATGGAGTTATAGACACAGAAGCGGGCTTGATCCGCGCTGACATGTTCAAGGGGGGTATGCCGCGCCCGGGATTCGGAATCGTAAAACACCGCATGGCGCTGCGAAAAGGTGCCGCGGCGGCTGTCCTGGCCGGACAAGCGCACGGGTGTCTGTTCCATGAGCAGCGCACCCAGGGCCAGTGACTCCGCAAATGCCCAATCAAAGGGGCCGCCATCGCGCAAGGCTTGGATGCGGCGCGGCAGGAAGCGTTTGGCCAGGGTGAGGTTGAGATGGAAGCCGGCGGGCAGGGTGGTTAGAACCGAGCCGAGGTGTTGGAGTTGCTCGCGGGTGATGCCGGTGGCGACCGGGGCGTGGGAATAATCAGGCTGCACGATGGCGGTGGACCCACTGAAGGTCGTGCGCCGACCGGCGGCACTCAGTTCCATCATCGTGTTGTAACCGGCTTCGAGTTTTTCCCAGATGGTTTGCTCAATAGCGTCCCCCTCTTCCTGATGGATGACATCACGGGCGATGAGATCCTCTTTGTAAATCTGGCCGAATGTTTTGCGGGCAGCGATTTTTTTGGCAATGAGCGGTTGGGTGAAGGCCGCCTGATCCGACTCGTTATGGCCTTGGCGGCGGTAGCAATAAATGTCGATGACGACGTCGCGGCCGAATTTCTGGCGGAACTCCAAGGCGAAGCGCGACGCCCAGTGAAGTGCCATCGGGTCCTCGCCGTTGATGTGAAGGATGGGGGCCTCGATCATCTTGGCGACGTCGGTGGCATAGGCCGAGGAGCGGGCATCCGCCGGGTCGGTGGTGAAACCAATCTGGTTGTTGATGATGAGGTGGATGGTGCCGCCGGTGCAGTAGCCGGGGAGTTGCGAGAGATTGAGGACTTCGGCCACCGAGCCCTGGCCGGCGAAGGCGGCGTCGCCGTGAAGGAGGACCGGCAGCACGCGCTTGCGATCGGTGCCGGTGCCAGCGTCGCCTAACAAACGTTGGCGGGCGCGGGCCTTGCCCTCGACGACGGCATTGACGGCTTCCAGATGGCTTGGGTTGGCGGCGAGGCTGACGCGGACCTTGCCATCGGCCAACTCGCGGAGGTTAGCATAGCCGAGGTGGTATTTGACATCGCCGTCGCCGGCCACTGCGTCCGGGACATAGTTGGGGGTGAATTCGTGGAGAATGGTGGTGAGGGTCTTGCGGAGGAAATTGGCCAGCACATTGAGGCGGCCGCGGTGGGACATGCCCATCTCGATTTCCACCACGCCCATGGCCGGGCAGGCTTCGAGGATGGCATTGAGGGCGACCATCGTGCCTTCACCGCCTTCTAACGAAAATCGTTTTTCGCCGAGGAATTTCCTGCCGAGGAATTGTTCGAAGGCCTCCGCCTCCAAGAGCCAGCGGAGCGCATGGGTTTGGCGTTCGGGCGGGGCAGCGGTTTCGATGGCGCGGGCCTCGATGCGGTCCCGCACCCAGTCGCGGACCCCGGTATCGCCAATGTGCATGAACTCAAAGCCGATGCTGCCGGAATAGATCGTATCGAGCGCGGTGAGCAGGTCGCGCAATTTCAGGGCTGCGCCGTGGCGGAAAAATGGCGAGGACACCTCGCGGCCCAGATCCACCGCGGTGATGCCCCATGGCTCGATGGCGAGGCGGGGGTTGCGTGACGGCGATCCGTCGAGCGGGTTGATATGCGCCTGCGTGTGGCCGAGGATGCGGTAGGTGTCGATCAGGCCCGCGACTTTTCCAACAAATTCATGCCCGGCCCCGCCAGTGCCGGGCGCTGCGGCGGTTTGCGGCGGCTGGGCGGCACCCAGTTCGAAGCCTTCGAAAAATGCGCGCCAGGTGGCATCCACCGACCGTGGGTCGGCACGCCATTGGGCGTAATGATCGTCCAACAAATCCGCATTGGCGCGGGTCGAAAGGGTGGCATTCATGGGCACGGGGTGAAAACTTGCGGCCGGTCTGCGAATTTCCCGCTTGGCCCGCCGCTCAAACCGCATACATAGGGGGCGGACATCGCCGCGTCAATCGAACATGCGCGAGCACGCCCCAGGCCCAGCCAATTGCGCCCCATGATCGAAGCCAACAACCTTACCAAACAATTCGCCCGTCACGAGGCGGTGCGGGACATTTCCTTTTCCGTGGCACGCGGTGAGGTGGTCGGTTTTCTCGGGCCCAACGGCGCGGGCAAGACCACCACCTTGCGGATGCTCACCGGATACCTGCCCCCGACGTCCGGCAGCGCCCGGGTGGCCGGTTTTGATATTTTCCGGCAATCGCTCGCGGCCCGTCGCCGCATTGGCTACATGCCGGAAAACGTCCCGTTGTATGGGGAAATGCGGGTGCGGGAGTATTTGAGGTTCCGCGCCCAACTCAAGGGCTTGGGCACGAGTGACGAGCGCCGCCGGGTGGGCGAGGTCATCGATACCTGCGGGCTCCACGACGTGCGCCGCAAGATGATCAAGACCCTATCCAAAGGCTTCCGTCAGCGGGTGGGCTTGGCGGATGCCTTGGTTCACGATCCGGAGTTGCTCATCCTCGATGAACCGACCAACGGGCTGGATCCGAATCAAATCCGCCAGATCCGCGAACTCCTCCGCCAGCTTGGACAATCCCACACCCTGTTGATTTCCACCCACATCCTGCCCGAGGTGGAAATGACCTGCAACCGCGTCATCATCATCGACAACGGCAAGATCCGCGCCGCAGACACCCCGGCCAATCTCATCGCCCAGATGCGCTCGGCAGGTCGCGTCCAAGTGGAAATCCAGGCCGAGGCCGAGGGGGTCGCTGCCGCGCTCAACCGCCTCGCCGGGGTGAAGAAAGTCACCCCCGAAGCGATGGATGAGGCCTGGACCCGCTACATCGTGTGGGTGGATTCCGGCTCGGATACCCGCGAAGCCATCGCTCAATTGGCGGCCCAATACGGCTGGCCGCTGCGGTCGTTGTTTCGCCACGACCCTACGTTGGAAGATGTTGTT
>JBAXPF010000052.1:0-16936 GCA_037132955.1 Verrucomicrobiota bacterium | reverse complement strand
AAAACACCTGGAATTCATCGATGAGCAGCAAGGTGCGTGGCATCGGCAGGGCATCCTTGCTTTGCTTGTAGCCGGATAGATCCTGGGCCCCGGCGCGGCGGAACAACTCACCGCGGCGTTTCAATTCCGCATCCACGCGTTGCAGTACGCTAAGTGCGAACTCGCGGTCGCTCTCGATGGCGACGACGCGGGCATGGGGCAGCAGGCGGGTGGCATAGCATTTGAACTCGACGCCCTTTTTGAAATCGACCAGATAGAATTCGACCTGCTCGGGGCTGCACCACAGGGCGAGGTTGGTGATGATGACATGGAAGAGGGTGGACTTGCCGGAGCCGGTCTTGCCGGCCACCAGCATGTGCTGGCGGGTGCCTTTGCCGATGGCGAGCATCTGGAGTTTCTTGGCACCGGTGCGTCCGATCGGCACGCGCAGTTCGGCGGTGGTGTCAAGTTGCCAATAGGCGTCGGCGGCCGGAGCAATGTGGGAAAAGGGCACCTCGACGCGGTTCGAATCAATGCTGGCACGACCGATCCGGTGAATGAGCGTGGTGGCGTCCTCATCGGTGGGCGGCGGGTCAAACACGACCGTGTTAGCACCTGCTGGCCAGTCTGACAATTTCGCGGATTTGGCATCAAGGGCGATCCTCATGCAGGCGCGGCGTAACTCGCCATCCAGCGCGGGGTCCGGTGCGGGTTGCCGCAGGTCCCGATGAATCAGCAAATGCACACCGCAGCGCGCGCCACTCGAGGCAATGGCCAGCAGGCGTTTGGCGGCGGTTTCACTGAAGGCGGCGGGAAACCCGGCGATGACCAGAAACCGGTATTTTTCCGCGATGGTGCCGGCATGTTGGTTGTATTCCGCGATGGTGGCGAACTCATTGCGCAAATACATCTGGATGACCTTTTCGATGTGTTCGTTGAGTTCGGCGAGGCGCTCCTCGATCTGGGTGCTCTGGGTCCAGATGCGATGGGCTATCAGGGTTTCCTCATACTCCGCCAGATGCATCAACCCGGCAAAATCACGCCCCAAACCCACCGGATCAATGAACACAAACGATGCCCGGCCCGGCGGTAGACTGGCTAACAAGCGCAGCGCCACGCCGTTGAGCACGGTGGTGGCGGCGGCGCCCGCGTCACCACAGCTCTCTATCAACAACGAGCCGTGGTCGGGAAAACCAAGGGTGAAGGGCGCGGCTAACACGGATTGTCCGGGCAGGGCAAGCTGCGGATGGGCTGGCACCCGGGCGGCTAGCTTTGTCAGATCAACCTGGAGCGAGCCGATGCGCACGGCGGCGGGAGCAGCGGCGGGGGGGGTCCAGGTGGCGCAGGTGTCTGCCGACCATGCCGGGAATAGGTTGTGCGAGGCGTCTTCTAACAAAATAAATTGTTGGCACGGGTCCAGCACGTCGTGTTGCCAGGGAATGGCCAGAGCTTGGAGGGTGGTGGTGGATTCGGCATCCAGAGCGGCGGCGGATTCGGCGAAGGCGAGTTTGCGGGCATGAGCGAGGGTCTCGGCTTCGGCCTCGATGAGTTGGCTGGCTTGTGCGTAGGCGCGATGGAGTTTTGCGAGTTTCCGCTGGTGGAGGGTTTCGAGTTTGGCAGGGAGGCGGGCGACTTTGGTCTCGAGGTTTTTTTGGCCGGCACGCATGTGGGTGAGCCAATCGGAGCCGGATACGCGGAACGTTTCGCTCAGGTCATGGCCCTGTTGGGTCGCTTCGTCCTCGATTTCCGCGGCGAGAGCGGCAATGCGGGCGGCTGAGGCTTTTTCCGCGGCAATGGCCAACGCCCGGGAGGTGGCCAACTCGCAGGCGGCGCGGCGTGCGCCGGGAATGGCCAGCACCAGGGCGACGAGCCAGAGTGCTGCCAACACGCCTTCGGCAATGAGCAGCGGCGTTAGAACGGAACCCAGCCCGGCACCTGCACGCCATGCCGGCCACCCGATGATGCCTGCGGCTAACAAGGCCAGCACGGTGAGCGGGACAAAACGGAAAAACTTGTTGATGGGTTGATCCCGGACTGCGTCCACGGCCATGCGCAAGGCGTCGATATGCTCGAGTGCCGCCGCATGCAGCACCTCCGCATCGAGACGGGTGGTGGCTTCATCCAACACCGCGCTGCGGCCGTAAAACCGCGGTTGCAGCCACAGGCGGAACGAACGCAGGCCCCGGAGCGCGGAGTCGCGCAGTTGGTGGCGGCGGTCGCGGTCCGCCACTAACAAATCCTGGAACGCGCGGTGACCTTCGGCGGCTTGGGCAAGTTCATCTTTGCGCGACTTGCGGTTGCGCAGGATGCCTCCCTGGACTTGGCCGATGCGGCGGTCCTTGAGATCTTGCAGGTGGCGGGCAAGCGCGCTGCGGCTGTTCTGATAGGCGCTCTGGATCCAAGTGTTGCGGGCATCCAAGGCGGCTTGCATGCGTTCCATTGCCTGCCGGTAACCGGTGTCGAGGCCGGCAAGCTGGGCGGCGGTGCTAGCGGTTTCGGCTTCCTCGCGCTGGGTGTTGGCTCGTCTAACCCCAAGCATGGCGGCGGCGCGGGCCTGGGCGAGTTGTTCTTCGCCGGACAAGGCGGCGGTGATACCGGCCTTGACGGCCTGGAGTTGTGCCAGCACGCGGCCCGGGGTCATGGAATCATTCGCAGTCGGCATGGATTTTGTTGAGCAGGAGATCAAGTTCGTCGATGACCCGGAGGGTGGAGTTCACGGTTGTGGCCAGATCGGATAGATAGAGGTTTTCAAATTCGTCGGCCTTGTGGTCGCGCCACGCGCTGCGGGTTTGGTCCCAGCGTGCCTGGAGTTGGCGGGTGGCATCGGTGAGCAAGCCCTTGCTGCCGGATAAACTGCTCATGCGGCGGGCGGGGGTGAGGGTGGCTCAAGGGTGGGCGGTGGCGGCGCCATCACTTGAGATGGTCGGTTGGATTCGGCGTAGGCCTGGAGGGTTTTGATCGTCTCACCGAGTGAGTGGACGGCTTTGGGCAAGTGTTGGCCGACGCGAAAGAACATCGGTTCGAGTTGGCGCAAGAGCGGGCCGGTGCGATTGTCGTAAACCTGACGCCAACGTTTGATGACACCCATTTTGGCTTCCGCCTCATCGAGCTTGCGGCGGGCCTTGGCGACCGCCAATTTTTGGATGGCGTTGCTGGCCTGCGGGTTGGTGAGCTTGACGCTGTAGAGTTCTTCCTCGGCCTGATCGAGTTGCTTTTTGCATTTCTTGAGTTGGGCACCCCAATACTGGGTGCGATCGACGTCGAGCCAGGTGTGGGTGCGGCGGGCTTCGCCGGTCATGTCTTCAAGGGCGACGCGGGCCTTTTCGATGTAGTGGATCAACTCCGCGCGGAACGTCTCGAGCGCGTCGATGGAGGAAATCCTGGCCTGGTTGGACATGGCGTGGGTGGGCGGCAATGCGGGCTGTTAGCGCTGGTCGAGGTATTGTTGGATGCGTTCGGCCTTGCGCAGCAGATAGGGGGTATGGCGATCGGAGAGCTCGAGGAAGGCCTTGAGGGTTTTTATCAGTTGGATGAACTCGGTGGCAAACTTTTCCTGTTCCTGGTCCTGCCAGGTGTCGCCTAACGACGTGAAGCGGGCCATGAGCGAGGCGGTGCGTTCGCGCAGGTCGCCGTTGAAACGTTTCAGTTCCGCGGCGAAGCGGCGGACTTCTTCAGGATCGATGATGGCTTGGGACATGGGACGGAACGGCGTGACGCAGCCTTACGCAGTGATTAGAGCCGAATCAAGCCGCCCTGCCAATTTCAATTTTCGGGACGGAAGACATGCAGCCAGACGACCAAAGCAATGAGGCTGAAGAGGCGCAGCCCCTTGCGCACTCAAGTAGGGGCGGTCCGGCTTCTTCAAACACGCCAAAACCAGCGAACTGAGCGGGATCGACGGATGGCAACGGCATGGCCAACTGGCACGAGTGGCTACGGGCGCTGCCGCACATCGGACTGGCATTGCGGCGGGGACGGCGCTAAGAAAGCGGCGTGGAGGGCATGCAGGACGGACGAGCAAGAAGCGGGGTGGTGATGGCCAGGCTGTGGGTGGTGTATTTTTTCCAGGGGATGGCGCCGGGGTTTTGGTATCCGGCCCTGACGAATATTTTGATTGGGCAGGGCTTGAGCGGCTGGGTGGCCTGGGGGTTCATGATGGTGCCGCTCGGGGCGATGATTTCGCCACTGATCAGCGGTGCCCTGGCCGACCAGCGGGTGCCCGCGGACCGCTTGTATGCGGGGTCGGCGCTGGCCGGGGCGGGCTTGGTGGTGCTGACCTTCGGGTGCCTGGATTGGCATTGGAACCCGTGGTGTTTCATCGGCCTGCTGCTGCTCCAGTCGATCATTGCCAGCCCGTCGTGGAGCTTGTTAGCGACCATCACGCTAACAAACATTGAGCACCCAGAACGCAACTTCCCGCTGGTGCGCTCGGGCTCGACGCTGGGCTGGGTGGTGGGCGGGTTTCTGACGAGTTATTGGCTCAAGGCGGACGCCAGCCCGGTGGCGGGCTACGCGGCCGCGGTGACGGGCGGGGTGGGCGCACTCTGCGCCCTGGGTCTGCCGCACACGCCGCCGCTGGGCCGGTCGACCTCCTGGCGGGGCATGCTGGGCTTGGACGCGCTGGCCTTGCTGCGGGACCGGGATCAGCTGGTGTTTTTCACGGTGACGTTCCTGTTTGCGATTCCGCTGACGGGGTTTTACATGATGGCGCCGCAGCATCTGCGGGTGTTAGGTGACATGCATCCGACGGCGACGATGACCCTTGCGCAATGGAGCGAGTTGGTGGCGATGCTGGTGGTGGCGGTGGTGATGACGCGCTTCCGCCTCAAGACCCTGCTGCTGTGGGCGTTGGGGCTGTCCGTGCTGCGTTATGGCATGAGCGCCCACGCGGGTGCCACCGGCACACTGCCATGGCACGTGGCTGGCATCGCGTTGCACGGGGTCTGTTACACGTTTTATTTCATCACGGCGCAGGTGTTTTTGAACCGGCGGGTGGCACCGCATCTCAAGGGGCAGGCGCAGGGCTTGTTCGCGCTGGTGGCCAGCGGGCTCGGGCCCTTGGTGGGTGCGTGGGTTTGCGGTTGGCTGCGCGATCATTACATCCAAGCCAACGGCCAGGGGTGGCTCGAGCTGTGGTCGGTGCTCGGAGCGATGATTGCCGTCTGTTTTGTGATATTCGCGCTGTGCTACCGCGGCGCGGCGGGCAGAGCGGACACCAGCGGAGAGTGACGGGACCGAAAGTTTTCTCACACGAAGTCTGCCGCTGATTTCACCTATTTCACAGAAGGAATTGGATTGGCATATCTCCTGCCTGGCATTCTCCTGTTGGGTTTGATAGAACACCCATGCTGCTGAATCAAAATCAGTGTTATCAGTAAAATCAGTGTGGAAGTTTGCTCCCCCCCCATTTTGCCTCGGCGATCCAAGGCCACAATTCGATTTGCCACAATTCGATTTGCCATTTGGCATGGCACACCGCATCATGGCGGTCCCATGCCCCCCCGCCCCCGCACCCGATTCCTCGCCATCATCCTCACGGGCCTCCTGCTGGCCTTGCCAAGCGCAGTCGCCACCGCCGAACCGGCACTCGTCAATGACGCGCGTGTCCGGGAGTTCCGCGACCTGCGCTTCGGCATGTTCGTCTGCTGGTCGTTCAGCACGTTTTCCAACATGGAGTGGACGCATGATGTCAAGCAGGTGGAGTTTTTCAACCCGACCGGCTTCGACCCCGACCAGTGGTGTGAGGCAGCCAAGGACGCAGGCATGAAGTATATCTTGTTTCTAACAAAACATCACGACGGATTCTGTCTGTGGGACACGCGGACAACCGGGTGGAAAGTCACCCAAAGCCCGCTGAAGGTGGACGCGCTCAGGAAAGTGCGCGAGGCGTGCGACCGCCATGGACTGAAGCTGGCGCTGTATTTCTCGGAAGGCGACTGGACATGGCCGGACAAGAAAAACGCCGAACTGAAGAAAGCCCAGTTGAAGGAACTGTGCACGCAATACGGCCCGATCGAATACTTCTGGCTCGACATCGCCCAAACCGACGGTGGTCTGGATCTGGCCGCCACCACGCAATGGATCAAACAATTCCAACCTAACTGCTTCGTCGGTTCCAACGGCAACCGGCCCGGCGCCGACCTGCACATCGGCGAAATGGGTGCGGGCTTCGCGTTGGATGACGCCGCCAAGACCAAGGGCTACCGCGCCTCGGAATTCACCTATCCGATTCTCGGCGGCCGCACGGAAGGCCGCTGGTTCTATACCATGCCCGAATGGGACAGCCGGGTCGTGCCGGTCGCGGATATCTATCAGGACTACCTCGCCGCCATCAAATCCGACAGCCTGTTTGCCCTCGATGTGGCCCCCGACCGCGCCGGCAAAATCCGCGACATTGACCTCAAGACACTCCACGAGGTCGGCGAGATGATCCGCAAGCCGCAACCGTAGATTCTCAGGGCGAGACGGCGAGCCGCTCGGTGGCGGTCTCATGCTCAAAGAGGAAACCGTTTTCCTTGTAGGTCTTGAGCCGGAAGTGCGTGGCAGTGGAGATGACGCCTTCGAGCGTGCTGAGTTTCTCGGACACAAAGCGTGCGACCTCGCGCAGGTCGCCGCCTTCCACCACCACCATCAGATCATAACCGCCGCTGGCCAGATAGCAGGAAACGACTTGCTCAAAGCGCGACACGCGCATGGCGAGTCGATCAAAGCCGCCGCCGCGTTCGGGCGTGACCTTCACTTCGATGAACGCGGATACTGCGGTGTCTCCGACAATTTCGGGGTTGATCACGGCATGATAGCCGAGAATGGTCCCGTCATTTTCCCAGGCGGCAATCCGCTCGGCAATCACCTGCGGCGGTAAGGCGAGCAAATCGCCGAGTTCCTGATGGGAAAAGCGCGCCTTGCGGCACAACAAGTGGAGGAGCGGATCGAGGGGCATGGGGGAGGGACGCTGCGCGCCGGTTATGGGTTATCAGTTATCAGTTAGGTGCGGGAACGTTGAGGATTTCGCGCTGCGGCTCCTTGACGGGGGCGTCGGCAGCCAGCCATGCGTCATAGAGCGACCACCCTTGCTGCAACAAGCTGCGAGTGTGACCGAAACGCTCGGGACTGTTGAGGACGATGACGATCAAGCGCCGCGGGGTGGCTCCCTTGGAGCCGTCGGCTTTGTTGCGGACCAACGGCTCGCGATCCATGCAGGTGGCCAGGCAGGGGCCGGCGGCGGCGGTGGTGCCGGTCTTGACGCCGAGGATACCTTCCTCGCCGATCAACTCGTTGGAGTTGCGGATGCGGTAGCCGCGTTTGCCGGCGGGTCCGGTGACGCTGATTTGGCGCTCGGGTTGGCGCACGATGAAATTGATCGCGTTGCGGCGCATGGTGACAATCGCCAGGCGCGCCATGTCGGCCGCAGTCGAGTAGCCTTGCGCATGGGGGCGCTCCAGTCCGTGGGGGTTGACAAACCGGGTTTGGGTCATGCCGATGAAACTGGCGAGCTTGTTCATCTCGTCCACAAAGATTGCCACCGGAGCGCCGGGCTTGCCGCGCTTGGCGAGGATTTGCCGGCCGACGTGGTCGGCAATGGTGAGTGCGGCGAGATTGTCCGAGCCAAGCAGGGCGGAATACAAGGCATCGCGCAGGGTCAGCGAGTCGCCGGGTTGCAGGTTCATCGGGTTGGGACCGCCGACCAGGGCGACGGTCTGGGGAGCGGTGATGATGAGGGAGTTGATATCGGAATGGGTGGCAATGGCCCAATCCACTGCCACCACGGCGGTGGCCATTTTGGTGAGACTGGCGACGGGCCGTTTGACCGAGGAATTGGCAGCCAAGAGGATTTTTCCGGAATAGGCTTCCACGACCATCACACTCTCCGGCGCTTGGGCATGGAGCAGGGCAGGGACCAACGCGCAGACCAGCGCGAGCCGACGGGCAATCAGGGAGGAAATCATGGGCGAACGCGCGGACTGTAGCCGCCCACCGCGCTAACTCAATCCCAAAGGTGCGATTCTGCGCAGCTATCTGCGCCCGCGATGCCAGGCGGACGTGTCCGGATGGAGCAACCATTCGAGCGGCTGATCTATCAGGGAATGGGTTTCTATCACATGCGCCAGCAGCACCAGGGAGCCCACCGCGTCAAACAGCGCGTCGTGCCAGCCGCGCCCGGCCACCAGGGATTGGATGGATGCGGTGAGCCGGCGGGCATCGCACAGGGCGCTGAGCGAGTGGTCGGAGAGCTCGGGCCATGCCGCCCGCGCCACTAACAAAGTATCCAGCCACGGGCCGAAGCCGTGCCCCGGAAACGCCCGCAGGAAGCGCTTTTCCGTGCCCTTGCCATGGGCGACGACCACCGCCCCGGCAAACCGGCATTTCAGCTCGGGCCATAGACCGAGAAGCGCGGGCGCATCGATCAAATCCGCCGGGGTGATGCCATGGACCTTTTGGGCCGACCACTGGATGGGCTGGTCGGTTCGCAGGTAGGACACGAATGGCTGGGTGTGGCCGGTGGCGGCGGACCATGAGGCCAGGCCGACTTGGACCGGGCTGTCGGTTTTGCCGCGGGTGGCGCCGGCCGATTCAAAGTCGATGGCGGTGAAGCGGCAGTGGCGGATCAGGGATCTAACAGACATCGGGGCTTAGACAGGAATGAGCAGGGTCACCTTTGGCCAGAGTGCAAAGAGGGCTTCATCAAGGGTGGCGAGTTTCCCATGCCTGCGGTGGGCCAACTCCGCGAGCCAGGAATCCGTAATCTGGCGATGGCCGCTGAGGCGGGTCGGCGAGATGTCCGTGTAGGAAAAATTTTCCGGCCAGAAGACATGGCGGGGATGGGTGCGGTAAACCTCCAAGGTGCGCCACGCGGCAGCTGCGCTCGTGTCTTCGGCCAGCGCCATGTGAAGTCGCAGCAATGTGCCTTCTGTAACAGGGCAGGTGGCGAAGTGCTCGATTTGCCCAATCCAGCGCAAGCAGCGCTCACGGTGGACGTGATTGTGAATGGCCAAGGCCACCAACACATTGCCATCGAGAAGATAAGTCATGGGCGGGATGATGGGTTGGCGCCCGCCCCTGCCATATCCAAATGGCGTAGATCCTCGTCATCAAGGGCACTTTGGACATCGGCATCCGTGATCAAGGTTCCCGCGCCTCTCACGACCGGCAGCAAGGTCACCGGATGGATGGCAAAATCCGCTGCTCCAGTGGGGGCCTCTTGCAAGCTGGCGGCCGTTTTGCGGCGCAGCAGATTGCCCACCGCCTTGCTCATCGATGTCTGCGTCGCAATGGCATGGCTGCGGGCCAACGCGTAAAGATCGTCGTCGAGATTGATAGTCAAGCGCATGCGTGAACCATGGTGCAGCGGTGCAATGGTGTCAAGCAGGTTGTTTGGGCTTGTTTCTTTATCCTTGGCTTATGGCGCGGCACCGCTTGAATGGCGGGACAGTGTTTTACCCACCCTTGGATCATTGGCTATGGCTGGTTTCGGCCTTCCTAATCGGCGCCTGCATCGGCTCGTTTTTGAACGTGGTGATTTACCGCTTGCCGTTAGGGCTGTCGGTCAATGACCCGCCCCGCTCGTTCTGCCCGCATTGCAAACAGCCGATTCCGCTGGGGTTGAATCTGCCGCTGGTCAGTTGGCTCTGCCTGCGCGGGCGTTGCAAGAACTGCGGCGAGCCCATTGCGTTCCGGTATTTTGTGGTGGAATTGCTCACGGCGCTGGCGTTCACGGCGGTGTGGTGGAGGTTCGGGCCACCGGCGGTGGGCGTGGTGGTCTGCCTGTGGGGGTTGATCGCCCTGTTGATCGCGATTGCCTTCATCGATGCCGAACACCTGATTATTCCGGTGGGGCTGACCTGGACCGGCACGGCAGTCGGCTTGGCCGCCTGTGCCGTGTGGCCGCAATTGCCGGCCATGGCGGGCGTGCCGGGCAACCGGCTTGCCGCGCTGATGCAAGGGGGCATCGGCTGGGCGGTCGGGTTTATCGGCTTGGGGATTGTCGTCGAGTTGGGCAAACTCGCGTTTGGAAAAAGGGACCTGCGCTTCGAGCACGCGGTAGCCTGGTCGTTGCGCGAGCCGGAGACCGACGATGATCCGATGCACTTCGTTATCAACGACGAGGCCATCGCGTGGTGGGATATCTTCAACCGGAAATCCGACCGCTTGTTAGTCGAGGCGACCGACATCCGGGTGGATGGCGCATCGGTGGGCGGCGGACTGCTCACCATCCGCGAAACGGAAATCCAATTGCCGGATGGCACGATCCATCGGCTGGCCAAACTCAAATCACTGGATGGCACCGCCACGCGGGCGGTGATTCCGCGCGAGGCAATGGGCGCGGGCGATGGTCATTTGTTAGGAATGATCGGCGCGTTTTTCGGCTGGACCGGGGTGTTCTTCTCCCTTTTCAGCGGCTGTGTTTTCGCGCTGGTCATGGCGGGCATCGGGCGCATCGGCTTTGGCAAACAACTGCCGTTCGGCCCGTGTCTGGCGCTGGGTGCCGCAGTCTGGATGTTTGGCGGCTGGAAATTGTTCGCCTGGTATATGGATCTCCTCGGCCCGCTCGGCTGGCCGTGAGCGGGTGCGGATTTAATTGCGTGCCATCGGTGGCCCCTAAGGCATATGTTGCGCGCATGCCGTTTCACAACTTCGGACTTGAGGCGGGAATTCTCCGCGCCATTGGGCAAGCAGGATACGTCCGCCCCACCCCGGTGCAGGCTGCGGCCATTCCCAAGGTGATGCAGGGGCAGGACTTGATTGCCATTGCCCAGACCGGCACGGGCAAGACGGCGGCGTTTGTGTTGCCGCTGCTCCACCGCTTGTCCCAAGCACAGCACCACGGCCCATTGCGCGGCATCCAGGCACTCATCCTTGCCCCCACCCGGGAACTCGCCGTCCAGATCATGGGCAACATCCGGGCCTATGGCAAATATCTCCCGCTCCGCGTGGCCGCCATCCACGGCGGCGTCGATGAGGCCGCCCAAATCAAGACCTTGCACAAAGGCGTGCATATCCTGGTTGCCACCCCGGGACGCTTGCTCGACTTCCTCGGCCGCCAAAAACTCGATTTCCATCCGCTGGAAATGCTCGTGCTCGATGAGGCCGACCGGATGCTCGACATGGGCTTTCTGCGGGACATCGAGCAGATTGTCAGCACCTTGCCCAAGCGCCGGCAAACGCTGATGTTCTCAGCCACCCTGTCCAAACAGATCGAGTCGCTCGCGCGGCGTTTTCTCTATCAGCCCAAAATGATCCAGATCGGCAAACGCTCCAACCCGGCGGACACCGTGAACCAATGCGTCTATGAGGTGCCAGCGCATTTGAAAAACACGCTTCTGTTAGAAATGCTGCGGCAACCGAAGTTCACCAAAGTCCTCGTCTTCGCCCGCATGAAGGATGGCGCGGACCGCCTCACGAATTTCCTCAAACTCGCCCATGTGAAAGTCGCCAAGCTCCACTCCAGCCGCTCGCAGGACCAGCGGCTGCAAGCGCTTCAGGATTTCAAGGACGGCAAGACCCAGGTCCTGGTCGCCACCGACATCGTGGCGCGCGGCATCGATATCGATGGTGTCAGCCACGTCGTGAACTACGATTTTCCGGTCAACCCCGAGGACTATGTCCATCGCATCGGCCGCACCGGCCGGGCCGAGGCGCAGGGCGATGCCATCAGCTTCGTCCCCAAGCAGGACCTCAACCTGCTCGATATCCTCGAGCTCGTCATCGGTCAACGCCTCGAACGCAAGCGCTTGCGCGGCTTCGACTATCAGGCACCCGTTCCCGCGCCCACGCCCGGTGACAAACCGCCGCGCCGCGACTGGAGGAAACGCACCCGCGAGATGGAGGCGAAGCGAGCCGGCCAGCCCGTGCAAGCATCCCGTCCCGCCAAGCGCGCCGCGCACAAGCCTCGGACATCCTGAACCCGTGGGAAATGACATGAGTCCATGTGAAGAACGGGCGGCGGGCAGCATGCCCGCGCCATAGTGTCCGGGCATACTGCCCGGATCCAAGCGGGCTCATTCAGCTTCCCTTAAAAAGGAACTTGCCAAAGCGGCCACCTTCCCCTATCAACACGGTGCCGGTCAGGCTTGGTGTTCTAACTAACAAGTCCCCCCGGGTCCGCACCGGCACCGTGACCTGAAACGTGCATTCAAATCCGTAACCTGAAAAAACATGAAAACGAAAGTATTCCCATTGTTGGCAATCCTTGGGCTTGTCACCGCCGCCCAGGCAGGAACCCCCTCCGTGGCATCCGCTCCAGCTCACAGCGCGGGGCTCTGGCAATGGTTTGCGGGCGGCTCCGTTGGCTACCTCACCGACTTGGATGATGCAATGTACAACCTGCAACTGGGCGCGGAATCCAAAGTTCCAGGCTCCCAGGCATCCCACTCCGTCTATCTGGAAGTCGGATTTGCACAGGATGAAGCCAAATCTGTCTATAACCCCCCGATTTTCATCACCGGTGCCAGTGTGGTCTACTCGAAGCTCAACCAGGAGATCATCCCGATCACCCTCAACTACAAGTTCGAGGCACCCCTCACGGGGCATTTGAATTACTACCTCGGCCTCGGCCTGGGAATCGCCATTCTGGATAGCTCCTGTGATTGGAATTGGACTCAGACTTATCCTCCGTTTGCCCGGATTAGCGGCAGCGATGACCAGACCAAAGTCCGGTTTTATGGCGACGTGTTTGCCGGGCTCTCCTATGATGTGTGCTCCGCATTTAATGTCTCTGCCGGCGTCCGGTATATCTTCATGGACAATGTCCATCAGCATGTCGGTAACACCAATGCCACTGCTTACAATGTGGGCATCAACAACGACTTGCTCATCGAACTCGGCGCCCGCATCAAATTCTAAGCCAGCCCCTAACGGCAGGGACCGTTCTTCGAGCGTTTCGGTTAGGGCTGGGTGTGGGCGGATTTGCTAGGTAGAGTCATCCAACACCCGGCCGGTCAGAACGGGTGTTGGAACAAACCGCGCAGATGGAAAGACCAGGCATTCTGCCGCGGCGCAGATTCGAATCCCTCCTGGGAGGAGTGGCGTTGTTATTGCTGTTGGTGGGCTGCGTGGTGGTGTTGCTGCCGTTTTTGTCGGCCCTGATGTGGGCGATGGTGCTGGCGTTTTCGCTCTATCCGTTGCAGCGGCGCTTCACGCGGTGGTTCCGTGGCTCGCGGACCCTGGCAGCCTGTTTGGTGACGCTCACCCTCACGGTGCTGCTGGCGTGGCCGGTGGTGTGGATCGGCTTTGGCCTGGCCGAAGACGGCAAGGCGCTCACCGCCGCCACGCGCAAGTGGTTTCTATCAATGCCGGATGAGGCCCCATCATGGGTCAGCCGGACGCCGGTGGTGGGCGGTGAGCTGGCGCATTATTGGGTGGAATTCGCGCTCGGCTGCAAGCACTGGATGGAGCAATTGGAAAAGGCGTCACAGGACCCGCCGCCACGGGCGAAAATCGTGGTGGAGAGTGCCAGTGGCGTGGTGGTGGATGCGGTGCCGCTGTCGTCAGCGACAGGCATCGTGACCGAGTCGGTCAAGCCGGAATCACCGGAGTTGGTTTTGATGTTAGGCAGGTTGATCGCGTGGGCGCGGACGTGGCTCTTTTCCGTGGGCTTGGCGGTGGGGCACAGTGTGGTGCAGGTGTTGGTGAGTGCCTTTCTGGCGTTTTTCCTGTTGCGCGATGCGCAGGTGCTTTCGGAAAGCCTGGGCGTGGCGGTGGACCGCCTGACCGGCGGCCGCGGCCGGCATTTGATGAGTGTGGCAGGGGCCACCGTCAAGGGGGTGATCTACGGTACGTGCACTTCGTGATTGCTTTGTGGGTACGGTTGAGGATGATCCTTTCCCATGAGCGGAAAACGTGAACTTACCCAGAGCCATGCGACGAGCATGCTGGCGGGTGCGAGTGTGGAGGCGGCGGCGGAGCGCTTGCGCCAGCATTGCGAGGATCTGCCGCACGCCCCTGCCGGCAGCACCAAGGTGTCGCGGGAGCGGGCACTGGCGTTGTGGGAGGTAATCGCGGCGGCTCCGGCGGTGCGTGATGTCTTGCTAGATGGAGGAGTTGTTGATCTAACAGCTTACGAGGGCAACATCGAGAATTGCATCGGCTTGTTGCGCATGCCGTTGGGACTGGCCGGCCCGCTGCGGGTGAATGGTTTGGCCGCCCAAGGCGACTATTGGATTCCTCTGGCCACCACCGAAGCGGCGCTGGTGGCGAGCTACCACCGTGGGTGCCGCCTGTTGAGTGCGGCGGGCGGCTGCTCGGCCATCGTTTTGAATGAAAGTCTGAGCCGCGCGCCGGGCTTTGTGTTTGAGACGGCGGCGGAGGCGGGGCGCCTGGTGATGTGGGTGTTGGAGCATTTCGATGAATTCCACGTGGTGGTGGCCACCACCACCACGCATGGCAAACTCATCGACGTCGGCTGCACCATCGAGGGCAACCACGTCTATCTGAATCTCGAGTTCACCACGGGCGACGCCTCCGGTCAGAACATGGTGACGCTCGCCAGCCAGGCGGTGTGTGATGACATCCTCGCCCGGTGTCCGGTCAAGCCGCAGCGGTATTATGTGGAATCGAATTTGTCCGGCGACAAAAAGGCCAGCGCGCGTTCGTTCACGTCCGCCCGCGGCAAAAAGGTCACCGCCGAGGTGAAGGTGCCGGCCCATTTGATAGAAAA
This sequence comes from Verrucomicrobiota bacterium, assembly GCA_037132955.1. Classification (GTDB taxonomy): domain Bacteria; phylum Verrucomicrobiota; class Verrucomicrobiia; order Verrucomicrobiales; family Akkermansiaceae; genus Luteolibacter. The sequence goes on along the minus strand of JBAXPF010000052.1, from coordinate 2,304 downwards.
ACACCTGCACAGCACACCCCGGGCGATGGTGGATTACTGGCGGATGTCGGCCATCGGCGGCGTGCTCAGTGGCACCCTCGGCATCCAGGGGCAATTTGCCAACGGCTTGGCGGCTCTCTATCTGGCGACCGGCCAGGATGTGGCGTGCGTGGCGGAATCCGCCACCGGCGTGACGCGCTTTGAAGTGACGGATGATGGCGGTCTGTATGCGGCAGTCACCCTGCCGGGCATCATGGTGGGCACAGTGGGCGGCGGCACCGGCTTGCCGACCCAGCGCGCCTGTCTGGAATTGATGGGACTGGCCGGTGCGGGCAAGGCGCGGGCGCTGGCGGAGGTGTGCGCGGGATTGTTGCTAGCCGGGGAGCTCTCAATCATCGCGGCCTTGAGCGCCGGGCATTTCTCCAGGGCTCATCAAAAGCTGGCGCGGCACCGGCACCATCCCAGCTAACAACCATGCGGCGCTGGTGGATCTATCAAAACGAACGGTTTCCGGTGCTGGCACACGGGCCGTTGATTGCCGCGTTCAGCGCGTGTGCAGTGTCGTTTTCCAGTTTGCTGTGCCACTCGGCGGTGCCCGGATGGCAGGCCTATGTGACGGCGTTCGGGGTGTGCCTGCTGATGTTTTTGCAGTTGCGGATTGCGGATGAATTCAAGGATGCGGACGACGATGCGCGGTGGCGGCCCTATCGACCGGTGCCGCGCGGGTTGGTGACTCTGGGTCAATTGCGGGTGGTGTTTGTGGCGGCGGGGTTGGTGCAACTCGGGTTGGTGCTGGCCTTGGATGTGCGCCTGCTGGCGGTGCTGGCGGTGGCATGGGCCTACCTCACGCTCATGAGCGTGGAGTTTTTCTGCCGGGTGTGGCTGAAGCAGCGGCCGCTGGTCTATCTGCTTACCCACATGGGCATCATGCCGCTGGTGGACTTTTTCGGCACCGCTTGTGAATGGCTGCCGCGCGGCAGCACCACGCCGACCGGACTTGGCTGGTTTCTGGCAGCAAGCTTTTTCAACGGGATCGTCATCGAGATCGGCCGCAAACTGCGGCAACCCGCGGCCGAGGAGGAAGGCGTGGAAACCTACAGCCGCTTGTGGGGCAAGACCGGCGGCTCGCTCGTCTGGGTGGCAATGCTCGTGTCCACCTTGGTGTGTGCCGGCATGGCGGCGCACCGGATCGGGTTTGAGGTGCCCGTGATTGTCGCGCTGGGCGGGATGCTCGGCATTGCCTTGGTCGCCATCACGCGCTTCGCCACGGGCGGTCTCGCCGGCAAAAGAATCGAGGCCATGGCCGGACTATGGACTCTAACACTCTATCTGATGTTAGGGCTGGTGCCGCTGTTGATGAGAAAATGATGTCCATGAAATCCGCTAGATTTCGCCGGGCGTAAGCCAGCGGAAAGCGAGGAGGCGAAACCGCCGTCCCAAGGTTTTGTTGGACTCACTCACCAGCGCGGCTGGAGCCGTCTCGGCCAGGTCCGCCGGATCATACCAATCGGGCAAGCGCTGGACAACGGCTTCGCAGATGGCGCTAGCCGTGATCTGGCCCGAGGCATCATGGGCCTCGCCGTAACTGCGGATGACAAAAGTATCCGAGCGTGCAGTTGCGGCATTGCCAAGGACGTTGAGGAGGTCGGCTTGGGTGAGGTAGCCCGGTGCCCCTTGGTAGCTGGCGCCGGTGCCGGCGGTGGCATTCACATACTTGTAGGTGGTCACCACGTCGGCAGGAATTTCGAAACCCGCGCCGGCGGCGCTGGCAAGTGGCTGGTTAAGGTTAGAATCATCAATGGCTTGCTGCAGCGCACCGCGCTGCGCGGTGTCACCGGAACCAAGCCGGCGGTTGACAAACTCCGCCATCGACAGGAAAGGACCACGCAGACGGACCTGCTTGACGATGTTTTCGGCGAGCGTCTGCAACTGGGCATCTGAATACTCGCGCGGGCCGAGCCAATAGGCATCCTTGGGCTCGGCACCGGCCGCAGCGGACGCGGAAGCGGGAAGGCGGAAGCGGCTGATGCGGACCTCGTTCACTGACGTTGCCGCCAGTGGCATAATGGCTGATGAGCCTGCGGTTTTGTCAATCTTGTTAAGGACAGCCTCTGCATCATGGATCGATGCGAGCATGGCCTTCCAGGCAGGAACCGAGGTGGAGTTGATGTTGAAGGCTCCCTTCATCAATTGCCATGCGGCGATGTTGGCATAGGCCGTCGACGCTGTGGTTGCGCTGGCAAAGGCGGAGGCAGGTTTTCCGTTAGGCCGGTACAACAGCAGGCGCGGGTCGTCGAGCGCCTGGCTAGCAGCGAAAGAAGTTGC
>JBAXPF010000051.1:0-17176 GCA_037132955.1 Verrucomicrobiota bacterium | reverse complement strand
GGTGAGGAGTTGCTCGACGATTTCGTCCTGGCCGACGATGACGCGGGCGGTTTCAGTGCGGATTTTGGCAACGGTGTCTTGCAGGCGTTCCCAGTGGGCGGCAGGTGCTTCGGTCATGGCGGTTAGTCTTGTTCTTCGGTTGGGGTGGAGGGGTCTTCGGAGGCGGCTTTGAATTTGGCGGCGTCGGCACGGCTGAGGAGTTGGATATAGAATCTGCAATGTTGGGGTTCCTTGGATTCTAACAGACCTTTGAGGGCGTCGGCAAACGGGTTCTGCGCGTTCTCATCCTTGGCGTCGGCTTGCTGGAGAATGGCCTTGCCGTTTTGGATGAGCCAGATGGTTTGGCCGCGGGCTTGCTCGTTTTGCAAGCCAACCACCGCGATGGCGGAGGCGGACTCGTTGGCATCGAGGGTTTTGATGCAATGTGCGAAGGCTCTTGAGCTGTTGGCGGAGGGCCTTGCCGACCCTTCCGGGTCATCCTGGTTAGGGCCGCTGTTGGCTTTTTTAGCAGGCAGGGGGATGAGGTTGGCGGATATCTGGAGGCCGGGTCCGAAATCGGCGGGACTGATTGTGATGAAGGCGCGGGAGTGTTGGTCAATTTCGGGGGCGAGGGCCGCGATGTGTTGTGTTAGACTATCAGCAGTGATTCTGAACCCGAGGTTGAAGTTGCCGGCTTCTTTCACATCGGGCAGTTCAAAGTAGTTGACAGGCGATCTGGCGATGAGGGTGAATTGAAGTGCCTTGACGGCATCTGGAATGGCGAGGTCGCCCGGTTCATTGAGCCATTTGAGCCAGGCGGCGCGTTCGTCCGGAGTGAGGGATGTCAGGTAGGGGTGGATTTGGGCGGCGGGCTTGGCGCCTGCCGCCGCCACGATTTCCGCCAGTCGTGCGGCGGGGATTTTTTTGGCATCCGGCAGCGGCGGGACAAAACTGTTGGATAGACGCGCGCCGGCCCGTTCCATGAGGATGGTGGAGATGGGTTTGTCAAGGATGGGAGCGGCTTGATAGAGGGCGCGCGCGCCGCCGTTGGAGATGGAGAATTCAAAGGCCAGGGCGGCGAGGTTGGCGACGGTGGTGCCGGTGGAGTTGCTGTCTGGCATGTAGCGGCTGAATTCCTTGGACAGTTCGCTGGTATCGGCGATGAGTTTGCGCCAGACGATGGCTTCGGGTTCTGAGACCTTGCGCTCAACGGGGGGCGTGGCTGTCGGTGGCTCTTCCGCGCCACCCTCTTCATCATTGCCCGCGCGGATTTGGAAGGTGGCTTCCAGAAAGCGGGCGCGGATGGTGGCATCGGTGGCGGCGTTGGCACCTTCGAGCAGGGCGTGGAGATGCTTGGTGGGCGTGGCGTCGGCCAGCAGGGATGTTAGGGTTTTGATGGCGGCTGCGGCGTCGGCGGGTTTGCCTTTGGCGATTTCGACGGCGAGGGCGCGCGGCGATTGGCCGCCGATGAGGGCCTCGAGTTGTTTGAGGATTTTGTCCGGGCCGCCAGCTTGTTTGACTTCCCAGGAACGATCATAGGACGAGTCGGTGTCGGTGGCGGACGCCGGGGTTTGGCTGCGCACAAGTTTGGCGTAGGCCTCGAAGAAAGGTTTGGCGGCGGCCTTGCGGGTGCGGAGGTAGGTTTGGACATGCCGATAGAGGGCGATCGCCGGATCGGCGGCGAGGACGTGGTCCTCGAAGGCTTGGTGGGCTTTCGGCTCGCTGGAGGTGGCGAGGATGGAGGCTGCCTGCTCCGCCTGGCTGCTCGAGCCATCACGGAGGAAGACGGCGGCGAGTTCTTCACGGGTGGCGGATTTGTGCTCTTTCCAGAAGGTGAGGGCGATTTCGCGGAGTGCGTCCGGATCGGTATTGTCGAGTTCGTTTTGAGGATCCGGGAGGGTGGCGATGAGGAGTTGGGTGGCGAGTTCGCCGCGGGTGGCGGGGCGGTCGAGTGAGGCATACTGGCGCAGGACCTGTTCTTCACCGCTTTCATGAGATGAGTGGTAACCGGAAGAGGACCGGGGGTTGGGAAGTTGGGTGAGGAACGGGTCGGCGGTCAGCGCGGCAAGAACTGGCAGTGCGGCCATTTTGAGGGCGGCGAGGCGGGCGAGCGGAGCCGGGTTTTTCGCGGCATCGGGCGTATCGTTGATGAGCCAGAGCGGGGTGGGACTGAAGTAATCCCCATCGGAATCGACCCTTATTTGCATGCGACGGCGCATGGCGGAAGGAATGCCCCGTGGGTTGGATGGCTTGGCCTGGGCGGCGGCTTTCTCGGTGAGTTCGCGGACGATTGCCAGCGCCCGCGGGTCGATGGCGAGGTCCGGCAGGGCAATGGCGGGAGCTTTGGCACCGGCGGTCTGCTTGGCCAGTTGCGGGAGCATCACGGCGACGGCATCACGGTTCGACCAGCCGCGCGGGAAGCGCTTGCTCAGGGCGACCAGCGCCTGGTGATAGGTAGCCCAATCACCGGAGGTGAAGAAGGTCCGGGTCGCTTGTTGATAGAGCGGGTCGGCGAGCAGGTCGACGGCGGCATCAACGGCCGCTTCGCGTGTGGGGTACAACTTGAAGACGGCGAGGGCGAGCGGGTTGGCCAGCTCGGGGTGGCCGTTTTGATAGAGCTGGGTGGCAAACAGCAGGAACTTGCCAAGGCCGGAGTCGCGCGAGCGGTAGGAAAACTCATCCGGATCGAGCTTGGCGACAAGTTTGTCGATGGCGGCGGTGACGGCCTCGACGTCTTTGGTTAGATCCTGCGGTGGGCCGGGTTTGGCTGCGGGTTTCTCGTCGCCAGAGTCGGCGGTGACGGGTTCAACGCCGCCGAGCGGGACAACGTTGGTTTTGCCGTCAGGGGAGGGGATGAGCCAGGCGTTGCCTTTGACCGACTTGATGAGAGCCCGGAGTTCATAGTCGGCATCGGCGCCGGGGTGCTTGATCCAGGTGGCCTTGGCATCAAGGGCTGGCATGCCCAGCGCGGCGAGTCGTTTGAAGCCATCCGCAAAGTCGGGAGCAGCTGCCTGACCCCATCCGGGAAGATGGGATAACAGGAGAACCGGCAGCACCAGTAAGTTTCTCACACTCACGGTCCCGTGTGTATCAGGGCACCGCAACTTACGGAAGAGCTATTTGAAAAAATCTAATAATAATCATCATGGTTAGATAACTCCGCTATTTCCAGTGTGTTATTCTTCTTCTTCTTCGGTTGGGGAGGAGGGGTCTTTGGAGGCGGCTTTGAATTTGGCGGCGTCGGCGCGGCTGAGGAATTCGATAGAGAGAAAGAACTCTGTGCGCTCGTCGGCTTCCAGCACCTTCTTGACGGTGGCGGCAAACGGGTGCCTTTGCTCGGCCTCTGGCTCCGCAGGTTGTTGCAAGGAGGCTTTGCCATCCTGAACGAGCCAGATGGCTTCGCTGGAAGCTTCCCGACTTTCCAGATAGGCTAGGACCATGCCTGTGGCAGACTCGTTGGAATCGAGTGTGTGGATGGGTTGCGCGAAGATGGCGGCCCCGTTGCCGTCGGGTTCTTCGTCATCGTCCGCCACGCCTTGGCTGATGCCGCTCTTGGCCGGTTGCGTCTGCATGGGGATCAGACTGGCGGATACTTCAAGACCCGGACCAAACCTCGCCGGCACGATGGAGATGATGGTGCGGGAGTATGGGTCGATAGTGGCGGCAAGCGACTCGATCGTTTTTGTTAGGTTCTCCGCGGTGACATTGAAGCCGACATCGATGGTCCCCGGGCCCTTCGCCTCGGGAGAGCAAGGGAATTCCTTGTCAGGCAAGCGGCCGATGATGACCTGTTGGAGGCTTTTGACGGAAGCCGGGACGGGCAGGTCGCCCGGGTCTTCGAGCCATTCGAGCCAGGCGGCGCGTTCGTCGGGGGTGAGGGAGGCGAGGTACGGGTGGACTTCCGGAGCGGATTTTTGGGCGGCTTCGGCGACGATTTCCGTGAGGCGATTACCGGCGATTTTCGAGGCGTCAGGAAGGACCGGCAGGGGCTTGCCGGCGAGGCGGGCGGTGGCCTGCTCTACGAGGATGGCGTTCACACTCTTGCCGAGGATGGGAGAGGCGCTGCCGACCGTCATGTAAATGTCGGAATTGACGGTTTGCTCAAGGGCGAACGCGGCGAGTTCGGAGACGGTGACTTTTTCGTAGGTTCGTGTCTGTTTGAAGCGGTTGACCGGGCTGAATCCGCTGGGGATGCTGCGGGTGTCGGCGATGAGTTTGCGCCAGACAGCGACTTCGGGTTCCGAGACTTTGCGCTCTGCGGCGGGGGTGTCTTTCGATGGCTCTTCATCCGTTGAGTCGTTACCCCACTCGATTTCATAGGTGGCTTGCAGGAAGCGTGCGCGGATGATGGCATCGGTGGCGGCGTTGGCGCCTTCGAGCAGGGCGTGGAGATGCTTGATGGGCGTGGCATCGGCCAGCAGGGATGTTAGGGAATTGATGGCGGCACCGGCGTCGGCGGGTTTGCCCTTGGCGATTTCGACGGCGAGGGCGCGCGGCGATTGGCCGCTGATGAGGGTTTCGAGTTGTTTGAGGATTTTTTCCGGGCCGCCGGCTTGTGTGACTTCCCCGGAACGTTCGTAGGACGGTTCGTCGTCGCTGGCGGATGCCGGAGCCTGGTTGCGCACGAGTTTGGCGTAGGCCTCGAAGAAAGGTTTGGCGGCGGCCTTGCGGGCGCGGAGGTAGGTTTGGACATGCTGATAGAGAGCGATCGCCGGATCGGCAGCGAGGACGTGGGCTTCGAAGGCTTGGTGGGCCTTGGAGTCGCTGGAGGTGGCGAGGAGCGAGGTGGCCTGTTCCGCCTGGCTGCTGGAGCCGTCGCGGAGAAAGACAGCGGCGAGTTCTTCGCGGGTGGCGGATTTGTGGTCCTTCCAGAAGGTGAGGGCGAGTTCGCGAAGGGCCTCCGGATTGGCTTGGTTGAGTTCGTTTTTGGAATCCGGGAGGGTGGCGGTGAGAAGTTGGGTGGCGAGTTCGCCGCGGGTGGCGGGGCGGTTGAGTGAGGCATACAGCCGGATGACCCGCTCATCGTTGTCGTCATGGGATGAGGAGTAAAAACCGGAAGAGGATCCCGGGTTGGGGAGATGGGTGAGGAAGGGGTCGGAGATGAGCGCGGCGAGCACCGGCAGCGCCGCCATTTTCAGGGCGGCAAGGCGGGCGAGTGGGGACGGGTTCTTTGCGGCCTCGGGGTCATCGTTGATGAGCCAGAGCGAGGAGGGACAGTAGGAAGCCCCATAGGAATCGTATTTCATTTGCATGCGCCGCCGCAGCGCGGACGCGCCATCCCGGGCAGAGGCCGGGCTGGCTTGGGTGGCCGCCTTATTGCCAAGTTGGCGGATGCATTCGAGGGCGCGCGGGTCGATCGCCATGTCCGGCAGGGCAATGGCGGGGGCTTTGGCACCGGCGGCCTGCTTCGCCAGTTGGGGGAGCAGCAATGCGACGGCATCATGGTTCGACCAACCCCGCGGAAAGCGCTTGCTCAGGGCGACCAGCGCCTGATGATAGGCGGCCCAATCACCGGAGGTGAAAAACGCTTCGGTTGCTTGTTGATAGAGCGGTTTGGCGAGCAGGTCGATGGCGGCATCGACGGCCGCCTCGCGTGAGGGGAACACCTTGAAGACGGCGAGGGCGAGCGGGTTGGCCAGCTCGGGGTGACCGTTTTGATAGAGCTGGGTGGCGAACAGCAGGAACTTGCCAAAGCCGGGGTCGCGCGAGCGGTAGGCAAACTCATCCGGATCGAGCTTGGCGGCGAGTTTGTCCAGGGCGGTGGTGATGGCCTCGACGTCTTTGGTTAGATCCTGCGGCGGGCCGGGTTTGGCGGCGGGTTTCTCGCCTGGATCGGCGGTGACGGGTTCGCTGCCGCCGAGCGGGATAATATTGGTTTTGCCGTCGGGGGAGGGGATGAGCCAGGCGTTGCCTTTGACCGACTTGGTGAGTTCCTGGATTTCATAGTCGGCTACGGTGCCGGGGTGCTTGATCCAGGTGGCCTTGGCATCGAGGGCTGGCATGCCCAGCGCGGCGAGCCGTTTGAAGCCATCCGCGAAGTCGGGAGCGGGTGCCTGACTCCATCCGGGAAGATGGGATAACAGGAGAAATGAAGCGACCAGTGAATTTCTCACGTTCACGGTGCCGTGTGTATCAGGGCACCGCCACTTACGGAAGAGCTATTTGAAAAAAACCCATATAAAACCGCGTGGTTAGATAACTCCGCCGTTTCAAATGTGTTAGAAAACGGGATTTCGGAATCAGGCGATGATGGCCAGGGGTTTGGTGGTTTGCCACGCGCCACGGGTGAAATCCGGGAAGGCTTGGGGCATGCCGTCCTGGGCGACGGAAGTCTCGCTGAGCGGCCCGACGGCTGACCACGAGCAACTTTCGTAAACATTCTGATCGAGAGGCAAGCCTTGACGCAGGCACTCGATGATGCGGAAGAGCATGAGGAAATCCATGCCGCCGTGGCCACCCATTTTTTGGGCCACTTCGCCCATGCGTTTGAAGAGCGGGTGCTCGTATTTTTGGGCGATGGCTTCCCAAGCCGCCCCCTCCGCCCATTCGTGATGGGTCTGGGTGACGCCCTCGATGGCCATGCGGTTGGGAAAGCCGGCGAGGGTGCCCTTGGTGCCTTGGATGAGGTTGAGGCGGGAGTAGGGGCGGGGTGAGGTTTCATCCCATTGGACCATGATGGTGCGACCGAGGACGGTCTTGATGAGGGAGGTGTTGATGTCGCCGCCCTTGTAGTCGAGATCTTTGAACTCCGGGTTGGTTAGGTGCCGGGATTTTTGCGCGTGGAGGTGGCGGCCTTTGGCGGGCGAGGAGAACGATACAAGGCGGGCAAAGGTGTCCTCGCTGCGCGCCAGGCTCATGTACTGGGCGACCGGGCCGAGGCCGTGGGTCGGATAGAGATTGCCGTTGCGCTTGGCATATTGGAGGGTGCGCCACGAGCCGGTGGTATCGCCGTTGTCCATTTGGCCGCGCAGGTCATGGAGGTAGGCGGCCTCGCCGTGGAGCAATTCGCCGATGACGCCTTGGCGGCACATGTTGAGATAGAGCAATTCCTCGCGGCCGTAGTTGACGTTTTCCAGCATCATGCAATGGCGGCCGGTGGTTTCCGAGGTGTCGACGATGTCCCAGAGTTCCTGAAGTGTTAGGGCGATGGGCACCTCGCAGAACGCGTGGGCACCGGCCTGCATGGCTCCGATGGCCATGGCGGCGTGCAATGGCCACGGGGTGGCGATGAACACGGCATCCGGCTGGGTCTCGGTGAGCATTTTTTGCCAGACGTTATCAGCACCGAAATAGACCTTCGGGGTGTGGCCGGTTCGGCTGACATCGGCATGGGACGCCTTGGCTGCGGATTCGCGAAGATCACAGATGGCGACCAATTCCACACCGTCGAGGGTGGCCAGTTGCGCGGCATGGCCGGAGCCACGGGCCCCCACCCCGATGATGGCCACTTTGACTTTGTCGAGTTTGGGGGCGGCGAAATCCCCCATGTACTTGGCCTTGGCCGGGCGGGTGGGGCCGGCGGCTTGGGCGCGGGCAAAGGCCGGAAAAGCAGCCATGGCGGCGCTGAGGCCGCCGAGGGTTTTGAGGAAGTCGCGGCGGGCGGTTTGGGTTGGCGGGGTTGGCATGCGTGTGAATTGGATTGAAGGTGAACAGGACAGTTACCGGCGGGAAACGGGTTTCTGTCAGATTTATGAGCACCACCGGGCGTTCCCTGAGGCATGGCCAATGGCCGCTGGCAATTTAAATTAGAACGACAGGTCTTGCAGAATGCCGGGAATACGCTATCCTCCCGGGTCACCTTTCAATATGAGCCAAACCGCCCCCAAAATCGTCATCTATTTAAAAACCTTCTGCGGCTGGAGTCAGGGCGTTCGCGACAGCATGCGCAAATACCGTTTGGCCTACGAAGAAAAGGACATCATCAAAACCCCCGCCTTCCGCCGCGAAATGGAGCAACTCACCGGCCAAGCACTCGCTCCGTGTGTCGAGATCGACGGCCACATGCTCGTCGACGTCAGCGGCGAGGAAGTGGAAAAGTGGTTGATCCAAAACGAGTATGTGCGCAAAGACGGGACCCCGCCCGATGCGCCAAACCGCGAGGTCCGCATCGTGCCCACGGCCAAGGCCAAGGAGGTGGGTAAAGCCCGCTCATCGAGCAAGCCGGAAAAAGTCCGGTTTTTCGACTGAGTGGCGGGAAGAATCACAGACAAAACCTCGTCTGTGCGGCATTACTCAACCGGATGGCGATAACCCCCGCGAGCATTTGGAAGGCATGGCTGGCCGAAAATGGTCCGCGCTTGCGGGTGTTTGCCCGCAGTTGGGGGAATTCCCAACAAGACGCCGAGGATTTGTTGCAGGAGGCGATCCTGCGGCTCTGGCACTATCAAGCGGACAAAGGGGGCGCCCCTCCTGACTTGCCGTTGGCATTTTCCACCCTGAGGTTTTGCGGGCTCAACCTCCACCGCAGTGAGACCCGCCGCAAGAAGCGTGAGGAATCTATCATTTACCTCAATGACTTTCAAGATGTGTGGCTGGATCCGGTGCTGGAGGATGACGAGGAAGCGATGTTTCTGCGCGATGCGGTGGCCCATCTCAGCCCGAAGCTCCGCGAGGTGGTGGTCATGAAAACCTGGGGGGGGCTCACCTTCGCCCAGATATCGGCGGTTCTGGCCATTTCCCCTAACACCGCAGCATCCCGCTACCGTTACGCCTTGGATCAACTTGCGCACGAGTTGCGCCAACTCAAGGAGGCTCGCCATGCAAGCGCCTAACCCTATCGAAATGGCTCTGTCCCGGCTCGTGCCGCCCGCGCTCAGCGAGTCCGGGCAGCGTTCGATCGAGGCATTGCTCGAGGAGCTCGCGGCAGCGGCACCAGCGCCTGCCGCGGCCCGGTCCGTCAAGCCGTGGTTGGCCCGACGCGCGGTGCCGTTTGGAATTGCCGCCGCCCTCGCGGCGCTGCTGGCGCTGGCACCCCGCAAGGAGGTTCTCACCCAGCCGACGCGGGTTGATCGCGCCGCCACGACGGCGAAGTCCGGGCTGGTCTTGGTCAGTGAGTCGGACCGGATCGAAGCCATGGCCGACGAAGGGTGGGTGGTCGACGAGGATGGGGCCGCGATGCAGGCGGTGCGCGTCCGCGTGGTGGAAGCCAACACCCTGCGCGATGAGCTAACCGGCATTGTGGTCCAGGTTGCCGATCCCCGCGAGGAAATGATTCTAACACCTGTCTCCACATTTTGAGATGAAAATTCGCCAGGCATTGTTGACCCTCGCCACGCTCGTTGTCACATGTGTGGGGGATGAACCTGGCAGCCAGCCCGCGCAACGGTCTGTGCCGCCCGTGGGGGGAGCTCAGACCGACTCGGCCTCGTTAGGCTTCAGCGTCACGAAGCTCGACCCGCGAGGAGCGGCGCAAATTCCAGCGCTGCCGCCAGGGATCGGCTTCGTCATTCAAGCCGTCACGCCCGGGGGCGCGGCGGAAGGGGCCAGACTCAAGCCGCAGGATGTGCTGTGGAAATTCGGTGATCAATGGCTCGTCAACCAAGGGCAACTGGCCACTCTGCTCAGCCTGAAACAACCTGGCGATGAAGTCACACTCGCCATTTTCCGCGCCGGCCAGCCGCTGGAAATCAAAATCAAGCTCGGCGTCGTGAGGAATGACACAAGCGTGTTTTCCAAGGACATGATTGATGCCGCCATCCTCTCCGACGAGGGTCAACCCATGAAGATCGTCAACCTCCAGGAGCGCACCGCCACCTTTTCCAACAACGAGGGCAAGGCACTGGTTCAGCGCCAGGGCGAGGGCTACAGGGTGGTCATTAATGGGCCCGACCAGCAAGTCCTCTTTGATGGCACACTCCCGACCGATGGCAATCTTGAGGGCGTTCCCGTCGATTGGCGCCGTCGCGTTTGCGTCCTACACCGCAGTCTCGACCATGCCTTGGATAGCCGCATGGTTCCTGTCCGTGTGCCCCGCCCGCGGGTCGTTCCGCCGCCGGCGGCCCCCGTCCCGGGCGTGCCGCCCACCCCTGCGGGATATCAAAATCGTTGATTTTGCCCCGATCTGAACATTTTTTACCGGGATTACCTTGCGTTTTTCTGGTTCACTTCCCATCTTCCGCCGCATGCATCCTGACGTGGCGAAGCTGGTTGAGGCCGGCCGCATTCCCAAAACTGTTGGCGAGCGCCTTTCCCAATTGGCTCCCGGTAATTTCTGTATTCACAAGTCCTTTGGTTCCGGCAAGGTGGTCGACTGGGATTTACCCGCAAAAAAGGTCACCATCGACTTTGAAAAGTCCATGGGCCAGGTCATGGAGTTGCAGTTTGCGTTCCAAAAGACCGAATGGATTCCGCTCGATGATTTCCGCGCGAAAAAAATCGAGCAGATTGAAGAACTGCGCGCCCTATCCAAACAGGATCCGGTCGAACTCGTCGTCCACCTCGTCCATAGCCACGGCGGCAGCATGACCGGCGAGGCTTTGGAAAAAGAACTCTGCGGCACCGTTATCCCGGAGGCCACCTTCAAAAAATGGTGGGATGCCACCAAAAAGGCCCTCCGCGAAAGCCGCCGCGCGGTTGTTCCATCAAAACGCAACGAGGCTATCGTCCTGCGCGGTGGCGACCGCACGCCGGCCGAAGCGCTGGTCGCCGATTTCGAAGCGGCCCGCGACATCAAGGGCATGATTCGCGCCCTTGAGGCGATTGCCGCGGATATCGGCGCTTTTGACAACGATACGGAAGCCCTCAGGCGCCTGCTCCAGGATATCGACGATGGGGCCCAAAAAGCGTCCCGTGTGCAGCTTGGCCAAGCTCTCCAGTTGGTGGCAGCCCGCGATGAAGTCATCGGATCATCGACGGCGCTCGAGCTCGATCCCACCGCAGTGCGCCTCGCCAAGCTCATTTCCAGCGTGGAGCCGGGCAGGCTCGCGGAAGAGGTCGGTGCCTTGCCGTCCACCCGCCAGCGTGCTGTGTTTGAGGCTTTTCCCGAAGCGTTTGGGGAGGGCTGGGTAGGCAAGATCGTGCATGTCTTTGATTGTGTGGGGGCGCGTGGAGTCACCGAAATTGCGCGCCTGCTCATGGATCGTGGCGGCATGCCTGCGCTGGCCACCCACCTGCGCTCGGCCCTGGCCCGCCGTGCCCTTGGTCCGGACGCTATCATTTGGGTTTGCCGCGAGCGCAAGAATGCCGCAGGGGAAGTTTTCAGTCCGGATGTGGGGGCTTCCATCCTTAATCTGTTAGAGAACGACCATCTCGCCGATGGCCCGCGCAAAACCTCGCGCCTCCAAACCCTCCTCAATGAAGACAAATCGCTGTTGGGCGATCTGGTCTCTATCATGGACATCAACGAGTCGCGCAACTTTGCCCGCCGTTTGCTGGATTGCCCGGTCTTTGGCGAGTTGGAGAAAAAATCCCTGATGGCTCGCATTATCAAAATCCGCCCGGAAACCGCCGAACTCGTCAACGGCGAGGGCTCGAAAAAGCGCGAGGAAGCACTCCTCGTCTCGTGGGACAGCCTCGAACGCAAAAAAACCGAACTCGACGAATTGGTCCGCGTCCGCATCCCGCAAAACACCAAGGACATCTCCATCGCCCGCTCCTATGGCGACCTGCGCGAAAACTTCGAATACAAGTCCGCCAAGGATCTCCAACGCTATCTGTCACACCGCAAGAACGAGCTTGAGAAAGACATTGCCCGTGCCCGCGGCAGCGATTTCAAAGGCTCCGATGCCAGCAAAGTCAATATCGGCACCGTGGTCACTCTCACCGAGGACAACGGTGCTCAAATCGTCATGTGCGTGCTGGGGGCCTGGGATTCCGATCCGGAGAAACAATACGTCTCCTATCTATCCGACGTGGGCAAGGCCCTCGTTGGCCGCTCTCCCGGAGAAGCTGTCCAGGTCCGCGACACCACCACCGAGGTAATGCGCACCCTCACCATCATCTCCATCGCACCGTTCAATCCATAGAAGACTGAAGATCGCTTCGCTCCAAGACAGAAGACCGAAGATGAAGAGAGTTAACCGTTATCAGTTATTGGTTATCAGGAAGATGCCCGGCGCCCTGCGGCGCTTTGCTTCATCTTGTCTTCTGTCTTCTGTCTAAAAGTCTTCTGTCTTTGCCCCCCCCCTCTCACCTAACACCCAAAACTAACACCCCACACCCACCATGGACTACACCACCATTGTTGAAATCCGCGGCCGCGAAGTGATCGACTCACGCGGCAATCCCACCGTTGAAGTTGACGTGCATCTTGAAGGCGGCGCCATTGGTCGCGCCTCGGTGCCCTCCGGCGCATCCACCGGCGAAAACGAAGCCGTCGAACTGCGCGATGGCGACAAGGCCCGTTTCCTCGGCAGAGGCGTGCTCAAGGCCGTTGAAAACGTCAACTCGCGCCTGGCTCCCGCACTGGTCGGCTTCGATGCCACCGAACAAGCGTCCATCGATGCCGCCATGCTTGCGCTTGACGGCACCTCCACCAAGAAGGAACTCGGCGCCAATGCCATCCTCGGCGTGTCCCTCGCCGTGGCCAAGGCAGCGGCCAACCAACTTGGCATCCCGCTCTACAAATACCTCGGCGGCCCTAATGCCAAGGTGCTTCCCGTGCCGATGATGAACATCATCAACGGCGGCGCCCACTCCGATGCTCCCATCGACTTCCAGGAGTTCATGATCATGCCCATCGGCGCCCCCACCTTCCGTGAGGCCATCCGCTACGGAGCCGAGGTGTTTCACTCCCTCAAGAAAGTCCTGCATGATCGCGGCCTGTCCACTGCCGTCGGTGATGAGGGTGGCTTCGCCCCGACCCTCAAGAGCGCCGACGATGCGCTGGCCGTCATCGCCCAAGCCATTGAAAAAGCCGGCTACAAGCTCGGCATCGACATTGCCATCGCCCTGGACGCAGCCAGTTCCGAGTTCTTCGACAAGGCGAAAAATGCTTATGTCTTCAAAAAATCCGACAAGTCGGTCAAGAGCGCCGAGGAGCTCGTCGCCTATTACGCCGAGTTGCAGAAGAACTATCCGATCATCTCCATCGAAGACGGTTGCGCCGAAAACGACTGGGACGGTTGGAAGATTCTAACCGACAGACTCGGCAAGACCACCCAGATTGTGGGTGACGACCTGTTTGTCACCAACACCGAGTTCTTGGCCAAGGGCATCTCGCTGGGCGTTGCCAACTCGATCCTCGTCAAGGTCAACCAGATCGGGTCCCTCACCGAAACCTTAGATGCCGTGGAAATGGCCAAGGAAAACGCCTACACCTCCGTGCTCAGCCATCGCTCCGGAGAAACCGAGGACGCCACCATCGCCGACATCGCCGTCGCCACCAATTGCGGCCAGATCAAGACCGGCTCCATGAGCCGCTCTGATAGAATCGCCAAATACAACCAGCTCCTCCGCATCGAGGAGGAACTTGGCAATGACGCCGTCTTCGGCATCCACAAGATGAAGGTGCTGCGCTGAGGCGCCTGATAAATCACGACGAAGCGCGGGATTTACCCCGTTTCCTATCTAACATAACCCCCCAGCGGCGGACCTTCCCGGGTCCGCCGCATTTTTTTTGATGGAAATGGCAGGGAAGCAACTCCGAAGTTGAAAACATTGATAAAATCAGTGTCCTCAGTGGGCTTCAGTGGCATCAGTGGTTCTCTTTGCATGTCCAACCTTTTGTAGTCTATCCTACGGAATCCTCAGTAAGTGAAACCTACGATAATCCGTAAAATCCGCGCAATCAGTGGTTCGTCTAACTGAATATAGGGTTAAACCTCGCTTTTCTGGCTGATCCGCCCGCACTTTCCCAAGAAAGATCCGCCCCGCGCCCGCGGTAATGTCCGCATGACAAACTCCAGACGCGCGTTTTTGAAAACCGGGATAGCCACGGTTCTAACCGGTCCAGCCCTGTTTGCCCAGGCGGCCGCCCCGGCCCGCAAGCTGCGCATTGCCGGCATCGGCGTCGGCGGCATGGGGGGCGGCAACTTGAATAATCTGGCCAGTGAAAACATCGTCGCCCTCTGCGATGTGGACCACGCCTTTGCCGCCCCGACGTTTGCCAGGTTCCCCGCCGCCAAGCGCTGGAAGGATTTTCGCGAGATGCTCGCCAAGCAGGACGACATCGAGGCCGTGCTGATTGCCACGCCCGACCACACCCATGCCGCCATTGCCATGGCCGCGCTCAAGGCCGGCAAGCATGTCTATTGCCAAAAACCCCTGACCCACGATATCCACGAGGCGCGCCAATTGGCCGTTGCCGCCGCCGCCGCCAAAGGTTGTGTTGCCGTGATGGGCAACCAATTCCATTCCTCGGCCGGCGCCCGCAAGGTCGTCGATTGGGTGCGCGCCGGAGTCATCGGCGATGTCAAACGGGTGGTCGCATGGTGCAGCCTCAATTACCGGCCCTTCGGCAATGCCCCGTGGGCCACTCTAACAGACACGCCGCCGACCGACACGCCGCCGGTCCCGGAAACCCTCGCCTGGGATCTCTGGCTGGGCCCGGCCAAGACCCGTCCCTATCACCCCACCTACCACCCGACCCGCTGGCGGGCGTGGTGGGACTTCGGCTGCGGCATGATGGGGGACCGCGGCGTGCATACCCTCGACGCCGCCTGCTGGGCACTCGATCTAACGGCTCCGACGAGCATCGAGCGCTTGTCCATCGAGGGTGCCAACGAACACGTCCACCCGGACAAAGCCCATGTCCGCTATCAATTTCCGGCGCGAGGGAACTTCCCGGCGCTGCAACTCGACTGGCATTCGGGCGCGGAGCCGCCGGATCTCGCCGATCTAACCAACGGGCGCAAGGCCGGTGATGAGGGCGGCGGGGCGGTCATCATCGGCAGCCGGGGGGTCATCTGCCACGGCACCTATCCTAACGAGGGACTCGTCGTCTATCCGGAGGCGCTCCTCCAGGACGCCCGCAAGGTGCCCGCCTCAATGCCCGATCTGCGTGGTAGCCATGAGGCCATTTGGGCCGCCGCCTGCAAGGGTCAGGGGCCGGTGTCGTCGGATTTCGCCTATGCCGCCGGTCTGACAGAGCTGACCCATCTCGGCAATCTCGCCATCCGGATGGGTGGCAAAATCGAGTGGGATGCCGCCGCCTGCCAAGCCACCAACCGCCCCGAGGCCGCCGCTTTCATCCGCATGCCGCGCCGACCGGGGTGGGAACTGGCGTAATTCTGGGGGGCGCCATTTTTTGGGGAGCGCCGGCGTCTCGCCGGCTGGGTCCGGCATCTTGCCGAACCCTCTTCAGTCCACCCGCTGGAACTCCTTGTGCAGATATTTGCAGCGGAAGGGCGGGGCGGTTAGTTCCGGCGTCCAACCGTGGGTGCGGCCGAACTCGATGGCCCCGATGACCATCTCATGATTGACGATGCGCGGCAACTCAGCCAGCAACAACTGGCCGTTGACCGAGGCGCTCAGTTCCACCTGCAGCTCGTTGAGAACATTCCGGTTATGGATGATCCATTGGTAATGGGTATCGCGGAAAATCAGGCTTTTTTTGTTGTTACGCTGGGGTCTGGGCATCGGCTGGCTTGGGTGAAATGCCAGCATGCGCACCACCTGCCGTAACTTCAATCAAATTGCCGGAAGCCGGATTTTTCTAGGGTTGTCGAAACGCCCGGGATTTGCATAGTAGCGCCCAGCCGACCGCACCCTCTTCAAGCATGACCTCCCGCGAGCGCATTATCGCCGCCATCGAGCACCGCCAACCCGATCGAGTCCCCATCGATCTGGGGGCCACTCCGTCTTCCGGCATTTCGGCCATCGCCTACGGTCGGCTCAACCGGCATTTGGGATTCACCCGGAGCCAGACCCGCGTGTATGACGTGGTGCAGCAGTTGGCCCAACCGGAAGCCGCGATTCTGGACCGTTTCAAGATCGATGCCGTGGACCTCGGCCGCACATTCAACACCCGCGACGCGGACTGGCGTGATGTTAGATTATTCGATGGCAGTGCGGCGGCCTATCCACAGTGGTTCCACCCCGAGGCCATGCCCGGTGGCGGCTGGCGGTCACTCGCAGCCGATGGCACCGAAATTGCCGTCCAGCTCAAGGACATGAATTTCTTTGACCAAACCTGCTTCCCCTGGCTCGACGACTATCCGGCTGACATGTCGGGCTTGGCGGCGGCGATGGGCAAGGTGCATTGGGCGGCGCTCGCCCATTCGCCGTGGGACCACGCTGGCGAGTCCGGGTTCTGGCAGCAATTGCGGGCCAACGCCATCGCCCTGCGCGAGCAATCCGACCGCGCGATCATGGTGGTCATCGGTTGCAACCTTTTCGAGTGGGGGACGTTTCTGCGCCGCATGGATAACTTCCTCATGGACCTGCTCGCCGAGCCGGAACAGGTGGCTAGGTTGTTAGATGCGCTCCTGGAAATCCACCTTGGCACGCTTGAAAAAGTCTGCCAGGCAGTGGGCGACGTGGCGGATATCTGCCGCTTTGGCGACGATCTCGGCACGGACACCGGTCCGTTCATGGCCCCCGCCACCTACCGGCGGTTTTTCAAAGCGCACCACACGCGGCTTTGCGACTACGTCCACCGCCATTCGCGGATGAAAACATTCTTGCATTCGTGCGGATCGATTCATGCGTTGCTGCCGGATTTGATAGACGCCGGATTTGACGTGATCAATCCGGTGCAAACCGCCTGCCGCGATATGGATCCGGCCCGCTTGAAAACCGAGTTTGGCAAGGATATCACGTTCTGGGGTGGGGGGGCGGACACCCGTGCCACTCTCAACCACGGCTCGGCGGCGGCGGTCCGCCAGGATGTGTTGGAACGCCTGAAAATATTCGCCCCCGGTGGCGGGTTTGTGTTCAACACCATTCACAACATACTGCCCGACGTGCCACCGGAAAACATCGTGGCCATGTTCGATGCCATCGAGGAATTCAACGCGGCGGGCGCTTGAATCTAACAATCGAGATGATGGCCACTGATTCTACAGATTTAGATCCGAACCTCCCAAACATCATGAAACTCCAAGCGCTCTTCGCCTTTGTCACCGCGATCCTCATGGCCAGTTGTGCCACCGCGCCGCCCAAACGCTTCGGCAGCGTCACGGGTCTCAAACCGCAGAAGGAGGCGTATTACCGCAAGCTGCATGCCCAGCCATGGCCATCCATCATCGCCAAGATCAACGCTTGCAACATCCGCAACTACTCGATCTATCGGTCCAAAATCGAAGGCAAGACCTATTTG
>JBAXPF010000050.1:0-17364 GCA_037132955.1 Verrucomicrobiota bacterium | reverse complement strand
GTGCAGCCGCGGGTCGCCGGGATACTTGCTGATGAATTCGCTCAGCGAGCGGATCGCCCCTTGCGGCTCGCCGGCATCCGCCAGGCACCAGCCGCGCTGATAGAGCAGGCCCGGGCGATTTTTCTCACTGACGCGTGCGGCATTGATTTCACCATAGAGTTTGGCGGCAGCTGGCAGGTTTTTATCGGCAAACAGGGCCTCCGCCTTCATTAGCATGGCGGTGTGGATGCGCGGGTCGTCGGGCCGGTTCTTCCGATAGAGCAGGAGGAAAGCGTCCACCTGGTCGGGCAGGTGGCGGCCTTCAATCTGGAAAAAGCACAGCAAGCGGGAGTAGGACGCTTGAAACGCCAGATCGTGCTGCGGCGCGACGAGTTGCTCGACTTCGCGGAAGTGGTTGAGGGCTTCCTGCGGTTTTTTCAAGCGCAGGTAGGCGCGGGCGGCGAGCATGAGGCGGGTTGCCTCCTTTTCGCCTTCCGCCTTGAGCTGGCTGCTGCGGAAAATCTCGATGACTTTGAGGTAGTCTTTTTTGGCGAAAGAGTTGGCCATCAGGGCGCTTTGCGCATCCAAGCGGAATGTTTCCATGCCCGGGGTGGTCATGACCAGGTTGAGGTATTTCTCGGTCACTTCGGGTTTTTCGAGTTTGGTGGCGGTGAGGGCGGCGTGCAGTGCAGCCTCACCGCGGAGCTTGATTAGGCAGGGCGAGTCGATGATTTGTTCGTAAAGGGCCAGCGCATCCTGCAGCTTGCCGGCCTTGGCGTCGAGGTGCCCGAGGGCGAGTTTGGATTGAGACGCGAACAAGCCCCCGGCCGGATCGTCGATCACTTTGAGATAGGCGGTGATGGCTTCGCGGTCCTGCCCGAGCATGCGGTAGCAAGTGCCGGTGAAATAATTGCCGCGCGCGCGGTCATCGGGTTTGGCGGCGTTTTGTGAGAAGCGCTCAAAGAGGGGCGCGGCCAGGTTGTATTCCGCTTTGTTGTAGTGGTCCGCAGCCAGGGTGTAGGCGGCAGCGGCGGCCCATTTGCCCTTGCCATAGCGGTTGAGCAGGATGTGGAAACAGCGTTTGGCATCGTCCGGATGGCCGCTTTGATAGTAGCAGTTGCCAAGATACCACCAACCCATTTCGGCATTCGGGTGGTTGGGGAAATCATTCAGATAGAGGTTGAAGATTTCCGCGGCTCGCTCGAAGGTGGTCTGGCGGTTTTGAGCATCGGTGCTGGCTTGGGCGGAATCGTAGAGGTTCTTGCCGCGGGCGAACAGATCAACGGAGGCGTCCGGTTGCAGTGCGGGGTCCACCGGTTCAGCGCGTGGCGCTTGGGCATAGAGCGGAACGCAGGTGAAGAGGAAGAAGATGAGGAAGCGTTTCACGGTTGCAGGGAGGATGACCGGCGGCGGCGCGGCGCCACGATTACTTGGAGGGCTCTGGGCGTTGGGTGGCGAAGGAGATATTCCAGATGCCGGATTTCTGGCAGGTGTCGATCACTTCAACGATGCGTTGGTAATTCACGCCCCCGTCGCCGCGGATGCGGACAGGTTGGTTCTTGAATTGTTTGGCCACGGCCGTGAGCTTTTCGCGCAGTTGGCTGAGATCCACGGCGAGACCTTCAACCTTGAGCGAGCCATCGGCCAGCACATTGATGATGATTTCACCCCGCGAGCGGTTCTTTTGCACGCCTTCTTCAGCGGTCGGAACCGATACCGACAGCTCGGTCTCCGAGCGGGTAAATTGCCAGGTGATGATGAAAAAACTCAGCAGCAGCAACAGAATGTCAATCATCGGCGCCAGTTGCATGGCGATCGGTGGGGGTTGACGACTGTGAAATTGCATGCGCCGATTTGGTTAGATCCCGTGCAGGTCCGGTCGGTCTCCCTCCAGCGGAGAAGGAATGGGCTGCGCATAAATTTCCCGTGCCCGCTGGCCCTGGGGCGTATAGGCAGGCACCTGTTGACGCTCGAATTGGGCGTGGAGCAAGGCGATCAAGTGGGTGGCGGCCGCTTCCATTTCGGAGATATACTTTTGTACCCGGCCGCGGAATATCGAGTAAAACGTGAGTGCCAGGATGCTGATGCCGAGGCCGCCTGCGGTGGCGATCAAGGCTTTGGAAACACCCTCGGCCAAGCCCATTTGGCGCACCCCCTGGACTTCACCGGTGGAAATCTCAATGAACGCCTCGATCATGCCGAGCACCGTGCCGAGCAAACCGACCATCGGCGCGATCGAGCCGATGTCGGCAAGGTAAGCGATGCGGGCGGTGAGCATGCCCGCCTGGCGCGAACCCTCGGTTTGTGCCACCTCGCGGACGTTTTCAAACGAGTTGCCCGGATTATTCGAGATGAAATTGAGGGTTTTCTGGGTGATGCGTGCGATGCATTCGTTGCGGCGGCGGCTGAAGGCGATCAGTCCAAGGTAATCACGCCGCCGGATCATCGCTTCAGCGGTGTTCATGAAATGGTCGCTGACAATGGCGTTGCGCCGGATTGTTAGAAGATAGATGAGAATCAGGAGCACGCCCACCACCGAGAGCACGCCGAGCGGATAGATCATGATGCCGCCGGAGACGACCACATCGAGGAAATTTTTCGCTGGGTGGGGTGTTCCGTTGGCGGCGAGGGGCGTGGAAGCTCCCGCAGCAGATGCGGATAGCACGGAGATAAACATCCCCGCAACAGTCAGGAGGCGGCAATTCATGAGGTTGGGTGGACGGAGATTAGCGCACTGCCGCCCCAACGCAAGCCCAGCCTTGACCATCCTGAACTCTACTGGAAAAACGGTTGTGTTTAAGAAAACTGAATGAGCCACTTCAGATCCGGACGGCTTGCCCGCACCACTGTGATTGAGGTAGGAACGGGGCCTTAGCCCCCCCTCCCCCGCATCCGGCTCGCCAGTCAGTGGTTTGCTCCATTACCTTCGGCCTGCGGCACGGCGTGCGCGGTGTCGGGCTCAAGGGTTTGCAGCCCTAGTTTTGTTAGAAGCGCGCGGTCATTGGCAGCCTCGGGGTTATCGGTGGTGAGCAGTTTCTCGCCGTAGAAAATCGAGTTGGCACCGGCGTAGAAACACAGCGTCTGGGTTTCATCCGAGAGCCGGGCACGACCGGCGGAAAGGCGGACCTTGGCAGTGGGCACGGCGATGCGGGTGCAAGCGATCATGCGGATGATATCGAGCGGTTCGACTTGCGGGTTTTCCGCCAGCGGAGTGCCGGGCATGGGCATGAGCGAATTGATCGGCACACTTTCCGGTGCCGGATTGAAGTTGGAAATAACTTCGAGCAAGCGGAGCCGGTCGGTGATGGTTTCGCTGATGCCGAGAATGCCGCCGCAACACACCGAAATGCCGGCATCCTGCACGTTGCGGATGGTGCGCAGGCGGTCTTCGTAGGTGTGGGAGGTGACGATGTTAGGGTAATGCTCGGGGGACGTGTCGAGGTTGTGGTTGTAGGCGGTGACGCCGGCCTCACGCAGTTGTTGGGCTTCGGCAGGGCCGAGTTCGCCGAGGGTGACGCAAACTTCCATGCTGAGCGAGGCCACATCCCTGACAATATCGAGCACTTGCTCGAAGCGCTCGGTGCCGCCGCGCACGCCGCGCCAGGCCGCCCCCATGCAGAAGCGGGTGGAACCGGAGTCCTTGGCGGCGCGGGCATGCAGCATCACCTCCTCGCGCTCTAACAACACATGGCTTTCCAGCTCCGTCTTGTAGCGGGCGGATTGGGCGCAATAGGCACAGTCCTCGGAGCAACCGCCGGTCTTAATGGAGAGCAGCGTGCAGAGTTGGATTTTCCCCTCCGGGAAATTCGCCTCATGCACGTCATGGGCGCGCTTGAGGAGCGCGAAAAAGGGCAGGTCGTAGATGGCTTGGAGTTCGGATAGAGTCATGGCAATGGGGGGGCGCTGCACGCCGCGGGCTTGGTTGTTAGTTATCGGGAAGGGACAGAAGATCGCTGCGCTGCAAGACAAAAGACTGAAGACAAGAAATGGAAGCGCCTGTAACTCTGATCTTCTGTCTGGAAGTGAAGCGTTCTTCTGTCATCTGTCTTCGGCCCCTCATCGCACCCACTTGCCGGAGACGGAGGGCAGTTTGCCTTGACCCACCACTTCGTAGTTGGTGGCACCGATGGCCCCTTCGAGGGGGATGCCGGTGGCACGTTTCCAGGCGGCACTCATGCTTTCGGCGGTGTGACAACCCCAGCTTTTGCAGTAGGCGTTGCGCGCGAAGACCGAGGCCTTGATGCGGGGCAGGTCGCGTTCGTGCAGCCAGGCGATGGAAATGGCCATGATGTCATTGCTGTAGTCGAGCATGAAGGCATAGCGGTTGGAGTGACCGAAGAAATCGAAGGTGGTGATCGATTGGGGCGGACGGGAGTTGATGGCTTGGATGAGCTCGCCGCCACTGCTGACCCAGATGAGGGTGGCGTGGTTTTTGGCCGCAACCTCGGAAATCCAAGTGGTATAAGGACGGCTGTCCTCGTGGCCGCGGGTTTGATAGCCGGGTTGATAGACGATCCACACCAACTGGGCCTCCGCCCCGTAGGCTTGGTGGATTTCATCCATGCGCAAGGTCGAGGCGCGGACGAAGTTGGCCCACCAGTGGTCGTGGCGGTCTTCTTTGACGCGCAAGTTTTCCCAGCGGCGCAAGGCCGGCCCCCCGGTGACAATGACATGCTCTGCCTGACTCCAAGAACCAAGCAGGAACGTAGCGAAGGCAAGAAGACGGAGCAGTCGGGTCATGGGAACGGATGCGGTTCAGGAAACAGGATTGCTGCCGTTGCGGATGATTTCCAAAAAGCTATGGGGCTCCAAGGCCGCACCACCGATGAGCGCGCCATCGATGTCCGGGCAGGCCATGAGTTCCGCGGCATTGCCGGGTTTGACGCTGCCACCGTATTGGATGCGGAGTTTGGCAGCGGTGTCCGCCCCGAAGAGCCCGGCCACGACCGAGCGGACGAAGGCATGGGCGTCTTGGGCTTGTTGGGAGGTGGCGGTGACGCCGGTGCCGATGGCCCACACCGGTTCATAGGCGATGACGATTTCGGCCATATCCTTGTCGGAGACGCCCTTGAGGCCCTCGGTGATTTGGGTGCGGAGGACGGTTTCGAGTTGGCCGGCCTCGCGCTGGGTGAGGGTTTCACCGATGCAGAAGATGGGTTTGAGATTCGCCTCGCGCGCCTTGTGGATCTTGGCGTTGATGATGGCATCGGTTTCCCCGTAGATCGCGCGCCGTTCACTATGCCCGATGATGACGTAGTGGACGAAGAATTCGCGGAGCATGAGCACACTCACTTCGCCGGTGTAGGCACCGGAATCAAACTGCGAGCAATTTTGGGCGGCGATTTGGATCGCTTGGGCTTCCTTGCTGGCGCCGGAGGAATGCAGAATGTCGGCGAGTTTGGCGAGTGAAACAAAGGGCGGGGCGATGACGATTTCGGCGGGAAATGACTGACCCTGGGTTTTGGACAGGAAACTTTTGAGGAAATCCTCGGTGGCGGAGGGCCCCAAGTTCATTTTCCAGTTGGCGGCGAAGATCGGTTTGCGGTTCATAGGGGTGGGTATGTTAGGGATCGGGACAGGTGGGAGGGAATCAGGCTTCACTGAGGGCGGCCACGCCGGGCAGCACTTTGCCTTCGAGAAGTTCGAGGGAGGCACCGCCGCCAGTGGAGATGAAGGTCATCTGGTCATCGAGACCGAATTGGTTGACCGCGGTGACCGAGTCGCCGCCGCCAATGATGGTGGTGGCACCGCGGCGCGTCGCTTCGGCCACCGCCTCGGCCACCGCGCGGGTGCCTTTGGCGAAGTTTTCGATTTCGAAGACTCCGACCGGGCCGTTCCAGATGATGGTCTTGGCATCGAGGATGATCTTGCGGAACTCCTCGATGGCGACGTCGCCGATATCGATGCCCATCCAACCTTCCGGGATGCCGCCGCCTTGCTCGTAGAGTGCCGAGCAGCGGGTCTGGGCGCCGTCTTCGAATCTATCGGTTTTGCGGGTGTCGGCGGGCAGGATGAAGTTCTTGCCCATGGTTTTGGCATGGTCGAGAATTTCGAGGGCCAGATCGATTTTGTCGGCTTCCACGCGGCTGCCACCGATATCGTAGCCTTTGGCCTTGAAGAAGGTGAAGGCCATGGCACCGCCAATGAGGATGGTGTCGGCCTTTTCCATCAGGCTCATGATCACCTGGATTTTGTCAGAGACCTTGGAGCCACCCATGATGACGACGAAGGGGCGGGCCGGATTAGCCAGTTCGCCCTGCAGGTATTTGAGTTCGCGCTCCATGAGGAACCCCATGGCGCTTTGCTTCACATAATGCGTGACTCCCTCGGTGGAAGCGTGGGCGCGATGGGCAGTGCCAAAAGCGTCGTTGACGTAAATGTCCGCCGCGGCGGCGAGTTGTTGGGCGAAGGCGGGATCGTTGGCTTCTTCGGCCGCGTGGAAGCGGGTGTTTTCCAGGATGAGGACCTCTCCGGGTTGGAGCGCGGCACGCATGGCGGCGACTTCCGGGCCGACACAGTCGGGCGCGAGCTTGACGTCTTGCCCGAGGAGGGTGCCGAGATGGACGGCGGTGGGGGCCAATGAGTATTTGGCATCGGGCCCGCCTTTGGGACGACCCAAATGGGAGCAAAGAACGAGCTTCGCACCACCGGCAAGAAGGTGGCGGATCGAAGGCAGGGCGGCTTGGATGCGGGTGTCATCGGTGATGGCACCGTCTTTGAGCGGGACATTGAAGTCCACACGCATGAGGACTTCTTTGGAGGAAACGTCGAGGTTGCGGATGGATAGCTTGGCCATGAGGGAAGAAATACCGCCCGAGAGCCGCCCCGGTGTCAAGCAATGCCTGCAAAACTCTGTCCTATTTCTTCCAGCCGTTGTCCTTGACGATCTTGTCGATCGCCGATTGCGCCGGCAATCCCTCGGGCAGGAATTTGAATCGGACGAGATAATCCACCGCGCCGCGCATCTGCAGAACCTCACGCTTTTTCCCCGCCATCTCAGCGGCGGCCACCTGCTGCATCGCGCTGACCCAGGCGGCGATGCCTGCCTCCGCTTCCTTGCGGGTGGCGGCGTCCACTTCATAGCACAGCGACTCCATCTGGCGCAGCAATTTGGCATGGCCTTCCAGCTTGGCGGCATCGTTGCGGATGTTCTTGGCTGTCTCGAGCTTTTTGGCCGTGGCGGCCTCGGTAGGCACCACGCCCATATCCCCGCCATCAACCGCACGCGCCGGCAGTGGCCGATACCAAATATTGCGATAACGCACCGGGTTGCCGTGGTCCTGTAACTTGAGCGGACCCTTGTCCAACAGCGGATGGTCGCTGCTGCGGCCCATGTGACCGCCCCCTCCTTCCAATGGCGTGGCCTCTTGCACCACCACCCCGTTCATCATCACCGTGAAGTGACCACTGTCGAGCATCTTGCCGTCCTTGAAAATCGGCCGCCGGAAAATGATGTCATAAACCTGCCATTCGCCGGGGGCGTGCAGGGCGTTGGCATACGGCGGGTTCACGCCATACACCGACCCGGCAAAACCGTCCGCGTAGGTCGGATTGCTGAAATTATCGAGCACTTGAACCTCGGTCTGACCCATGAGAAAAATCCCGCTGTTGCCGCGCCCCTGGCTGTTGCCTTCGACCTTGGAGGGAGCCGCCCACTCGACGTGCAACTGGCAATCACCGAATTGTTCCTTGGTGCGGATGTAGCCGGAGCCGGGCACGCATTGCAACGTGCCGTCCTTGACGACCCACTTGGTGGGCTCAGGCACATTCTTATCCGCCTCCCACTTGTCCAGCGTGGCGGCCGTGCCGTCAAACAACACGATCGCATCCGACGGCGGACGTCCCGGTTGCTCGGCCGTGCTGAAGGTGCCGGGCGTGACCAAGGGCGGCTGCGGACGATTCATGTCGTGGATCGCCCATGGATGCGTGGCATCCGGCGGATCCCCGTAAAACGCACCATCGGCAAATACCGGGGAGGCACTCAAAGCAACGGCGCAAAGTGGAACAACGGCGGTAATGGGGCGAATCAGCATGGGACTTGTCTATGCCTTGCCTGCTCCACCGACAAGCCTCGTTTTGTAAAAAAAGCGGGCTTTCTCCCATGTCAGGCCAGCAGGCGCAGGCCGGCAAGAATCGCAAACCCAACCACCAGCCACTCGAAAAGACGTTGTGGCACCCGGTGCAACAGGCGTCTGCCAAGCCACACGCCCAGCCACATCGCCGGCAACAATTTGACATTTTCTAACAAACTCGCCGGGGTGATCAAGGCCAGCCCCGCGCTGAGCGGCACTTTTGCCAGATTCACCACCAGGAAAAACCGTGCCCCCACCCCCACCAGGTCCATCTTGCCAAACCGCCGCGACAACAAGAGCAACTGAATGATCGGCCCGGCGGCATTGGCCAGCATCGTCGCAAAACCGCCCACCACCCCGGCCGCGCGCCCAAAGCCCCGCGAGTCGGCCATTTCCTGATAGGCCCGCGGCCACCAGCGCCGACCGAGTTGCAGGGCCACCATCGCCAGCACCACAACGCCAATCACCCGCCGCGCCACCGCGTCGTCAATCACGCCTAACAAAAACCACCCTCCCAGCAGGCCGAGCGCGGTGGGCACCAGCAGCGGCCACACCGGACGCCACGACCCGAAGCGCCGGAATGCCGGATAGACAGTGAGGTCGGCCACAATCAACATGGGCAGCACCAACCCGGTGGATAGCCGCGCGCCATAGATTTCGGCAAACAGCACCACCGAGATCATCGAGATGCCGCCAAAACCCGCCTTGGACACCCCGATGCACAGCGCGGCAAACATCGCCAGGGCCAGTGATGGCAGGTCGGGTGTCATCTGGCCAACCCTCCGGCCGCTGTCTCTAACAAAGCAAACGTGGCCCGCACCAGTCCGCAAGAGCCACCGCTCCCCCGCCCTTCCCCGGTCTGCTCGCACTTGGACATGGCCGGATGCTACCACGCTGCCAGGCATGCGAAAGTCCAAACCACCCCTGGCGCCGCGCCGGCGACAATTGGGGGGTGCCGACGTCCCCCAGACAGTGGTCGGCAGGATGGCCTTGCGTCTCATTCACCCCAGCTCAAGCGGCACGATGACGCCAATTCCATGTATGCGCCACGCGGTTTGAGAAAGTTTGACAGCAAAATGAGAAAAACCGCGTGCCTGACGGGAAGTCGGCAGGGGGAGTGCAGCAGGTTTGCAGGATGCCTGCAAGAGGTTAAACAAGGGCGATGTTGTCCTTGCTCGAACCGGAGTAACGGCTGACTGCTGAGTTCAGGGAGACGCGCACCGGGGCACCACAGCGAAGGCCGACTGCACCAGAGGCAAGGGTGATCTCGGCGGATTGGACGATGGCACCGGCGGTGGTGAGGGTGGGATCACCACCGATGACGTTGACGCGCCGACTCAGGAAGCGCTGCCAGGGGAATCCGGGGTTGAGGGCAATGTTGCCTTCGTAAGGGACGAAGTTGGCAGCGGCCAGCATGCCCTCAGCCATGCCAGAGGGAGGCGTGAGGTACTCGTAGGCACCTTTCGCATAGACGTCGGTGAGATCGGGCCAGGAGAGGTTGATGGCGGGGACTGTGACGTCAATGAAAACGGAATAGACGTTGACTCCAGTGGCCGCATAGGAAAGCGCCCGGCCAATGGTTTTGAGATAGCCGACGGCATTGCCGTAGCCGACGCCCGGGTCATACAACATCCCGATCCAGCCACAAACGCGCTGCTGGGTCTCAACCAGGGCATAGTCGGTTTTGAGGAAGTCCATGACCTGGCCAGTGGTGATGCGGTGGAGTCCGCTGCCAGTGTTGAGGGCGGAAACGGGAATGCCATACAGGCCGCCATACCAGTAGCCAAGCATGGGCAGGGCGCCGTACTGGCTGATCGCCTGGGCGATGACGGGGTCGAGAGTCCAATAGTTGACGACCTCAAGCGCCTCGGTCTGGATGCTGACCATGGGAAGGCCATCGGGCGGAATGAAGGGGCCGATCTCAGGGCCTGAGACGGAAACGATCTGGGAGCCATCGCCGGCGCGCTGGGCGGCATAGACGAGTTTGCCAGTGGAGTCCCGGGCGGCACTGGCGAGACTGATTCCGGTGACCTTGAGTTCAGATCTAGGCGTGAGTTCGATGGTCTTGACGGCATCCACCCCGATTTGGATTTGCAGGGTCTCCATATTGGGCCTGCGGCCGATGCAGAGACGGGGAATTCCGCCGGAGGCGTAATCGACCCAGCCAGCGACATCCGCGACGGGTTTGAGGAGGTCGATGAGGACGGAAAGCCAAGTGCCATCGGTGAAGGATTTGCGGCCGATGTTGAACATCGGATCGATGTCTCCGGGGATGATGCCTGGGGCGGCTCCCAAGAGGCGGATGATGCTGTCGCGAAGATCGCCGGGCGGGAAGGTGAAAGTGGCCCTGGTAGCCGCGGCACCGGTGCCATCCGGGACGTCCTCAGTGATCTGCGCGATGCTCATGCGATAGAGGCCTCCAGAGGCCGTTATGGCGTAGCCGCCGCCACCGCCGGCCGCATAGACGTACTTGCGCTTGCTGACTGTGCCGTAAAACTCGCGTTTGCCGTCCCAGTAGAGGGAAATCAATTGCTTGTCATCCGGGACGATACCGCTGACCTGTGACCAGGTGAGGGTGTCCACATCGAGC
This sequence comes from Verrucomicrobiota bacterium, assembly GCA_037132955.1. Taxonomy (GTDB): domain Bacteria; phylum Verrucomicrobiota; class Verrucomicrobiia; order Verrucomicrobiales; family Akkermansiaceae; genus Luteolibacter. Next base: position 6,723 of record JBAXPF010000050.1, on the reverse strand, counting down.
GATTGGAGGGTGAGGACGGCGCCCTGCAAGCCGACCATGGAGGCGGGGCGCACGGCGGCATCGAGCGTGTGGCCCTCTTCGCCGGAAATGGTCCATTCAGGGGTCATTGGGTGCCTCTATCCTGGTTTTGCAGCAGTTGGTTTTTCCAGCGTTCAAACTCTGCCCTGAGCAGCTTCTGATCTGCGGAAACTCCGGCGGATTGGATGCCTGCCTCACGAGTGAGTTTGACTTGTTCGGCGAGTTGCGCTTGGACGGCCGTTACCATGCGGACATTTTCTGTCGTGCTGCCAGACATTTGCATGAATCCGCTTTGATAGGAGCCGAGCAATGTTTGTAGGTCGGCCACGACTTGGGGAAGTTCCCTGGCATCTATGATGTGATCCGCCACCGCTTGCTTGAGGCGAGAAAAAGCGGGAGCCTCTTGAGCCGATGTTGCAGTGACATTAGATAGAACACCCTCTATGTCCGCCACATTTTGGGTGGCGGTTTTATTCAGTTGGTCAATCTGCGCAGCCGTTTGAGTGCTTTGTAGGGTTTGGGTGATCTCCTCGATCTTGATGGCACTGGCTTGATCCGAGGCATTGATCTTACGCGACAGGTTATCAAAAAGCGCTTCGTTGGTGGCCGTTTCCTCTTTGACCTTTTCGATGTCGGAAGCGAGGCCATCGACGCGACTTCGTGCGCCGGTTTCCATATTCCTGCGAGATTCGGCCGTTCTTGCGTCATAGTCATCGGCGCCTTGATTTTGGACATGCTTGGTCATCGCCGCCGATGGATCCGCCGCTTGAAAGTTGCGCAAAGCGCCTGGGTAGTCACCGGCGAATACCCGCGCACCTACGCCAACCATCGAACCAGCCATGTCCCATAGCGGACTTTCGTTAGACCTTTTAACCGCAGATTTTTCCGTTTCCCGATTCTGTTTTGTGACCAGGTCGAGAACCCTTTGCTGGGCAACCAAATCGGCTTCCAGACTGATCTTTTTCGCTTCCGAGCGTTTGATCTCCATGGTGGCTTTCCATGCCTCCAAAACCGCCTGCTCCCGCATGGCATTGACCTCCGCGATCTTGGCAGCGGCCGCCGCTTGCAAGGCCTTTACTTGGAGGTCGGCCAGGATTTGGATTTCCTTAAACTTTTCCTGTTGCAAGCCCAAGACGGACAGCATTCCACCTTGGGATGCGATATTGGTCTCGGCATTGGTTTTTGCGGCCGCTGTGAAGGATGCTTCCGCCGTTTGGACTGCGGTGAACTTCTCTGCCAATAAACCAGCGGATTTGATAGCGTCTTTGGCCTTGGTATCGGCCTTTTCCAGCGCGTCGGTGTTGAGTTCGCCGATTTTTCCAACGAGTTTGTCGATGCTGGCGCTGGTGTCTTCGGCGAATTTCTTTTGGGCGGCTCCCGCCTGGGGAATCTGACTGCTGAAATACTTGTAGGCTCCGGCAACAATCGGCAGGGCGGCGGATACAGCGAGGAGGGGGAGCGCCAACTTACCGGAGACGAGGCCGACCTGGGTGAAGCTGTTGATCAGGTTGGGCGCCTGCATGCCGAAGGCAGTGACGGCGGATGTACCCATTTGCACCTGGGTCGAAAAGTCGGCGATCTGGTAGGATGCCTCTCTAGAGACGAAGCCGACCTTTTTGGACATATCGGCGGCATCGCCGGTTGCGCGGGTGAGAGTGGTGACCGGCTCGATGGCTTTTTCCTGGAGACGGATGAGTTCCTTGCCAGCTTCAATGGATCTACCTGCTGCAGTGGCGTCGATGTTGCGTGCAGCCTCAAGTTTTTTTCCGCTGGCTACCAAACGCTCCACCTCAGCAACCTCGCGCTCTGCAGCAGTCAGAAACTGCGCCTTTTTGGCATTGTAGGCGTCCTCACTGGCAGTGAGATTACCCATCGCGGCAGTCGCCTGCGATATGCCGGCGGTGTTGGCGGTGGAGGTGATATTGATGTCGAAGTCAGGCAAGCAAGGTAGAGATTAGAGGTTAAAAAGATGAGAAGACTGCTGCTGGAAGCAACAGGTACTGGGGAGGGGGCGTTAGTTGAGCTTGCGGAAGCGCATGTAGGAGCCGATGCAGAGGGTGATGGCGCTGGCGCCGACCTCGGAGAAGATGTCGAGGGAAACAGCGCTGGCAGGAGTGCTGGAAGTGGTCTTGCAGATGCCGCGCAGGCGGCAGGCATAGGCGGTGGCAATGCCGGGGGCGTTGACGGTGTTGGTACCAGCGGTGCCCCAGGCGGTGTATTGGGCGTTGGTGGCACCATTGCCGAGGACTTCGTAGGTGACGAAGTCGGTCTGGGCGGTGGGGCCGTTGAGGGTGAAGCGGGGGCTGGTGGTGGTGGCGGCGGATTTGAAGACGAGGACCAGCTCGAATTCATAGAGAGCGCTGGCTTCAAGAGTAACGCTGAACGCGGCGACGGTGGCGGCGGTGGTGGTGGAGTTGACAGAATCGGCGGCAAGGACGGCGACCAGCTCGGGATAGACTTCGCCGGGAGCGTAGTGGAAGGTGAGGGTTTGGTTGGCGGTGGCACCGGGGCAACGGAAGCTGGTGGTGTAGCCGCCGGCATTGAGGAAGCCGATGCCATTGGAATCGATCCAAAGTTTGGTGGCGGTACCATCGCCGAGCGAGACGGAAAATCCGGTGGCGAGAGCAACGCCAGATGAGTGGAGATACCAGGTGTAGGAGTTGTCCGGAGGACCGACTGTTTTGGTGGCGAGGGAGAGTGACATGGAGGTGATTAAGTTAGTAGGTGATTAAGTAAGTAGGTGAAGAGGTGGAAGACAAGAGTTAGATGGCGGAGTGAGCGAGGGTTTGGCCGGTGTGGGTGGTGAGGAGCCAGGAGGTGGGGATGCCGGCGTAGTGGGCGAGGCCGGACCAGGGGAGGGTCTGGCCGGCCTCGGCGGTGTAGTTGGTGAGAGTGGCATAGGTGCCGTCCTGATCGGGGCGGGTGGTAGCGTCCAGGATCACAGCATCGAGGAGATCCCAGACTTCGCCGCCAGAGACGGTGACGCGGAGCTTGCCCTCCCGGGAGAGTGGCAGGGAGGCGGGATGGCGAATGGCGAAGGAAGCGGCGGCGGCGTGGCTGACATGCTCGATCTGCCGGGCCCAGGAGAGCGGCCGGCGCGCGCCGCCGGAGGCGCGGGATCCGCCCCATGGGTTGCCGAGAGAGGTGAAGGAATCAGCGGATTGCTTGACGGAGAAATCGATCATCGCGCCGATGGGATCCCCGATGTCCAGCAGGCGGGTGGCGGTGCCGGCGCTGTCGATGAAGTCGATTTGGTAGATGCTGAGGATCATGGGGAAGACTGCTGCTGGAAGCAGCAGGTACTGGGTCAGGCGGCACAGGAGATGAGAAGGGTGGTGATGGCGGATTCGGGTTGGTTGGTGGCGGCGGCGAAGATGGGGATGGCGGCAGTGACGAGGGGATCGGTGTAGGCGAGGAACTGGCAGGCATCCCAACGGCGCTGGAGTTTGACGTCGCTGGCGAGGTAGGCGAAGAAATCGTCCTCAAGGCCGATGGCTTCGAGAGCAAGGATGAGCTTGAGCTTGCTGATGGTGAGGAGCTTGAGGGAACGCGGCGGGAAAGCGCGGGTGGTTAGATCAGCGGAGGGATCGTCGATGAGGGGTTGGAGGACAGCGGCGGGATCCGGGCCGCAAAGTTCGATGACGCGGGCGGCGTAGTCGTCCATGGAGGCGGATGCTGCGGCTTGGTAGTCGGCGGGGCCGAAGAGGATGAGCGGCGCTGGGATGGGCGGGAGAGAGGCGATGACGAGGCGCAGCTCGGGATCGACGCGCACGATGAGGGGGAATGGTTGAAAGCCTTGGGTGAAGGGGTCGGAGGGTTGGGGAGCGACGCGCGGGCGCGGTCCGTCGGACGGGATCTCCGGGATGAGGAGGGAGAGGGTGAAGGGAAAGGGGAAACGGACGATGGAGGGAGGGTACATAAGGGTCACTGGTCAATGGTCATTGGTCACTAGGAAAGATGAAGAGGAAGACTGCTGCTGGAAGCAGCAGATACTGTTAGCGGGAGGAGGGGATGGGGACGCGGTCAAAGAAGAGGCGCGCGAATTGTTTGGGGACGGCGGTGCGGACGCCGGCGGCATTGACCCAGGTGCCGATGAAGCTGCAGCCATCAACGGTGGTGGTGGCACCAGTCATGGCCTCGGTTACCGTGTAGGCGGGCCAATAGACTCTGGATTGCTCGGCGTAGGATGTCAGGTTGATGCCGGGCAGGGTGATAACCCAGTTGGCGTAAGTGGTGGCGGTGACGGTGGCACCTGGATAGTAGGGTTGGAGTTCGGTTTGGAGGCGGGAGGCATCGCCGGGAAAAGTGAAGGGATAGCCGAGCGCGAGTACGATGTTTTTTACGACGATGGAGGTGAGGCCGTTGTTGCGGGTATCCGGAGAGGGGGAGGCTGAACAGGTGATGACGCCGGACTTGACGGCGCTATCGACCGGATATTTAGAGCGGACCCAGTATTCGTAGTGGCCGTCGGAGTTGATGGATGGGCTGCCGACGCAATCGGTGAAATCTCCGCCAGCCCAGGTGGTGATGTTTTCCGTGCGCTGGGCCCGGATGGAGACGGCGCCATCGGCTCCGTACCAGAGCAGGCCCACACTGCCTGAGAGCAGGGAATCGGAAACGAAGCCGAACTCGAACCATTTCTCGCCGCCATCGTTGACGACGCGCGGCACGAGATCCGGCATGAGATCGCGCCAATTCGGAAGGGTGCCGTTGTGGAGGAAGGCGAGCTTGTCGGAATGGGCGGACAGGTCCCACTCGGTGGGGATGGTTGGATACCAGCCAAAACCGGAAACAGGCAGGGTGTGGCCGCAGTCGAGCTGGAGGTTTTCCAGGGTGGCGAAATTGCCGTCGGTATAGCGGCGGGCGGAGGAATCGAGGATGGTGGCATCCTGGAGATCCCAGACTTCCCCGCCGTTGACGGCGACTTGCAGCAGGCCGGTGGTTAGAAAGGGCAGGGTGGCGGCGAGGCGCTGGATGTAGGAGTCGGCATCGGTGTGGCTGGCGTGCTCTTTCTGGCATTGCCAGGTGAGAGTGCGACGGGTGCCACCGCCGGCATGGGTGCCGCCCCAGGGGGAGCCGAGGGGCGTGATGGATTGCGCCGGCTGCCGGACGCCAAATGCGAGAGGCGTCTCTAAAAAATCACCGTAATCCAACAGGCGGATGGGGACGCCGCCGGTGGGCGTGAAGGTTATTTGGTAGAGAGAAGCAGTCATTGGTCATTGGTCAATAGTCAATGGGGAAGATGAAGAGGGGAACTACGGGATGAGCGAGTAATCGGTGGAGATCATGACCCATTTGACGGGGAATTTGCGGACACACATGTAGATGTCACTTTCCGCAACGATAAGGGTTTCTCCAGGGGTTCCAGGTATGCCCGTGACCGCATCGTCCATGGCGGTGATGGTGGGCTGGCCGGTGCCTTTGACGATGATCCAACCGGTCAGGCCTACGGGACTGGCGGCCGTGCTGGGACAGTAGGCGCTGTATTGGTAATCAGCGTAGGCGGCATTGATCCACCAGTTGCCTTGCCCATCATTTTGCACGATTGCGGTTTGGGGCGATGAATCAATGCCATTGGACCATGATGGCAGACCGTTCGCTTGATTCAGATAGGCACAGATGGATGCGACGTCGGGATCGAGCGTGCCGGAAATGACCAGGCTGGCTGGGATGGAATTGATGGGAGTGAACAGGATGTTATCGAGGATGGTCGGCGCGGGCGCTCCGCCCAGGGAGGCGAGCCATTGTTGCTGGGTACCGGTGTAGCCGTCATCGACGGCGAGTTGATAGGCGGACTTGCCCGTGGCCCCTAGCAAGACAGGCGGGGTGGTGGTGTAGATGGGGATGGATACGGTGGTGGAGCGGGTGATGTCCCGGGTGAGATTGAGGCGTCCCTCGGCGACGGTGGCGACGGCACCGGTAGACAGATGCAGGGCTTGGATGTCCCAGACGAGGACGCCAAGCAGCAGCGCGGCGGTGTCCTGGGGGACTATCTCCACGGCGGCAGTGGAACCGGTGACGGTGAGGCCGGCGCCGGTGTTTTCTGGATGATGGCGGCGGTGTCCGGATCTGATGACCGTCGCTTGGCGGTGAAGATGAGGTTCCATTCATCGCCCGGAACAAAGGCGGCGCCATCCTTCACCAGGGGAATGGAATGAGTGACCAGGTCTCCGTAGTATTGAGTGAGTTTCATGGCATCATGGGAGGGGTGGAAAAGGAGGGAGATGGCAACTAGCAGGGGTTTGATGGAGGTCATTGGTCAATGGTCACTGGTGAAGAGGAAGAGCGGAAGGTCATTGGGGAAGAGGAAGACATGCCAACTTCCTCTTCCCCATGACGCGGCGGGCCGCTTATCCTGCGGCGAAGGTGATTTGATCGAGCGCGCCGGCATCGGCGAGATGTACGATGCGCCAGACGGGAGTGCCGGGATCGTTCTTGTCCTCAGGCGGGGTGTCGATGCTGAGGCGGACGTGCGCGAGGATGAGACCGATGGAGGTGCCGGCTTCGTTGATGCGCTTAATGTAGCACCAGCCGTCCTTGTGGCGGTTGGCCTTTTCCCAGACTTGTTGCGCGCCGGCGGCGGCGAGAGCGGCGGTGCCGAACATGAGCTGGTCGTAGAGCTGGGGTGCGTACTCAATGCAGGTGAAGATGAAGAGCGGAAGGTCATTGGGGAAGAGGAAGACATGCCAACTTCCTCTTCCCCAT